>NZ_JBJQLJ010000013.1:0-126692 GCF_046486385.1 Escherichia sp. WS33 | reverse complement strand
CCGGTAGCGGCGTAAAAATCGCGGAAGGGATGAAAAAAACAGCGCCTGACGGCGCTGTGTCTGGCATGCCTGCAATCCGGGAAACCGGACCAGGAAAAAACTTGCAGGCCATAACAGTATCTACAGCAGGCATTGCAACTGATTGAATGCTTGAGAATTTGTAGGCCGGATAAGGCGTTTACGCCGCATCCGGCATGACCAACGATCACGTTATCAGTCATTTCAGGCTGGATGGCTCCAGCCTCGCATTAGCAAAGATGAGATTATTTCGCCTGTGGTGCAGTTTTGCTGGTGGATTGAACACGTAAGTGATGCAGCGCGCGTAAGCATTGATCCTGGGTTAGCGGTTGGGCGTTATTCGCCGCTACGGTGCGAACATAGACCTGACATGGCACACCCGCGAGTTTTTTCAGTCGTTGGCTGAAATCAAGCATTCGGCGAGTGATCGCCTCTATTTCTTTACCCGGCGTTGCTTCACGCGTTTTCACCACTGCGCCGCTAAATTGTTCTTTGCCACTTTCATCTTTAAAGCGGTAAAGCACCGCCAGATAATGGTCGAACAGGTTATGTTTCCATTCCGGTTGGGAATAGGTGTCATATTCCAGATTGCCATTTTCCTGGCAGTCAACGTCATATAACGGCAGGAAATCTAACAGTGAGGTAATACGTAATGCCAGTTCACGCATTTCCGCATTATTAATTGCATGAATGATTGCTCGCGCCAGCATTTCAATCTGCAACTCATTGACGACTAACTCACATTTGCTACCGTCATGTAGCGTTAATACGAAGGTAAGATTTTCGCCTTGATTATCGGTAAGTTCCAGCGTGTTAACCCGACGATTAATATCGGCATTTTTAAGCTCATCAACCAGAATTTCTGGGATGTTTTCTGCCATTTTCTTAATGACTTTATCGCGAGCTTGCTCATACTGAAGGCGTGCAGCAGCATCCAGTTTATGCTTTTGATGCATACGACTTTCCAGCGCAATCAGCAGGTCGCGCAGTTCCATGACAGACATAAAGAACAACGATTCTTTATTGCGAGGTTCTTTAATTTTCAGCGCCAGTGCAATGAAATTATTACTCTTGCGAATAACACCGGTATTAACACCCTTGATGCTTATGGCCATGTAGGTTCTCCCTAACCATTTCTCAATTAAATAATTAATTTTAATTTATAAGCCAGATAAATGGGCTTGGTAGTAATAGTTGTTAAAATAACATAAATAGCCGTACTCACTCTATATAAACAGAAAAGAAAGGTTAATTATTGGTGTTGGCTATATAAAGAGTAACAACAGCAATGTATATGAATAATTAAAGGTTATGCAACGGGCAAAGATTAAATTTCCCAGTTTAATGACAGGTTGCTGTACTTGCGTTTGTTGCTCTTGCCGGATGCGGCGTAAACGCCTTATCCGGCCTACAGTTCATTGCAAATCCATTCAATTTCAATGCACAATGTAGGCCTGATAAGCGTAGCGCATCAGGCTAATGTTTAACTTCCCTGTTTAATCAGTTACTGCTGGCGTAGCTGGAGATCCAGCGGCGTTTTGCTGGGTTCGCCGCCGATTTCTCGCGCCAGTTTCGGCACCAGATAACCCGACACCAGTGTCAGCAACTCACGCATAATCTGCCGTGCTTCGTCATCACTCACCATAAAATGCGCCGCGCCCTGTACTTTATCTAGCACATGCAGGTAATACGGCATCACGCCGGCATCGAACAACGCATTACTCAGGTTTGCCAGCGTTTGTGCGTTATCGTTCACACCACGTAACAGAACGCTCTGGTTAAGCAGGGTGACACCGACACGGCGCAATTTAGCCATCGCCTGACGGAACGTTTCATCTACCTCATTGGCATGATTGATGTGATTCACCAGCAAGATTTGCAGCGTAGAACGGGCAAAGCGTTCAACCAGCGCCTCGGTGATACGTGCCGGGATCACAATCGGCAGACGGCTGTGAATCCGCAGACGTTTGATATGCGGGATGGCTTCCAGTTGTGTGAGCAACCAGTCCAGCTCGTGATCTTTCGCCATCAGCGGATCGCCGCCGGAGAAAATCATCTCGTCCAGTTCCGGATGCGCAGCAACATACTCAAGAGCAGTCTGCCAGTTACGCTTGTTGCCCTGATTTTCGGCATAGGGGAAGTGGCGACGGAAGCAATAGCGGCAATTTACCGCGCAGCCGCCTTTGACCAGCAAAAGCGCCCGGTTGTGGTATTTATGCAACAAACCAGGCACTACGCTGTGCTGTTCTTCCAGCGGGTCGGTGGAGAATCCGGACGCGACGACAAACTCATCTTGCGAGGTAAGTACCTGACGCAAAAGAGGATCGTCCGGATTGCCTTTCTCCATGCGATCGATAAATGAGCGGGGCACACGCAGGGCAAACAGCTTTTTGGCGCTGCGTCCGGCCAACAGTTTTTCGTCCGCGTCTATATTCAAAAGACGCAGAAGTTCATCAGGATCGGTCACAACATCGGCAAGTTGCGTTAACCAATCTTCTCTGGATGGGGTATTTAGGGTTACAATATGCGCCATTTTGTGGCTTAGCTACCAATTAACAAATTTCAGAGGGCCTTATGGCAACGTACTATAGCAACGATTTTCGTGCTGGTCTTAAAATCATGTTAGACGGCGAACCTTACGCGGTTGAAGCGAGTGAATTCGTAAAACCGGGTAAAGGCCAGGCATTTGCTCGCGTTAAACTGCGTCGTCTGCTGACCGGTACTCGCGTAGAAAAAACCTTCAAATCTACTGATTCCGCTGAAGGCGCTGATGTTGTCGATATGAACCTGACTTACCTGTACAACGACGGTGAGTTCTGGCACTTCATGAACAACGAAACTTTCGAGCAGCTGTCTGCTGATGCAAAAGCAATTGGCGACAACGCTAAATGGCTGCTGGATCAGGCAGAGTGTATCGTAACTCTGTGGAATGGTCAGCCGATCTCCGTTACTCCGCCGAACTTCGTTGAACTGGAAATCGTTGATACCGATCCGGGCCTGAAAGGTGATACCGCAGGTACTGGCGGCAAACCGGCTACCCTGTCTACTGGCGCTGTGGTTAAAGTTCCGCTGTTCGTACAAATCGGCGAAGTCATCAAAGTGGATACCCGCTCTGGTGAATACGTCTCTCGCGTGAAGTAATGCGGTTGTGGTGCGGCCTGCAGGCTGCACCATCACTTATTCAGGTCAGAGATGATGAAACGCCTTATCGTTCTTGTTTTGCTTGCCAGCACGCTGCTCACGGGCTGTAACACCGCTCGCGGTTTCGGCGAAGACATCAAACATCTCGGCAACTCCATCTCTCGCGCTGCCAGCTAATTTTTCTTCTCTTCCGAAAAATCATCAGATTTCCATCATTTTTGGCGATGTTGTCTATTATTAATTTGCTATAGGCAAACATAAATAACATTACCTAAAAGGAAGACGTTATGGTGAAGAAGACAATTGCAGCGATCTTTTCTGTTCTGGTGCTTTCAACAGTATTAACTGCCTGCAACACCACGCGTGGCGTTGGTGAAGACATTTCTGATGGCGGTAACGCGATTTCTGGTGCAGCAACGAAAGCGCAGCAATAAGCAATAACGGTACGACAGTTATGTCGTGCCGTTTGTTTTTTTGCGATAGTCACAAAGGTAATAGTTGAAATTCCCCTGCCACCTGGCAAAATATCCGTTCAACCATCAGCTTTGCAGGACGACCTGCAAACGCCTCTTTTCACCGGGGACGGCCCCAATTCTCCGGAGCCTGATATGTCCTGGATTATCTTAGTTATTGCTGGTCTGCTGGAAGTGGTATGGGCCGTTGGCCTGAAATATACCCACGGCTTTAGTCGTTTGACGCCAAGTGTTATTACTGTGACGGCGATGATAGTCAGTATGGCGCTACTTGCCTGGGCGATGAAATCGTTACCGGTAGGGACGGCTTATGCCGTGTGGACGGGTATTGGCGCAGTCGGCGCGGCCATCACCGGCATTGTGCTGCTCGGTGAGTCCGCTAACCCGATGCGCCTGGCGAGTCTGGCGTTAATCGTATTGGGGATTATTGGTCTGAAACTCAGCACTCACTAACTACCGGGCTGCTGTACCCAAATAAACTTACTGACATCAAACCCTTCCCGGGTCGCGACTGCCAGCATCTCCTGTTTCACTTCGTCAGAAATGGTTGGCGTGCGGGAGAGTATCCACAGGTAGTCGCGGTCCGGGCCGCAAACCAGCGCATGGCGGTATTCCCGATCGAGTGCAATAACGTTATAACCGCCATAGAAAGGACCAAAGAATGACACTTTCAGCGCAGCGCGAGTTGGTGCGCCGGTAAAGTACGCTTTCCCTTCACTCTGCTGCCACATTCCTCTGTCAGGGTTATAGCCTTTATTAATGACATTCAGGCCGCCGTCATCACGCAGGCTGTATGTTGCGGTGACTTTTTCCAGTCCACGTTCAAAACGGTGATCAAAACGGGCAATCTCATACCAGGTACCGAGATAACGTTTGGCGTCGAAATTATTCACTACTGTTACGCCACGCGGCGGCGTAGGAGAACTGCAGGCAACGACCAGAAATGCAGCTGTCGCTGCGGCAACGAGAGGGAGCAGGCGCATAAATGTTTCCTTACTGGTTTTTTTCTAAGTGTAGATGACAGCAAGGAAAAGCGCAGAAAAGGTCCGAAAATTCGGACCCGATGAAATTTTACTGTAGAGCGTTGAGAATCTGCCAGGCGGCGGCGACTCTCGCTGGATTGGGATAGTTTTTGTTAGCCAGCATCACTATACCCAGCTCTTTTTCTGGAATAAACGCGACATAGCTACCAAATCCGCCGGTTGCCCCTGTTTTATGTACCCATGATGCGCGTACTGCAGGAGTTGGGGGCGTAATCGCTTTTACGGGGTGTGCTGCCAGTGCAATTTTATTGCCACTGCCGTTAATGATGCTGTCAGGATTTACCGGCCAGTCCAGCATTTCCCAGCCCAGGCCCTGATACATATCGCCGGTTTGCCAGTAGCGAGATTGTGCCAGTTGTATCCCTTGCTGAAGTGTTTTGTCGTTGATATCACGGGGATTCATATTGCTTCGTACCCAGCAGGCCATATCTTCAATGGTCGACTTCACACCATAAGTTTCAGCATCTAACGCCCCTGGCGAAACATGAACTGCCTTGCCTTCGCGATATCCCCAGGCGTAATTCTTTTCTTCTGCGGGCGGTACATTAATCCACGTATGGTTGAGTTTGAGTGGCTGGAAGACACGTGTTTGCATCGCCTGCTCAAAACTCAAACCAGACGGCTTCACAGCCAGTGCGCCGAACAAACCGATACTGGAGTTGGCATACAGACGTTGTGTTCCTGGCGCCCATGCAGGCTGCCAGTTTTGATAGAAGCGCAGCAAGTCGCTTGAGGATTTCACCTCATCCGGCACCTGCAATGGCAGGCCGCCAGCAGTGTAGGTTGCGAGATGTAATAGTGTGATCCCATTCCACTGTTTAGCGGTAAGTTCAGGCCAGTATTTTGTTGTGGGATCGCTTAACTTGATTTCCCCTCGAGCAATAGCGTCGCCACCAAGCACGCCCGTAAATGTTTTGCTGACCGAACCTAACTCAAACAACGTTTGCTGTGTGACGGGCTGCTTTTTGGCGATGTCCGCATAGCCCCAGGTAAAGTAATAAGGTTTACCCTGATAAATTACCGCCACCGCCATACCGGGGATCTTTTGTTGCTCTATAAGCGGGGTAATTGTGCGATGCACAATATCGTTGATTTGTTGAGGGGCAGCAAATGTGGAGCAAGAGGCGGTAATTAATAAGGCGCAGAGCGTCGTTTTGAACATAAGGTCTGGTTTCCATACAAAACGGCCCGCCATAGGCGGGCCGGATTTACATTGGCGATACGTTAGATTGTAACGATACCAATCAGCGTGACAACTGTCAGGATAGCAGCCAGACCGTAGAAAACCCATTTGCCCGCAGGCACGTGAATTTTCAGATCGTGCATCGCGTGGTGCATACGGTGTAAACCACACCACAGCGGCAGAACGATCATCAGGAACAGGAATACGCGACCAATGAAGCTCTGCGCGAACGCCAGAACGCGCTCGTAGCTCAGCGCATCACCCGGAAACAGCCCCAGTGGCAGCAGAATACCCACCAGCAGGATCATCACCGGCGCAATAATTGCGCTCCACATACCACCGGCCCCGAAGAGGCCCCAGAATACCGGTTCGTCAGAACGCTTTGGATTTGGATTAATCATCTCAGGCTCCTTACCAGTACAGGGCAACAAACAGGATTACGATGGTGGCAACCACAGTTACCGCCCAGAGACTTTTGATAATTGGCTCTGGTCCCATTTTTTCGTCTTTTACAATGATATTGGCTGCTTTCGGTGCCAGTTCAAACCAGGTTTTGGTATGCAGCAGAGCTGCCGCCAGAGTGATCAGGTTAATGATCACGATAACCGGGTTTTGTAAAAAGTCGACGAATCCCGCCCAGGCTTCCGGGCCATTTTTCAGGGCAAACAGCCCGAAAATCAGTTCAATGCTGAACCACACAGCCGGAACCGCCGTGCCTTCGCGCAGCATGTAAAAGCGATAAAACGGCAATTTTTTCCACCAGGTGGACGTCATTGGCCGTACATACGGTTTACGTTTAGTCGTCATGTTGCACTCCTTAGCGTGGTTTCAGGGTCGCGATAAGAAAGTCTTTCGAACTTTCTACTTTGCCCTGCTGAATGGCCGCAGCCGGATCGACGTGTTTCGGGCAGACTTCGGAGCAATAGCCCACGAAAGTACAGCTCCATACGCCGTTCTGGCTGTTCAACTGCGCCATACGCTCCTTCTTACCGTGGTCGCGGCTATCTTCGTTATAACGATGCGCCAGCGTAATGGCAGCCGGACCGATGAACTCTGGGTTCAGGCCAAACTGCGGGCACGCGGCGTAGCACAGACCACAGTTGATGCAACCGGAGAACTGGTGATACTTTGCCATCTGCGCCGGGGTCTGGATGTTAGTACCCTGATCCGCGGTGCGGGAGTTGCCGATGATGTACGGTTTGATCGCTTCCAGACTTTCGATGAAGTGGGTCATATCGACCACCAGATCGCGTTCAATCGGGAAGTTAGCTAACGCTTCAACCTTCATACCGTCGGTGTAATCACGCAGGAAGGTTTTACATGCCAGTTTTGGCACGTTGTTAACCATCATGCCGCAGGAACCACAAATCGCCATACGGCAGGACCAGCGGTAACTCAGGTCCGGTGCCAGGTTGTCTTTGATGTAGCCCAGCGCATCCAGTAATGAGGTAGTTGCGTCATAAGGCACTTCATAGAATGCGCTATGCGGTGCGGTATCGACTTCCGGGTTATAGCGCACCACCTCAATTTTCAGGTTTTTCATCTCAGCCATTCGCCTTCTCCTTCTTATTGGCTGCTTCCGCCTTATCGGCTGCATCCGCTTCGCCACCGTAAACGCGTTTAGCTGGCGGCAGCGTAGTAATCTTCACGTCGCTGTACTCCAGGCGAGTCGTGCCATCAGCATCGCGGAAGGCGAGGGTGTGTTTGAGGAAGTTGACGTCGTCACGCTCGGTGCAACCTTCGTCCAGACGCTGGTGTGCGCCGCGGGACTCTTTACGTGCCATTGCGGAGTGCGCCATACATTCAGCAACGTTCAGACCGTGGCCCAGTTCAATGGTGTAGAGCAGGTCGGTGTTGAACACGCTGGAGGTGTCGGTGATGCGCACGCGCTTGAAGCGTTCCTGCAGCTCTGCCAGCTTGTCGATGGTTTTCTGCATCAGTTCCGGCGTACGGTAGATACCGCAACCTTCTTCCATAGCCAGACCCATTTCGTCGCGGATCTTCGCCCAGTTTTCGCCGCCATCCTGGTTAACCAGATCTTTCAGACGTTGTTCAACGCCAGCTGCCTGCGCTTCAATTGCCGCTTCGTTGCCATTACCGGCAGTTGCTGCACGCTCTGTCGCTTGTTCACCGGCCAGACGGCCGAAGACCACCAGTTCCGCCAGGGAGTTGGAGCCCAGACGGTTTGCACCGTGCAGACCAACAGAGGAACATTCACCCACGGCGAACAGACCTTTAATGCGGGTTTCACAGTTCTGATCGGTTTCGATACCGCCCATGGTGTAGTGTGCGGTCGGACGTACCGGAATCGGTTCTTTAACCGGATCGACGCCAACGTACGCTTTCGCCAGTTCGCAGATGAACGGCAGACGTTCATGCAGTTTTTTCTCGCCGAGGTGACGCAGGTCGAGATAAACCACATCGCCACGCGGCGTGGAGATGGTGTTGCCTTTACGCCATTCGTGCCAGAAGGCCTGAGAAACTTTGTCGCGTGGACCCAGTTCCATATATTTGTTTTTCGGCTCGCCCAGCGGAGTTTCCGGGCCCATGCCGTAATCTTGCAGATAACGGTAGCCATTTTTGTTGACCAGAATACCGCCTTCACCGCGGCAGCCTTCGGTCATCAGGATACCGGAACCTGGCAGACCGGTTGGGTGATACTGAACGAATTCCATGTCACGCAGCGGAACGCCGTGGCTTAGCGCCATACCCATACCGTCACCGGTAACGATGCCGCCGTTGGTGTTGTAACGATAAACGCGACCCGCACCGCCAGTAGCCATAACGACCGCGTTAGCACGGATCTGCACCAGCGTGCCTTCCATCATGTTCATTGCTACCAGGCCGCGAACATGACCATCATCAACCAGAATATCCAGCACGAAATGTTCGTCAAAACGCTGGATCTGCGGGAATTGCAGAGAGGTCTGGAACAGCGTGTGCAGCATATGGAAGCCGGTCTTATCGGCGGCGAACCAGGTGCGCTCGATTTTCATGCCGCCGAAGCGACGTACGTTGACGCTACCATCCGGGCGACGGCTCCATGGGCACCCCCACAGTTCCAGTTGGGTCATTTCGGTTGGGCAGTGGTGGACGAAATAATCCACGACATCCTGCTCACACAACCAGTCGCCACCCGCTACTGTATCGTGAAAGTGATATTCGAAGCTGTCATGATCCTGCGCGACAGCGGCGGAGCCCCCTTCTGCAGCAACGGTATGGCTACGCATCGGGTATACTTTTGAGATTAGTGCGATTTTTGCATTTGGATTTGCCTGCGCGGCAGCAATTGCAGCACGTAATCCCGCGCCACCGGCGCCTACAATGGCAAGATCGGCTTGAAAGGTTTGCACGACATTCCTCCAGATTGTTTTTATCCCACAGCCCCGTACTTCAGGGTAAGTGCCTGAAAGTTACGGTCTGCGAACGCTATTCCACTGCTCCTTTATAGGTACAACAGTATAGTCTGATGGATAAGTCTGAAATTTGACGAGATCGATTTTTTTAGTGCGCAAGAGGGCTAAATTATCACTGAAGATGATTAATTTAATTACTAAACCATCAGATCGTGCTTTTTTTAGTCACTGCCCACCGCTGTTTGATTCCTGCGTAAAATTTGTCTCGCCGTCGCGTTGCGAGTAGACTTCGTGCCCTTGTCAAAAACTGGAGATTTAACTATGAGCGAAACGGCATCCTGGCAGCCGAGCGCATCCATTCCTAACTTATTAAAACGCGCGGCGATTATGGCGGAGATCCGTCGTTTCTTTGCCGATCGTGGAGTGCTGGAGGTGGAGACGCCTTGTATGAGCCAGGCGACGGTAACCGATATTCATTTGGTCCCGTTTGAGACACGTTTCGTTGGCCCCGGGCATTCGCAGGGGATGAATCTCTGGTTAATGACCAGCCCGGAATACCATATGAAACGCCTGCTGGTTGCCGGTTGTGGGCCGGTATTCCAGCTGTGCCGCAGCTTCCGTAATGAAGAGATGGGGCGTTATCACAACCCTGAGTTCACTATGCTGGAGTGGTATCGACCGCACTATGATATGTACCGGTTGATGAACGAGGTGGACGATCTCTTACAACAGGTGCTGGACTGCCCGGCAGCAGAAAGCCTTTCTTATCAACAAGCTTTCTTGCGTTATCTGGAAATTGACCCGCTCTCTGCCGACAAAACGCAACTGCGGGAAGTCGCAGCGAAACTGGATTTGAGCAATGTTGCTGATACCGAAGAAGACCGCGACACGCTGCTACAATTGCTGTTTACCTTTGGCGTAGAGCCAAATATTGGCAAAGAAAAACCGACCTTTGTGTACCACTTTCCAGCCAGCCAGGCATCACTGGCGCAAATCAGTACCGAAGATCATCGGGTCGCTGAACGCTTTGAGGTTTATTATAAAGGTATTGAGCTGGCGAATGGTTTCCATGAATTGACGGATGCCCGTGAGCAGCAACAACGCTTTGAACAAGATAACCGTAAGCGCGCGGCGCGCGGTTTGCCGCAGCACCCCATTGACCAGAATCTGATTGAAGCCTTGAAAGTCGGTATGCCTGACTGTTCCGGCGTGGCATTAGGTGTTGATCGTCTGGTGATGTTGGCGCTGGGCGCGGAGACACTGGCTGAAGTCATCGCCTTTAGCGTTGACCGGGCATAATTCTGAAAAATTACTGAATTAACAGCGAAGAATGGCGTGATAAGCGCCATTCTGTAGCATATGTTTTCATTTTTCCGTTAAAGGCCACAATTTAAGACTGGATATTTGATATCATCCAGGTATCAATTCTGTATTGGTTTTTACGCTGCCCGCTCAATGTTGGGCAGTGCAGTTCAGTGGGCGCGTTTTATACACGCGCTGAAATGAAGGATGGTTTCATGCCTCACACGATAAAAAAGATGAGTCTGATAGGACTCATATTGATGATCTTTACTTCCGTATTTGGATTTGCCAATAGCCCATCGGCTTATTACTTAATGGGTTATAGTGCGATTCCCTTTTATATATTTTCTGCATTGTTATTCTTTATTCCATTCGCCTTAATGATGGCTGAAATGGGAGCTGCCTATCGCAAAGAAGAAGGTGGTATCTATTCCTGGATGAATAATAGTGTCGGACCACGTTTTGCCTTCATTGGTACGTTTATGTGGTTTTCCTCTTATATCATCTGGATGGTGAGTACCTCCGCGAAAGTTTGGGTACCGTTCTCAACATTCCTCTATGGTAGCGACATGACCCAGCACTGGCGTATTGCTGGACTGGAGCCTACGCAGGTGGTTGGTCTGCTGGCAGTGGCATGGATGATTCTGGTCACCGTCGTTGCTTCAAAGGGGATTAATAAAATTGCCCGCATTACTGCGGTGGGCGGTATTGCAGTAATGTGTCTGAATTTAGTATTGCTGTTAGTAAGCATTACTATTTTGTTATTAAATGGTGGGCATTTCGCGCAGGATATTAATTTCCTTGCATCACCGAACCCAGGTTATCAGTCCGGTCTGGCAATGCTATCGTTTGTGGTATTTGCTATTTTTGCCTATGGCGGAATTGAAGCGGTTGGTGGTCTGGTCGATAAAACGGAAAATCCAGAAAAGAACTTTGCCAAAGGTATTGTTTTTGCCGCTATTGTTATTTCAATCGGTTATTCGCTGGCAATATTTTTATGGGGTGTCAGCACAAACTGGCAGCAGGTATTAAGTAATGGTTCCGTTAACCTCGGCAATATTACCTATGTGCTGATGAAGAGCCTCGGGGTGACGCTGGGTAACGCACTGCATTTGTCACCTGAAGCGTCATTGTCGCTGGGTGTATGGTTTGCGCGTATTACCGGACTTTCGATGTTCCTCGCTTATACCGGGGCGTTCTTTACGCTTTGCTATTCACCGCTGAAAGCCATCATCCAGGGGACGCCGAAAGCGTTGTGGCCGGAACCGATGACGCGCCTGAATGCGATGGGGATGCCTTCTATCGCCATGTGGATGCAGTGCGGGTTGGTTACTGTCTTCATCCTGCTGGTTTCGTTTGGTGGCGGTACCGCATCGGCGTTCTTTAACAAGCTGACGCTGATGGCGAACGTGTCTATGACGCTTCCTTACCTGTTCCTCGCGCTGGCTTTCCCGTTCTTTAAAGCACGTCAGGATCTCGACAGACCGTTTGTGATTTTCAAAACGCATTTGTCGGCAATGATTGCGACAGTGGTTGTCGTACTGGTGGTGACATTTGCGAACGTCTTCACCATCATTCAACCTGTGGTTGAAGCCGGAGACTGGGACAGCACATTGTGGATGATTGGCGGCCCTGTCTTCTTCTCGCTGTTAGCGATGGCGATTTACCAGAACTATTGCAGTCGCATGGCGAATAAACCTGAGTTAGCTCTCGACTGATCATATGAAATCCTGCAACTCATCGTCTCTCCGGCGATGAGTTGTCAGGAAGTAATGCGTATGGATGATACTCTCCAGGGCCGGTGATAACTGAAGATGATGTTAAGCTGCTAAATGAGCCACGTTGACATCATTTGGCAGCTTCATGCATTACAAACTTCCCGCCTGACGACCTTTGCCCGCAGAAGTTAATGTTCTCCCCGTTTGCTTACCGTTGAGGCTTTCCAGACGCATCTGGAAGGGCGGGAATGGCATATCGATACCGTGGGCGTGGAAGCCTGCCAGAATCAGCTGGTGGATCTCATGGCGTAGCGGCATACGGTGACCCATCTCAGCGGCGTAAATACGCAGCTCGAAAATCTGAATCCCCTGTTGCAGATCCACCAGGAAGACTTCCGGTGCCGGGTTGTCGATCACCAGCGAGCAGCGACGCGCTGCGGTGAGCAGGATTTCCGTCACTTCTTCGCTATTGGCATCGGCAGGGGCCGGTATCGTCAACACCACGCGCGTGACCGAGTCAGAGAGCGACCAGTTGATAAACTGCTCGGTAATAAACGCCTTGTTCGGCACGATTATCTCTTTACGGTCCCAGTCGCTGATGGTGGTGGCGCGGGTGTTAATTTTCGTCACGCTACCGGTAAGATCGCGGATCGTTACCGTATCGCCAATGCGAATCGGTTTTTCGAACAGGATAATCAGGCCAGAGATAAAGTTGGCGAAAATCTCCTGCAAACCAAAACCGAGACCAACACCGAGCGCGGCAACCAGCCACTGCAATTTCGACCACTCAATACCAATCATCGAGAAGCCGACCAGCCCGCCAATCAGCATCAGCAGATATTTGGTGATGGTGGTGATGGCGTAGCCCGTACCCGGCGTTAAATCCAGGTGCTGCAAAATCGCCAGTTCCAGCAGCGCGGGCAGGTTGCGCACCAGCTGCGTGGTGATGATAAACACCAGAATGGCAATCAGCACCGCACCGAGGGTAATTGGCTCCAGACTTTCTACGCCCTGTACCGTGGAGGTGACATCCCACAGCGAAATATTTTCGAGGAAGCCGAAAGCGGAATGGATTTCTGACCACAGCACAATGACAGAAAGCAGGGCGATCAACATCAAAATTGAGCGCACCAGCCGCAAGGATTGCGCACTGATGGCATCGAGATCGACTTCGCTTTCATCGACTTCAATTGCCCCTTCCGGGCTACTGTGATGATGCGCTTCCTCTTCGCCACGCGCGCGTTGCGCTAACATCTCTGCCCGGCGATGCTTCGCCCGGTCAAACGCCAGCCTGCGACGCTGGATCAGCATCCAGCGGCGGATAACGTGATAAACCACCAGTAGCAGGAACCAGATGGCAACCGAGGTTTCAAGCCTCGCTAACAGTGCCTGCGCCGTTGCCAGATAACCCACCGCTGACGCCAGAATGGCAACCAGTGGTGCGCCAATCATCATGTTCCACAGCATATGGTTGGTAATGTTGTCGCCGCTGCCCTCTTTGTTGAGGTACAGCGGGATCCCGGCCTTTTTCAGGCTGAGGGTGACCACCGCCAGCGCACCGCAAATGAGGATAAAGCAAAGCCGTCCCAGCGAACCGGAGAATTCACGGTCGTCGAGGTTATCGAACATCATCAGCGCCATAATCAGCGGCACAATAAGCCCGATGCTCATCAGGTAGTAGCGCATCCCACGGGAAACACGTTCGCGCGGCCAGCCAAAATGAGCGATAAACAAGCCGTTCGGGCGGGCAAAGGTGGCGCAAATCATCACTACCCACAGCAGCGGCACGGTGGCCGTTACGCCATCGCCAATCGCGACCGCCAGCGGATAAGGCCACGCCTCGCGCAAGCCGTAACCCAGCGTCATCCACAGCACCGGCAGCGGTGACGCGACGAGAATCGACCAGAAAAGAGTGCGCAACGTCAGCCAGAAGTGATCCTGAGTCACTTTGCCGACTTTCGCCGCCGAACGTTCAAGAAAACGGGTGAAATAGCGGCGCGAGTAAATACTGCAACCGACCAGAATCAACGCGCCAAACAGCGGCAAAATCGTCTCTTTGCTGGTCAGCATCATCACGCTGGCTTTACCCAACTGACTGAAGGTGTCCAGCGAGATGAGGCGGCGCAGATCCTGGGCGATTTCCAGCGGCCAGGCGATAGTCATCGGGCGCACGTCAGAGGTCCAGAACAGATAGCGGTGCGTCGCTTCGTTCACCTCTTTCAGCGCATCCTCCAGTTGCCCGTTGGAGACTTTCAGCTTGGTCAGTTCCAGCAGTAGCGTGTCTCCACCCTGCAACAATGAGTTCAGCAACTCACGCTGAGTGCGTAGCTGTGCTTCCAGAATACGGTTTTGCTCGGCGGTCAGCGGCTGACCGTCGGCCTGATGAATTTGCCTTAGCTGCGGCTGTTTATTAAGCAGATCCTCATAACGTAACCGTTGCACACGCAACTGCGCCATTTCGGTATCAAGTTGTTGTGGTTTTGGCATTTCCGGCAGCCGTGCCACCTGCGCCCGCAACGCTTCGCCGAGCAGGTTGGACGAGCCCAGCCATTGCGACTGTTCACGCAGCGTATTCAACGCCTGCCGGACCTGTAACGTCTGGCTGGTGGCCTGGCGCTGTTGCGAGGCAACGAGATCCATCCGCTGCGCCTGTTGATTCAGTGCCGCCGATAGTTCGCGGTTAATTTTGAATTGCGCGACGATATCTTTCGGCAAATCGGCACTGTTTTCTGCCAGTAATTCGGTACTTTCCAGCGCCCGCTCCGCCTCAAGCTGACGTTGGCTATTCAACTGATTACGTAAGGCCTGCAAATACGCATCCAGTTGCTGGCTCTCTTTTTCCGCCAGCTCTGAGCGCAAGCGCGCTAATTCCTGACGGTTATTGGCAGACAGCTGCGCCAGTTCCAGTTCATCAACGAGCGCTTTCAGGCGTGCGGAGTCAGACTGCAACGCGAAATTTTGTGCCTGATTGAGCGGAGTATTGCCGGTAAGCGTTCCCAGGCGGCGCTCGATCTCATTTAACTGACGGCGGGCATCGGTTTGCTGTTGCGGCAGTTGATTCAGTGAATCGGCAATCTCGCGGGCGCGCTCCTGCTCTTGCTGGGCCTGACGGCTCTTATCCAGCAACTGACTGCTGACCTGGAGAATTTCCTGATTCAGCGCATCGGTAGACATTCCCGGCGACACGCTGCGCGGCTCGTCACGCATGTTGTTTAATTGTGCGCGCAGAGTAGCGGAGAGTTTCGGGTAATTATCGATAACTTGCTGATATTGTTTGATGCGCTCAAGGGAACCTTTTCGTTCCTCAAGCGCATTTAAGGCAGACTGGAGTGCCTCTATGACTTCTGGCTGCGCGGGTTTCGCCGCTTTTGCCTGCTCCAGTTCCTGGGTGATTTGTTTGCTATCGGGGGCCGTCGCGGCGTACGCCCCCCAACTGAGGCACCAGGCCATCAGAAAAGTGATAATCAGGCGCACGTCAGCGTTTCCTTTGATGGATTAGACCTGGTCTTTTTTGTCGTCAACCAATGGGCTGGCGTCGTGTTCTGCTTCGATCTCTTCAGCAGGAAGCGGGGCAGGTTCAGCGTCTGGCGTAACAAAGGTTTCGGTAGATACTGCCAGCGGCTGGCCAATTTTCGTGACAGACAGGCTTTCCAGTTGCTCAACCAGATTCACTTTACCCGGTGCAAACAGGTTGATAACGGTGGAACCGAGTTTAAAGCGACCCATTTCCTGGCCTTTAAGCAGTGCCACAGAACCGTCGTTTTCCCCGGCAGGCCAGGTCCAGCGCTTGATGATACCTTCGCGCGGCGGCGTAATGGTGCCCGCCCAGACCGTCTCAATGCTGCCAACAATCGTCGCTCCGACCAGAATCTGCGCCATTGGGCCAAATTCGGTATCGAAAAGGCAAATCACGCGTTCGTTACGGGCAAACAGATTCGGCACGTTCTGAGCGGTGAGATGGTTAACGGAGAAGAGATCGCCCGGCACGTAGATCATCTCACGCAGAATACCGTTGCACGGCATGTGTACGCGGTGGTAGTCACGCGGGGAGAGGTAAGTGGTCACAAACGTACCGTTGCGGAACAGGTCCGCCATCAGATAGTTGCCTGCCAGCAAGGCTTCGAGGCTGTAGTTGTGGCCTTTGGCTTGCAGGATTTTATCTTCTTCGATTTTACCCAACTGGCTGATAACGCCATCGGCAGGCATGACCAGGACATTCGGATCGGTATCGATTGGGCGTACTTCGTCACGCAGCGGACGGACAAAGAATTCGTTAAAGGTGCGGTAGCTGGCGGTGTCCGGCTTTTGCGCCTCTTTCATGTCGACCTTGTAGTATTTAACGAACAGATCGATAACCAGTTTTGTCAGCCATCCTGCCCGCTTGCTTGCGCCCCAACCCGCCAGGCGAGTAAGCCATAGTTTCGGCAGAATGTACTGTAGCGAAAGTTTAAATGAATTTAACAAGGTAGCCTCCAGGCCATTGTTTTGTCGTTCCTGATCCGGCCTACATGCCGGATCCTGAAAAAAAGGGGACGATTCTAACGACGGTTAGCTTAATTGTCAGTCATCCGTATCAGAAAAGTTTTTACGCGTTTTTACCTGCGCCATGCTTTCCAGAATACGGTGATAGTTTTCGAAACGGGTTTCCGCGATTTTTCCTTCCTCAACCGCTTCCCGGATAGCGCAGCCCGGATCGGTATCGTGTTTGCAATCGCGATATTTACACAGACCTAAATAGTCATGGAATTCGACAAAGCCCTGAGTGATTTGTTCCGGCTCCAGGTGCCAGAGGCCGAACTCACGCACACCAGGGGAATCAATCACATCACCGCCGTGCGGGAAGTGATACAGTCGTGCGGCGGTCGTGGTGTGCTGACCGAGACCCGAGTTGTCAGAGACATCGTTGGTCAGGATCTCTTTTTGCAGCCCCAGCAACGCGTTCAGCAGGCTGGATTTGCCGACGCCAGACTGGCCGGCAAAAATGCTGATGCGCCCGGTCAACGCCTCTTCCAGCGGTTTTAGCCCATCCTGAGTATGGCTGGAAACCATCAATACGCGATAACCAATGTTGCGGTAGATATCCATCTGCTCGTTGACGAACGCCATGCCTTCGTCGTCCAGCAGGTCTATCTTATTGAGCACAATAATCGGCTCAATCTGCAAGGTTTCGCAGGCCACCAGGTAACGGTCGATAATATTGAGCGACAGCTCCGGCAAAATGGCGGAGACAATGACAATCTGGTCGATGTTGGCGGCAATAGGTTTCACGCCGTCGTAGAAATCCGGACGCGTCAACACTGAGGTGCGCTCATGCACCGCTTCCACGATCCCTTTGACATTTACGCCTTCCGCCGCCGGTTTACCCGGACGCCAGACTACGCGGTCGCCGGTTACCAGCGAACGGATGGTACGGCGAATATTGCAGCGGTGAACGTCGCCATCGGCGGATTCCACATCAGCGTGCATACCAAAGCGGCTGATGACGATACCTTCATCAGGCTCGCCAAACAGATTGTCGTCGTAGTCGGGCTTCTCCTTAGACGTTTTAAGACGACGCTGGTGATTGGCGTTCACGCGGCGCTGCTGGCCTTTGGAGAGTTTATTTTTACTCAATCGTACAGACTCCTGGTCGCCCCTGATGGGCAAAACATCTATGATACACGCAATTGTGGATCAATATAGTCACTGTGAATGGGTGGAAAATAGCATGAGTGCCAATGAAAACAACCTGATTTGGATCGATCTTGAGATGACCGGTCTGGATCCCGAGCGCGATCGCATTATTGAGATTGCCACGCTGGTGACCGATGCCAACCTGAATATTCTGGCAGAAGGGCCGACCATTGCAGTACACCAGTCTGATGAACAGCTGGCGCTGATGGATGACTGGAACGTGCGCACCCATACCGCCAGCGGGCTGGTAGAGCGCGTGAAAGCGAGCACGATGGGCGATCGGGAAGCTGAACTGGCAACGCTCGAATTTTTAAAACAGTGGGTGCCTGCGGGAAAATCGCCGATTTGCGGTAACAGCATCGGTCAGGACCGTCGTTTCCTGTTTAAATACATGCCGGAGCTGGAAGCCTACTTCCACTACCGTTATCTCGATGTCAGCACCCTGAAAGAGCTGGCGCGCCGCTGGAAGCCGGAAATTCTGGATGGTTTTACCAAGCAGGGGACGCATCAGGCGATGGATGATATCCGTGAATCGGTGGCGGAGCTGGCTTACTACCGCGAGCATTTTATCAAGCTGTAAAATTTTTCCTGGTCACGTAAGCGCCGGAATCCACTTGCGGCGGCGTGATTTTGACGCTAAATTGAACGTCTTGCTGATAATTTCAGCACTTGAGATAAAAACGCAAAAAAAACTTTTTTGGGGGGTTGCAGAGGGAAAGATTTCTCGTATAATGCGCCTCCCGTAACGACGCAGAAATGCGAAAATTACGAAAGCAAAATTAAGTAGTACGCGGGAATAGCTCAGTTGGTAGAGCACGACCTTGCCAAGGTCGGGGTCGCGAGTTCGAGTCTCGTTTCCCGCTCCAAAATTTGAAAAGTGCTGCAAAGCACAGACCACCCAAGCGGGAATAGCTCAGTTGGTAGAGCACGACCTTGCCAAGGTCGGGGTCGCGAGTTCGAGTCTCGTTTCCCGCTCCAAAATTTGAAAGTGCTGTAAGGCACAGACCACCCAAGCGGGAATAGCTCAGTTGGTAGAGCACGACCTTGCCAAGGTCGGGGTCGCGAGTTCGAGTCTCGTTTCCCGCTCCAAATTCTTCTCTCAATAAAATATCCACAGCGATGCGATGCGTTATTGCTGGTTTTCGTTGTCTCTGACAAACTCTTGTAAACAGAGTTATCCACAGCCTCAGGCTGTAATCTTAATTTCAAAGAAACTTCGCACGGTGAATAGTATTTTTTTAACCTATTGATAGATAAGTTAAAAATTAAGATTCCGTTTTGTCGAGTCGATCACTTGACGATTTTATTCGTCTTGAATTGCAATGCGTTTTTATTTTTATTCACAAGCTGTGGATGAATCAGGCGTCACGCGGTAACCCTTTTTCAATCACCCGAACCAGACGCTGTTTTTTCGGCAATTGCACTTCGACTATGCACGCATTTCGTCTCTCTATTTGCTGCGCAATCGCCCACGCTATGTGCTCATCGAGAAGTGGGTGCTCACCTTTACGACTTTCCAGCGCTGTCAAAATCGTTTCATCCCAAGGGGCATTGCCTAATGCTACGGCGATATTACGCAGCCAACGCAGGTGACCAATACGACGAATCGCCGATCCTTCCGTGACTTTTAAAAACTTCTCTTCGCTCCAGGCGAATAACTCAATGAGTTCCGGTGCGTGTAGCGGCTTACGCGGGCTGAAATCCTCTTCTGTGGTGAGTTGTGAATAGCGATTCCACGGGCAGATAAGCTGGCAGTCATCGCAACCGTAAATACGGTTTCCCATTAACGGTCGCAACTCTTCCGGGATCGCCCCTTCAAGTTCGATGGTGAGATAAGAGATACAGCGGCGAGCATCGACGGTATATGGCTCGACGATGGCACCGGTCGGGCAAATCGTCATACAGGCCACGCATTTACCGCATCCTTCCTCGACTGGTTGATCCACGGGCAGCGGAATATCGACCAGCAATTCGCCTAAAAAGAAGAAAGAACCGGCCTCGCGATTGAGGATAAGTGAGTGCTTACCTGTCCAGCCGAGCCCAGCTTTTTCAGCTAACGGGCGCTCGAGAATAGGCGCAGAATCGACAAACGGTCTAAAATTCAGCGAAACACAATGTTGCTGAATCATCTCGCCCAGCTTTTTGAGTCGGTTGCGCAGAAGTTTGTGATAGTCACGGCCCAGCGCATAACGGCTAACATAGCCGAGTTTGGGGTTTTTCAGCGTGCTGGCAAATGCGGCGTTAGCAGGAAGGTAATTCATCCGCACGCTGATCACGCGCAGCGTACCGGGCAATAACTCATGGGGGCGAGCGCGCAGCATACCGTGACGTGCCATCCAGTCCATTTCGCCGTGGTATTGTTTGTCCAGCCATGCTTGCAGTTTGGGCTCGGACTCGCTGAGATCGGTATCGGTAATACCTACCTGCTGAAAGCCCAGTTCCAGTCCCCACTGTTTAATTTTTTGCGCTAACTGATTGAGATCGAGGGGCTCTGACATGACGGACCATACAATGAAGAAAAACCCCGTAAGTATACCACACACCGTCTGGTACGCCGACGATATCCGCCGCGGAGAACGCGAGGCGGCAGATGTGCTGGGGCTCACACTCTATGAGCTGATGCTTCGCGCTGGCGAGGCCGCATTCCAGGTGTGTCGTTCGGCGTATCCTGACGCCCGCCACTGGCTGGTGCTGTGCGGTCATGGTAATAACGGCGGCGATGGCTACGTGGTCGCGCGACTGGCCAAAGCGGTCGGCATTGAGGTCACGTTGTTGGCCCAGGAGAGCGACAAACCGTTGCCGGAAGAGGCCGCGCTGGCACGCGAAGCATGGTTAAACGCGGGTGGCGAGATCCATGCTTCGAATATTGTCTGGCCCGAATCGGTAGATCTGATTGTTGATGCGCTGCTCGGTACCGGTTTGCGGCAAGCGCCCCGCGAATCCATTAGCCAGTTAATCGACCACGCTAATTCCCATCCTGCGCCGATTGTGGCGGTTGATATCCCTTCCGGCCTGCTGGCTGAAACTGGCGCTACGCCAGGCGCGGTGATCAACGCCGATCACACCATCACTTTTATTGCGCTGAAACCAGGCTTGCTCACTGGAAAAGCGCGGGATGTTACCGGACAACTGCATTTTGACTCACTGGGGCTGGATAGTTGGCTGGCAGGTCAGGAGACGAAAATTCAGCGGTTTTCGGCAGAACAACTTTCTCACTGGCTAAAACCGCGTCGCCCGACTTCGCATAAAGGCGATCACGGGCGGCTGGTAATTATCGGTGGCGATCACGGCACGGCGGGGGCTATTCGTATGACGGGGGAAGCGGCGCTACGTGCTGGTGCTGGTTTAGTCCGAGTACTGACCCGCAGTGAAAACATTGCGCCGCTGCTGACTGCACGACCGGAATTGATGGTGCATGAACTGACGATGGACTCTCTTACCGAAAGCCTGGAATGGGCCGATGTGGTGGTGATTGGTCCCGGTCTGGGCCAGCAAGAGTGGGGGAAAAAAGCACTGCAAAAAGTTGAGAATTTTCGCAAACCGATGTTGTGGGATGCCGATGCATTGAACCTGCTGGCAATCAATCCCGATAAGCGTCACAATCGCGTGATCACGCCGCATCCTGGCGAGGCCGCACGGTTGTTAGGCTGTTCCGTCGCTGAAATTGAAAGTGACCGCTTACATTGCGCCAAACGTCTGGTACAACGTTATGGCGGCGTAGCGGTGCTGAAAGGTGCCGGAACCGTGGTCGCCGCCCATCCTGACGCTTTAGGCATTATTGATGCCGGAAATGCAGGCATGGCGAGCGGCGGCATGGGCGATGTGCTCTCTGGTATTATTGGCGCATTGCTTGGGCAAAAACTGTCGCCGTATGATGCCGCCTGTGCGGGCTGTGTCGCGCACGGTGCTGCAGCTGACGTACTGGCGGCGCGTTTTGGAACGCGCGGGATGCTGGCAACCGATCTCTTTTCCACGCTACAGCGTATTGTTAACCCGGAAGTGACTGATAAAAACCATGATGAATCGAGTAATTCCGCTCCCTGATGAGCAGGCAACATTAGACCTGGGCGAGCGGGTAGCGAAAGCCTGCGATGGCGCAACCGTAATCTATCTGTATGGCGATTTAGGCGCAGGTAAAACCACCTTTAGCCGGGGCTTTTTACAAGCTCTGGGTCATCAGGGTAATGTCAAAAGCCCCACTTATACGCTGGTCGAACCCTATACGCTCGACAATTTAATGGTTTATCACTTTGATTTGTACCGCCTTGCCGATCCCGAGGAGCTGGAGTTTATGGGGATTCGCGATTATTTTGCCAACGATGCCATCTGCCTGGTGGAGTGGCCACAACAAGGTACTGGTGTTCTTCCTGACCCGGATGTCGAAATACACATTGATTATCAGGCACAAGGCCGTGAGGCGCGCGTGAGTGCGGTTTCCTCTGCGGGTGAATTGTTGCTGGCGCGTTTAGCCGGTTAACCTTTGAAAGGTGGCGGGATGATGTATCGCATCAGAAATTGGTTGGTAGCGACGCTGCTGCTGCTGTGCACGCCGGTGGGTGCCGCGACGCTCTCTGATATTCAGGTTTCTAACGGTAATCAACAGGCGCGGATAACGTTGAGTTTTATTGGCGATCCTGATTATGCGTTTAGCCATCAAAGCAAACGCACCGTGGCGCTCGATATCAAACAAACGGGCGTGATTCAGGGACTGCCGTTGTTGTTCAGCGGCAATAATCTGGTGAAGGCGATTCGCTCTGGAACGCCTAAAGATGCACAAACGCTACGGCTGGTGGTCGATCTTACCGAAAACGGTAAAACCGAAGCGGTGAAGCGGCAGAATGGCAGCAATTACACTGTCGTCTTTACGATTAACGCCGATGCGCCGCCACCTCCTCCTCCGCCGCCCGTGGTTGCGAAACGCGTTGAAACGCCTGCGGTTGTCGCACCGCGCGTCAGCGAACCGGCGCGCAATCCGTTTAAAACGGAAAGTAACCGCACTACGGGTGTTATCAGCAGTAATACGGTAACGCGTCCGGCAGCGCGCGCGACGGCTAACACTGGCGATAAAATTATCATCGCTATTGATGCCGGACACGGCGGTCAGGACCCTGGCGCTATCGGCCCCGGTGGTACGCGGGAGAAAAATGTCACCATCGCCATCGCGCGTAAATTGCGTACTTTGCTCAATGACGATCCGATGTTTAAGGGCGTTTTAACCCGTGACGGGGATTACTTTATCTCGGTGATGGGGCGCAGTGATGTGGCACGTAAGCAAAACGCCAATTTCCTCGTGTCGATTCACGCTGATGCCGCACCGAACCGCAGTGCGACTGGCGCTTCCGTATGGGTGCTCTCTAACCGTCGCGCCAACAGCGAAATGGCCAGCTGGCTGGAGCAGCACGAGAAACAGTCGGAGCTGCTGGGTGGGGCGGGTGATGTGCTGGCGAACAGTCAGTCTGACCCCTATTTAAGCCAGGCGGTGCTGGATTTACAGTTCGGTCATTCCCAACGGGTAGGGTATGATGTAGCGACCAGTATGATCAGTCAGTTGCAACGCATTGGCGAAATACATAAACGCCGACCAGAACACGCGAGTCTCGGCGTTCTGCGTTCGCCGGATATCCCGTCAGTACTGGTCGAAACCGGTTTTATCAGCAACAACAGCGAAGAACGTTTGCTGGCGAGCGACGATTACCAACAACAGCTGGCAGAAGCCATTTACAAAGGCCTGCGCAATTATTTCCTTGCGCATCCGATGCAATCTGCGCCGCAGGGGGCAACGGCACAAACTGCCAGTACGGTGACGACGCCAGATCGCACGCTGCCAAACTAAGGACGATTGATGCCAATTCAGGTCTTACCGCCACAACTGGCGAACCAGATTGCCGCAGGTGAGGTGGTCGAGCGACCTGCGTCGGTAGTCAAAGAACTGGTGGAAAACAGCCTCGATGCAGGCGCGACGCGTATCGATATTGATATCGAACGCGGTGGGGCGAAACTTATCCGCATTCGTGATAACGGCTGCGGTATCAAAAAAGATGAGCTGGCGCTGGCGCTGGCGCGTCATGCCACCAGTAAAATCGCCTCTCTGGACGATCTCGAAGCCATTATCAGCCTGGGCTTTCGCGGTGAGGCGCTGGCGAGTATCAGTTCGGTTTCCCGCCTGACGCTCACTTCACGCACCGCAGAACAGCAGGAAGCCTGGCAGGCCTATGCCGAAGGGCGCGATATGAACGTGACGGTAAAACCGGCGGCGCATCCTGTGGGGACGACGCTGGAGGTGCTGGATCTGTTCTACAACACCCCGGCGCGGCGCAAATTCCTGCGCACCGAGAAAACCGAATTTAACCACATTGATGAGATCATCCGCCGCATTGCGCTGGCGCGTTTCGACGTCACGATCAACCTGTCGCATAACGGTAAAATTGTGCGTCAGTACCGCGCAGTGCCGGAAGGCGGGCAAAAAGAACGGCGCTTAGGCGCGATTTGCGGCACCGCTTTTCTTGAACAAGCGCTGGCGATTGAATGGCAACACGGCGATCTCACGCTACGCGGCTGGGTGGCCGATCCAAATCACACCACGCCCGCACTGGCAGAAATTCAGTATTGCTACGTGAACGGTCGCATGATGCGCGATCGCCTGATCAATCACGCGATCCGCCAGGCCTGCGAAGACAAACTGGGGGCCGATCAGCAACCGGCATTTGTGCTGTATCTGGAGATCGACCCACATCAGGTGGACGTCAACGTGCACCCCGCCAAACACGAAGTGCGTTTTCATCAGTCGCGTCTGGTGCATGACTTTATCTATCAAGGCGTGCTGAGCGTGTTACAGCAGCAACTGGAAACGCCGCTACCGCTGGACGATGAACCCCAACCTGCACCGCGTGCCATCCCGGAAAACCGCGTGGCGGCGGGGCGCAATCACTTTGCAGAACCGGCAGCTCGGGAGCCGGTAGCTCCGCGTTACACTCCTGCGCCAGCATCAGGCAGTCGTCCGGCTGCCCCCTGGCCGAATGCGCAGCCAGGCTACCAGAAACAGCAAGGTGAAGTGTATCGCCAGCTTTTGCAAACGCCCGCGCCGATGCAAAAACCAAAAGCGCCGGAACCGCAGGAACCTGCACTTGCGGCGAACAGTCAGAGTTTTGGTCGGGTACTGACTATCGTCCATTCCGACTGTGCGTTGCTGGAGCGCGACGGCAACATTTCACTTTTAGCCTTGCCAGTGGCAGAACGTTGGCTGCGTCAGGCGCAACTGACGCCGGGTGAAGCGCCAGTTTGCGCCCAGCCGTTGCTGATTCCGTTGCGGCTAAAAGTTTCTGGCGAAGAAAAATCGGCATTAGAAAAAGCGCAGTCTGCCCTGGCGGAATTGGGTATTGATTTCCAGTCAGATGCACAGCATGTGACCATCAGGGCCGTGCCTTTACCCTTACGCCAACAAAATTTACAAATCTTGATTCCTGAACTGATAGGCTACCTGGCGAAGCAGTCCGTATTCGAACCTGGCAATATTGCGCAGTGGATTGCACGAAATCTGATGAGCGAACATGCGCAGTGGTCAATGGCACAGGCCATAACCCTGCTGGCGGACGTGGAACGGTTATGTCCGCAACTTGTGAAAACGCCGCCGGGTGGTCTGTTACAATCTGTTGATTTACATCCGGCGATAAAAGCCCTGAAAGATGAGTGATATCAGTAAGGCGAGCCTGCCTAAGGCGATTTTTTTGATGGGGCCGACGGCCTCCGGTAAAACGGCGTTAGCCATTGAGCTGCGTAAAATTTTACCAGTAGAGTTGATAAGCGTTGATTCTGCCCTTATTTACAAAGGGATGGATATCGGGACGGCGAAGCCGAACGCTGAAGAGTTACTCGCCGCGCCGCACCGATTGCTGGATATTCGCGATCCGTCGCAGGCTTACTCGGCTGCTGATTTTCGCCGCGATGCGCTGGCGGAAATGGCCGATATCACCGCGGCGGGGCGGATCCCACTGTTAGTGGGCGGTACGATGTTGTATTTCAAGGCATTGCTGGAAGGGTTGTCGCCGCTACCGTCGGCAGACCCGGAAGTGCGGGCCAGAATTGAGCAACAGGCGGCAGAGCAAGGTTGGGAGTCATTGCATCGTCAACTTCAGGAGGTAGATCCGGTTGCGGCAGCAAGGATTCATCCAAATGATCCACAAAGGCTTTCCCGGGCACTGGAAGTTTTTTTCATTTCGGGTAAAACTTTAACGGAACTGACGCAAACGTCAGGAGACGCTCTACCGTATCAGGTGCATCAGTTCGCCATCGCCCCGGCGAGCCGTGAACTGCTCCATCAACGCATTGAGCAGCGTTTTCATCAGATGTTGGCTTCAGGTTTTGAAGCAGAAGTCCGGGCGCTTTTTGCCCGAGGAGATTTGCATACGGACTTGCCTTCCATTCGTTGCGTGGGTTATCGCCAGATGTGGTCTTACCTTGAAGGCGAAATCTCATACGATGAAATGGTTTATCGAGGTGTTTGCGCCACGAGACAGTTGGCGAAGCGGCAGATAACCTGGCTGCGTGGTTGGGAAGGGGTTCACTGGCTTGACAGTGAAAAACCAGAACAGGCGCGTGACGAAGTATTACAGGTTGTTGGTGCTATCGCAGGCTGAATGTGTACAATTGAGACGTATCGTGCGCAATTTTTTCAGAATCGAAAGGTTCAAAGTACAAATAAGCATATAAGGAAAAGAGAGAATGGCTAAGGGGCAATCTTTACAAGATCCGTTCCTGAACGCACTGCGTCGGGAACGTGTTCCAGTTTCTATTTATTTGGTGAATGGTATTAAGCTGCAAGGGCAAATCGAGTCTTTTGATCAGTTCGTGATCCTGTTGAAAAACACGGTCAGCCAGATGGTTTACAAGCACGCGATTTCTACTGTTGTCCCGTCTCGTCCGGTTTCTCATCACAGTAACAACGCCGGTGGCGGTACCAGCAGTAACTACCATCATGGTAGCAGCGCGCAGAATACTTCCGCGCAACAGGACAGCGAAGAAACCGAATAAGGTTTCGGGCTGTTTTTTTACACGGGGAGCCAGCGATCCTGCGTTCCCCGCTGATCTATTTAGAGGGTTATACGCTTGTTTGACCGTTATGATGCTGGTGAGCAGGCGGTACTGGTACACATCTATTTTACGCAAGACAAAGATATGGAAGACCTCCAGGAGTTTGAATCTCTGGTCTCTTCCGCCGGTGTCGAAGCATTGCAGGTGATTACCGGTAGCCGTAAAGCGCCGCACCCAAAGTATTTTGTAGGTGAAGGTAAAGCAGTTGAAATTGCGGAAGCTGTCAAAGCGACGGGTGCTTCGGTCGTTCTTTTTGACCATGCCCTGAGCCCGGCGCAAGAGCGTAACCTGGAGCGTTTGTGCGAGTGTCGTGTTATCGACCGCACCGGCCTTATTTTAGATATTTTCGCCCAACGTGCGCGTACCCATGAGGGTAAGTTGCAGGTTGAGCTGGCGCAGCTGCGCCATCTGGCTACGCGCCTGGTGCGTGGCTGGACCCACCTTGAAAGACAGAAAGGCGGGATAGGTTTGCGTGGTCCGGGTGAAACCCAGCTCGAAACCGACCGTCGTTTGTTGCGTAATCGCATCGTGCAGATACAGTCGCGCCTGGAAAGAGTTGAAAAGCAGCGTGAGCAGGGGCGGCAATCGCGTATCAAAGCCGACGTTCCTACTGTTTCGCTGGTGGGATATACCAACGCCGGTAAATCTACCCTTTTCAATCGCATCACCGAAGCGCGGGTCTACGCGGCAGACCAGTTGTTTGCCACCCTCGACCCGACGTTGCGGCGTATTGACGTTGCAGATGTCGGTGAAACCGTGTTGGCAGATACCGTAGGGTTTATTCGCCACCTGCCGCACGATCTGGTTGCAGCATTTAAAGCCACGTTACAAGAGACGCGGCAAGCCACATTACTGCTGCACGTCATTGATGCGGCGGATGTGCGTGTACAAGAAAACATCGAAGCGGTGAATACGGTTCTTGAAGAGATCGACGCTCACGAGATCCCAACCCTGCTGGTGATGAACAAGATCGATATGCTGGAAGATTTCGAACCGCGTATTGATCGGGACGAAGAGAACAAACCGATCCGTGTCTGGCTTTCCGCACAGACCGGAGCGGGGATACCACAGCTTTTTCAGGCTTTGACGGAGCGGCTTTCCGGCGAGGTGGCGCAGCATACATTGCGTCTGCCACCGCAGGAAGGGCGTCTGAGAAGTCGTTTTTATCAGCTTCAGGCAATAGAAAAAGAGTGGATGGAGGAGGACGGCAGCGTAAGTCTGCAAGTTCGTATGCCGATCGTTGACTGGCGTCGCCTCTGTAAACAAGAACCGGCGTTGATCGATTACCTGATCTAACGGCGTAGCGTCTGAAGCGTGGAGTCATATCCTCTGGCGTCGAAAGACAACAGGGATCACCGCATAACAAATATGGAGCACAAACATGGCGTGGAATCAGCCCGGTAATAACGGACAAGACCGCGACCCGTGGGGAAGCAGCAAACCTGGCGGCAACTCTGAGGGAAATGGAAACAAAGGCGGTCGCGATCAAGGGCCACCTGATTTAGATGATATCTTCCGCAAACTGAGCAAAAAGCTCGGTGGTCTGGGCGGCGGTAAAGGCACCGGATCTGGCGGTGGCAGTTCATCGCAAGGCCCGCGCCCGCAGCTTGGCGGTCGTGTCGTTACCATCGCAGCGGCAGCGATTGTCATTATCTGGGCGGCCAGTGGTTTCTATACCATTAAAGAAGCCGAACGCGGCGTGGTAACACGCTTTGGTAAATTCAGCCATCTGGTTGAGCCGGGTCTGAACTGGAAACCGACGTTTATCGACGAAGTCAAACCGGTAAACGTGGAAGCCGTGCGTGAACTGGCCGCTTCCGGTGTGATGTTGACGTCGGACGAGAACGTAGTGCGCGTTGAGATGAACGTGCAGTACCGCGTTACCAATCCGGAAAAATATCTGTATAGCGTGACCAGCCCGGATGACAGTCTGCGTCAGGCTACCGACAGCGCCCTGCGCGGGGTTATCGGTAAATACACCATGGACCGCATTCTGACGGAAGGTCGTACCGTGATTCGTAGCGATACTCAGCGCGAACTGGAAGAGACTATCCGTCCGTATGACATGGGTATCACGCTGCTGGACGTCAACTTCCAGGCTGCTCGTCCGCCGGAAGAAGTAAAAGCGGCGTTTGACGATGCGATTGCCGCGCGTGAAAACGAACAGCAATACATTCGTGAAGCAGAAGCGTATACCAACGAAGTTCAGCCGCGTGCGAACGGTCAGGCGCAACGTATCCTCGAAGAGGCGCGTGCGTACAAGGCCCAGACCATCCTGGAAGCTCAGGGTGAAGTGGCGCGCTTTGCTAAACTTCTGCCGGAATATAAAGCCGCGCCGGAAATTACTCGCGAGCGTCTGTATATCGAGACGATGGAAAAAGTGTTGGGTAACACCCGCAAAGTGCTGGTTAACGATAAAGGTGGCAACCTGATGGTTCTGCCGTTAGACCAGATGCTGAAAGGTGGTAACGCCCCTGCGGCGAAGAGCGATAACGGTGCCAGCAATCTGCTGCGTTTGCCGCCAGCCTCTTCCTCCACAACCAGTGGAGCAAGCAACACGTCGTCCACCAGTCAGGGCGATATTATGGACCAACGCCGCGCCAACGCGCAGCGTAACGACTACCAGCGTCAGGGGGAATAACGATGCGTAAGTCAGTTATCGCGATTATCATCATCGTGCTGGTAGTGCTTTACATGTCTGTCTTTGTCGTCAAAGAAGGTGAGCGCGGTATTACGCTGCGTTTTGGTAAGGTACTGCGTGACGATGACAACAAACCTCTGGTTTATGAGCCGGGTCTGCATTTCAAGATACCGTTCATTGAAACGGTGAAAATGCTCGACGCACGTATTCAGACCATGGACAACCAGGCCGACCGCTTTGTGACCAAAGAGAAGAAAGACCTGATCGTCGACTCTTACATCAAATGGCGCATCAGCGATTTCAGCCGTTACTACCTGGCAACGGGTGGTGGCGACATTTCGCAAGCGGAAGTGCTGTTGAAACGTAAGTTCTCTGACCGTCTGCGTTCTGAAATTGGTCGCCTGGACGTGAAAGACATCGTCACCGATTCCCGTGGTCGTCTGACCCTCGAAGTACGTGACGCGCTGAACTCCGGTTCTGCGGGTACAGAAGATGAAGTTACTACCCCGGCAGCGGATAACGCCATTGCCGAAGCGGCAGAGCGCGTAACGGCTGAGACGAAGGGCAAAGTTCCGGTCATCAACCCGAACAGTATGGCGGCGCTGGGTATTGAAGTTGTCGATGTGCGTATCAAGCAGATCAACCTGCCGACCGAAGTGTCTGAAGCGATCTACAACCGTATGCGCGCCGAGCGTGAAGCGGTAGCGCGTCGTCACCGTTCACAAGGTCAGGAAGAAGCGGAAAAACTGCGCGCGACTGCCGACTATGAAGTGACCAGAACGCTGGCAGAAGCTGAGCGTCAGGGCCGCATCATGCGTGGTGAAGGCGATGCCGAAGCAGCCAAACTGTTTGCTGATGCATTCAGTAAAGATCCGGACTTCTACGCATTCATCCGTAGCCTGCGTGCTTATGAGAACAGCTTCTCTGGCAATCAGGACGTGATGGTCATGAGCCCGGATAGCGATTTCTTCCGCTACATGAAGACGCCGACTTCCGCAACGCGTTAATATAACGACTGCGGTACAGGTCAATAAAGCCACCGCATCCTCAGGGATGTCGGTGGTTTTCTTTTTCTATAAGGATAATGAATGAATTCGACAATCTGGCTGGCGCTTGCCCTGGTTTTGGTACTGGAAGGTTTAGGGCCGATGCTTTACCCGAAGGCATGGAAGAAGATGATCTCTGCGATGACCAATTTGCCCGATAATATTTTACGTCGTTTTGGCGGTGGACTTGTGGTTGCGGGCGTTGTGGTCTACTACATGTTGAGGAAAACGATTGGCTGAACAAAAAACAGACTGATCGAGGTCATTTTTGAGTGCAAAAAGTGCTGTAACTCTGAAAAAGCGATGGTAGAATCCATTTTTAAGCAAACGGTGATTTTGAAAAATGGGTAACAACGTCGTCGTACTGGGCACCCAATGGGGTGACGAAGGTAAAGGTAAGATCGTCGATCTTCTGACTGAACGGGCTAAATATGTTGTACGCTACCAGGGCGGTCACAACGCAGGCCATACTCTCGTAATCAACGGTGAAAAAACCGTTCTCCATCTTATTCCATCAGGTATTCTCCGCGAGAATGTAACCAGCATCATCGGTAACGGTGTTGTGCTGTCTCCGGCCGCGCTGATGAAAGAGATGAAAGAACTGGAAGACCGTGGCATCCCCGTTCGTGAGCGTCTGCTGCTGTCTGAAGCATGTCCGCTGATCCTTGATTATCACGTTGCGCTGGATAACGCGCGTGAGAAAGCGCGTGGCGCGAAAGCGATCGGCACCACCGGTCGTGGTATCGGGCCTGCTTATGAAGATAAAGTAGCACGTCGCGGTCTGCGTGTTGGCGACCTTTTCGACAAAGAAACCTTCGCTGAAAAACTGAAAGAAGTGATGGAATATCACAACTTCCAGTTGGTTAACTACTACAAAGCTGAAGCGGTTGATTACCAGAAAGTTCTGGATGATACGATGGCTGTTGCCGACATCCTGACTTCTATGGTGGTTGACGTTTCTGACCTGCTCGACCAGGCGCGTCAGCGTGGCGATTTCGTCATGTTTGAAGGTGCGCAGGGTACGCTGCTGGATATCGACCACGGTACTTATCCGTACGTAACTTCTTCCAACACCACTGCTGGTGGCGTGGCGACCGGTTCCGGCCTGGGCCCGCGTTATGTTGATTACGTTCTGGGTATCCTCAAAGCTTACTCCACTCGTGTAGGTGCAGGTCCGTTCCCGACCGAACTGTTTGATGAAACTGGCGAGTTCCTCTGCAAGCAGGGTAACGAATTCGGCGCAACTACGGGGCGTCGTCGTCGTACCGGCTGGCTGGACACCGTTGCCGTTCGTCGTGCGGTACAGCTGAACTCCCTGTCTGGCTTCTGCCTGACTAAACTGGACGTTCTGGATGGCCTGAAAGAGGTTAAACTCTGCGTGGCTTACCGTATGCCGGATGGTCGCGAAGTGACTACCACTCCGCTGGCAGCTGACGACTGGAAAGGTGTAGAGCCGATTTACGAAACCATGCCGGGCTGGTCTGAATCCACCTTCGGCGTGAAAGATCGTAGCGGTCTGCCGCAGGCGGCGCTGAACTACATCAAGCGTATTGAAGAGCTGACTGGTGTGCCGATCGATATCATCTCTACCGGTCCGGATCGTACTGAAACCATGATTCTGCGCGATCCGTTCGACGCGTAATTCTGGTACGCCTGGCAGATATTTTGCCTGCCGGGCTAACAGTGTGATACATTGCTGTGTCGGTTAAGCCATTACGCTATCCGACACAGTGTTAAATCCTCGCTTTTTTCCTTCCCCGAACTGAAATAAATTAGCGACACAGCTTGTGGCTGGTTTATCATCAATATAAATGTATTTTTTCCCGATTTCCCTTTTGAGGTTGATGTGCAGTTAACGAGTTTCACTGATTACGGATTACGTGCGCTGATCTACATGGCGTCATTGCCAGAAGGGCGGATGACCAGTATTTCTGAAGTGACTGACGTCTACGGCGTCTCCCGTAATCATATGGTCAAAATAATCAATCAACTTAGTCGTGCCGGCTACGTGACTGCTGTTCGTGGAAAAAATGGCGGCATTCGCCTGGGTAAACCGGCGAGTGCGATACGTATTGGTGATGTGGTGCGCGAGCTGGAGCCCTTATCGCTGGTGAATTGCAGCAGTGAGTTTTGCCACATTACACCTGCCTGTCGGTTGAAACAGGCGCTTTCTAAGGCCGTGCAAAGTTTTCTTACGGAACTGGATAACTACACGCTTGCCGATTTGGTTGAAGAGAATCAACCGCTTTATAAATTATTGCTGGTGGAGTGACGAAAATCTTCATCAGAGATGACAACGGAGGAACCGAGATGTCACAAGATCCTTTCCAGGAACGCGAAGCTGAAAAATACGCGAATCCCATCCCTAGTCGGGAATTTATCCTCGAACATTTAACCAAACGTGAAAAACCGGCCAGCCGTGATGAGCTGGCGGTAGAACTGCACATTGAAGGCGAAGAGCAGCTTGAAGGCCTGCGTCGCCGCCTGCGCGCGATGGAGCGCGATGGTCAACTGGTCTTCACTCGTCGTCAGTGCTATGCGCTGCCGGAACGCCTCGACCTGGTGAAAGGTACCGTTATTGGCCACCGTGATGGCTACGGCTTTCTGCGGGTTGAAGGGCGTAAAGATGATTTGTATCTCTCCAGCGAGCAGATGAAAACCTGCATTCATGGCGATCAGGTGCTGGCGCAGCCGCTGGGCGCTGACCGTAAAGGTCGTCGTGAAGCGCGTATTGTCCGTGTACTGGTGCCAAAAACCAGCCAGATTGTTGGTCGCTACTTTACCGAAGCGGGCGTCGGCTTTGTGGTTCCTGACGACAGCCGTCTGAGCTTCGATATCTTAATCCCGCCCGATCAGATCATGGACGCGCGGATGGGCTTTGTGGTGGTTGTTGAACTGACCCAACGCCCGACTCGCCGTACCAAAGCGGTGGGTAAAATCGTCGAAGTCCTTGGCGATAATATGGGCACCGGCATGGCGGTTGATATCGCTCTGCGTACCCATGAAATTCCGTACATCTGGCCGCAGGCTGTTGAGCAACAGGTTGCCGGGCTGAAAGAAGAAGTGCCGGAAGAAGCAAAAGCGGGCCGTGTCGATTTGCGCGATTTACCGCTGGTCACCATTGATGGCGAAGACGCCCGTGACTTTGACGATGCAGTTTACTGCGAGAAAAAACGCGGCGGCGGCTGGCGTTTATGGGTCGCGATTGCCGACGTCAGCTACTATGTGCGTCCGCCAACGCCGCTGGACAGAGAAGCGCGTAATCGTGGTACGTCGGTGTACTTCCCTTCGCAGGTTATCCCGATGCTGCCGGAAGTGCTCTCTAACGGCCTGTGCTCGCTCAACCCGCAGGTAGACCGCCTGTGTATGGTGTGCGAGATGACGGTTTCGTCGAAAGGCCGCCTGACGGGCTACAAATTCTACGAAGCGGTGATGAGCTCTCACGCGCGTCTGACCTACACCAAAGTCTGGCATATTCTGCAGGGCGATCAGGATCTGCGCGAGCAGTACGCCCCGCTGGTTAAGCATCTCGAAGAGTTGCATAACCTCTATAAAGTGCTGGATAAAGCCCGTGAAGAACGCGGTGGGATCTCATTTGAGAGCGAAGAAGCGAAGTTCATTTTCAACGCTGAACGCCGTATTGAACGTATCGAACAGACCCAGCGTAACGACGCGCACAAATTAATTGAAGAGTGCATGATTCTGGCGAATATCTCGGCGGCGCGTTTCGTTGAGAAAGCGAAAGAACCGGCACTGTTCCGTATTCACGACAAGCCGAGCACCGAAGCGATTACCTCTTTCCGTTCAGTGCTGGCGGAGCTGGGGCTGGAGCTGCCGGGTGGTAACAAGCCGGAACCGCGTGACTACGCGGAACTGCTGGAGTCGGTTGCCGACCGTCCTGATGCAGAAATGCTGCAAACCATGCTGCTACGCTCGATGAAACAGGCGATTTACGATCCAGAAAACCGTGGTCACTTCGGTCTGGCATTGCAGTCCTATGCGCACTTTACTTCGCCGATTCGTCGTTATCCTGACCTGACGCTGCACCGCGCCATTAAATATCTGCTGGCGAAAGAGCAGGGGCATCAGGGCAACACCACTGAAACCGGCGGCTACCATTATTCGATGGAAGAGATGTTGCAACTGGGTCAGCACTGTTCGATGGCGGAACGTCGTGCCGACGAAGCAACGCGCGATGTCGCTGACTGGCTGAAGTGTGACTTCATGCTCGACCAGGTAGGTAACGTCTTTAAAGGCGTAATTTCCAGCGTCACTGGCTTTGGCTTCTTCGTCCGTCTGGACGACTTGTTCATTGATGGTCTGGTCCATGTCTCTTCGCTGGACAATGACTACTATCGCTTTGACCAGGTAGGGCAACGCCTGATGGGGGAATCCAGCGGCCAGACTTATCGCCTGGGCGATCGCGTGGAAGTTCGCGTCGAAGCGGTTAATATGGACGAGCGCAAAATCGACTTTAGTCTGATCTCCAGTGAACGCGCACCGCGCAACGTCGGTAAAACGGCGCGCGAGAAAGCGAAAAAAGGCGATGCAGGCAAAAAAGGCGGCAAGCGTCGTCAGGTCGGTAAAAAGGTAAACTTTGAGCCAGACAGCGCCTTCCGCGGTGAGAAAAAAACGAAGCCGAAAGCGGCGAAGAAAGACGCGAGAAAAGCGAAAAAGCCATCGGCGAAAACGCAGAAAATAGCCGCAGCGACCAAAGCGAAGCGTGCGGCGAAGAAAAAAGTGGCAGAGTGATCAATACCCTCTTTAAAAGAAGAGGGTTAGATTGCTGACAAAATGCGCTTTGTTCATGCCGGATGCGGCGTGAACGCCTTATCCGGCCTACATAATCACGCAAATTCAATATATTGCAGAGATCATGTAGGCCGGATAAACGTAGTGCATCAGGCAAAACGTAAACAACGAGTACATTAATGAGCGAAATGATTTACGGCATCCACGCAGTGCAGGCCCTGCTGGAGCGCGCCCCTGAACGTTTTCAGGAAGTCTTTATTTTAAAAGGCCGTGAAGATAAACGTCTGTTACCGCTGATTCACGCCCTTGAGTCTCAGGGCGTGGTTATCCAGTTGGCAAACCGCCAATATCTCGACGAGAAAAGCGACGGTGCCGTGCATCAGGGCATTATCGCCCGCGTGAAGCCAGGACGTCAGTATCAGGAAAACGATCTGCCGGATCTGATCGCTTCGCTCGATCAACCGTTCCTGCTGATCCTCGACGGTGTAACCGATCCGCACAACCTCGGCGCGTGCCTGCGTAGCGCGGACGCTGCTGGCGTTCACGCGGTGATTGTGCCGAAAGATCGCTCCGCACAGCTCAACGCTACGGCGAAAAAAGTAGCCTGCGGCGCGGCAGAAAGCGTTCCACTGATTCGGGTGACTAACCTTGCGCGCACCATGCGTATGTTGCAGGAAGAGAATATCTGGATCGTCGGTACGGCAGGCGAGGCGGATCATACACTCTATCAGAGCAAAATGACCGGACGCCTGGCGCTGGTGATGGGCGCGGAAGGTGAAGGTATGCGTCGCCTGACCCGTGAACATTGCGATGAGTTGATCAGCATCCCAATGGCAGGAAGTGTTTCTTCCCTGAACGTTTCGGTTGCAACCGGAATTTGCTTATTTGAAGCGGTTCGTCAGCGCAGCTAGTTCGTCTGAATTATGAAAAGCCATCCAGATTTGGATGGTTTTTTTTTGTCTATAGCTGGTAAGATAATTACGTACTGCAAATATTCATTTTATTAATATTTAAACTAAATCTATATGGAATAATATATGACATGGAATCCGTTGGCGCTGGCGACGGCGCTGCAAACTGTACCTGAACAAAATATTGATGTGACAAATAGCGAGAGCGCATTAATTATTAAAATGAATGATTATGGCGATTTGCAAATCAATATTCTTTTTACTTCCCGCCAAATGATTATCGAAACCTTTATTTGTCCGGTAAGTAGTATCAGCAATCCAGATGAATTTAATACCTTCTTATTAAGAAATCAGAAGATGATGCCGTTGTCATCGGTAGGAATCTCCAGCGTGCAACAGGAAGAGTATTACATTGTTTTCGGGGCGTTATCGCTTAAATCTTCTCTTGAAGATATCCTGCTTGAGATAACCTCGCTGGTAGATAACGCATTGGATCTGGCTGAAATTACAGAAGAATATTCACACTAATTACAAGGACGGGTATTTATGGGAATTTTAAAAAGTTTATTTACGCTGGGGAAATCGTTTATCTCCCAGGCGGAAGAATCCATTGAAGAAACCCAGGGCGTGCGCATGCTGGAACAGCATATTCGTGACGCTAAAGCTGAACTCGATAAAGCCGGAAAATCTCGCGTTGATCTGCTGGCGCGGGTGAAATTAAGTCACGATAAGCTGAAAGATTTACGTGAGCGCAAAGCCAGTCTGGAAGCCCGTGCGCTGGAAGCGTTAAGCAAGAACGTTAATCCGTCGTTGATTAACGAAGTTGCTGAAGAAATCGCGCGCCTTGAGAATCTCATTACCGCTGAAGAGCAAGTGTTGTCGAATCTGGAAGTCTCCCGTGATGGCGTGGAAAAAGCAGTTACAGCGACAGCGCAGCGTATCGCTCAGTTTGAGCAGCAAATGGAAGTCGTTAAAGCCACTGAAGCCATGCAGCGTGCACAACAGGCTGTAACAACCTCTACCGTTGGCGCATCTTCCAGCGTTTCGACAGCGGCAGAATCCTTAAAACGCCTGCAAACGCGTCAGGCCGAACGTCAGGCTCGCCTGGATGCTGCTGCACAGTTGGAAAAAGTCGCAGACGGTCGCGATCTTGATGAAAAGCTGGCGGAAGCCGGAATTGGCGGTAGCAATAAAAGTAGCGCCCAGGATGTATTAGCAAGACTGCAACGCCAACAGGGCGAGTAATTTTTTTGCCAGCCTCGCTAAAAGGCTGGCAACTATTTTAAGGATAAAATATGTCTGGTTTTTTCCAGCGTCTGTTTGGCAAGGATAATAAGCCTGCTATCGCTCGCGGTCCGCTGGGACTTCATCTCAATAGTGGCTTTACGCTCGACACGTTAGCGTTTCGTTTGCTGGAAGATGAATTGCTGATTGCGCTGCCGGGTGAGGAATTTACGGTAGCCGCTGTCAGCCACATCGATCTGGGCGGCGGTAGTCAGATTTTCCGCTACTACACTTCAGGCGATGAATTTCTGCAAATCAATACCACCGGCGGCGAAGATATTGATGACATTGATGATATCAAGCTCTTTGTCTATGAAGAGAGCTACGGTATCAGTAAAGAGAGTCACTGGCGCGAGGCGATCAACGCCAAAGTGATGGGGGCAATGATCTTAAACTGGCAGGAAAAACGCTGGCAGCGATTTTTTAACAGCGAAGAACCGGGAAATATCGAACCCGTCTACATGCTGGAAAAAGTAGAAAATCAAAACCATGCCAAATGGGAGGTCCATAATTTTACCATGGGCTACCAACGCCAAGTAACCGAAGATACTTACGAATATTTGCTGTTAAATGGTGAGGAATCTTTTAACGATCTCGGCGAGCCAGAGTGGTTATTTTCGCGCGCGTTGGGTGTCGATATCCCGCTGACATCACTTCATATTATTGGTTAATTACAAGGACGTTTACAATGCATATACTGGATTCACTTCTTGCCTTTAGCGCCTATTTTTTTATTGGCGTGGCTATGGTGATTATTTTTCTTTTTATCTATTCTAAAATTACACCGCACAACGAATGGCAGTTAATCAAAAACAATAATACCGCGGCTTCACTGGCGTTCAGTGGTACATTGTTAGGTTACGTTATCCCATTATCCAGTGCGGCAATCAATGCGGTGAGTATTCCAGACTATTTCGCCTGGGGCGGGATTGCACTGGTGATTCAGTTACTCGTTTTTGCTGGTGTCAGACTTTATATGCCCGCATTAAGCGAAAAAATTATTAATCACAATACCGCAGCAGGAATGTTTATGGGAACCGCCGCGCTGGCTGGCGGTATTTTTAACGCAGCTTGTATGACATGGTAATGGACGATCATGGCCAGAAAACGCAAATCAAGAAATAACAGTAAAATTGGTCACGGAGCGATCAGTCGCATTGGAAGACCGCATAATCCTTTTGAGCCGCGCCGCAATCGCTACGCACAAAAATACTTAACGTTGGTGCTAATGGGCGGTGCCGTTTTTTTAATAGTCAAAGGATGGAGTGAAAGTAGCGATGTCGATAACGACGGCGACGGAACGTTTTACTCGACAGTGCAGGATTGTATTGATGACGGTAATAATGCCGACATTTGCGCGCGTGGCTGGAATAACGCCAAAGCGGCGTTTTATGCCGATGTTCCGAAGAATATGACTCAGCAGAACTGTCAGTCTAAGTATGAAAATTGTTACTACGACAACGTTGAACAGAGTTGGATCCCGGTAATATCTGGATTTTTGTTAAGCCGGGTTATTCGTAAAGATCGCGATGAGCAGTTTGTTTATAACAGCGGCGGATCCTCATTTGCTTCCCGCCCCGTCTGGCGCAACACTTCCGGTGATTACTCCTGGCGCTCCGGTTCTGGCAAAAAAGAGTCTTACTCTTCAGGCGGCTTTACCACCAAAAAAGCGTCAACCGTTTCGCGCGGCGGCTATGGTCGTTCTTCCAGCGCCCGTGGGCATTGGGGAGGCTAATCATGCTGAGACACAACGTTCCTGTGCGACGGGATCTGGACCAGATCGCCGCTAACAACGGTTTCGACTTTCATATCATCGACAATGAAATCTATTGGGATGAGAGTCGGGCTTACCGTTTTACTCTGCGCCAGATTGAAGAGCAGATCGAAAAACCGACTGCGGAACTGCATCAGATGTGCCTTGAGGTGGTGGATCGCGCGGTTAAAGACGAAGAGATCCTGACGCAACTGGCGATCCCGCCGTTGTACTGGGATGTGATCGCCGAAAGCTGGCGCGCACGCGATCCTTCGCTGTATGGCCGGATGGATTTTGCCTGGTGTGGCAATGCGCCGGTGAAGCTGCTGGAGTACAACGCCGATACGCCGACCTCGTTGTATGAGTCGGCTTATTTCCAGTGGTTGTGGCTGGAGGATGCCCGGCGCAGCGGCATTATTCCGCGTGATGCCGATCAGTACAATGCCATTCAGGAACGCCTGATGTCGCGCTTTAGTGAGCTTTACAGTCGGGAACCGTTTTATTTTTGCTGCTGTCAGGACACCGATGAAGACAGGACTACCGTGCTGTACTTGCAGGACTGCGCCCAGCAGGCAGGGCAGGAGTCGCGGTTTATCTACATTGAAGATCTCGGTTTGGGCGTCGGCGGCGTACTGACCGATCTTGATGATAATGTCATCCAGCGTGCATTTAAGCTGTATCCGCTGGAGTGGATGATGCGTGACGATAACGGTCCGCTGCTGCGCAAGCGTCGCGAGCAATGGGTGGAGCCGTTATGGAAAAGTATCTTGAGTAATAAAGGGCTAATGCCGCTGCTTTGGCGCTTCTTCCCTGGTCATCCTAACCTTCTTGCATCCTGGTTTGAAGGTGAAAAACCGCAGATTGCCGCTGGCGAAAGCTATGTGCGTAAACCGATCTACTCGCGCGAAGGCGGCAACGTCACCATTTTCGACGGTCAGAATAACGTCGTTGACCACGCTGATGGTGATTACGCCGATGAACCGATGATCTACCAGGCGTTTCAACCTCTGCCGCGATTTGGCGATAGCTACACACTCATCGGTAGCTGGATTGTCGATGATGAAGCGTGCGGAATGGGGATCCGTGAAGATAACACGCTGATCACCAAAGACACCTCTCGTTTCGTTCCGCATTACATTGCTGGCTAAGAATGTTTTAGCAATCTCTTTCTGTCAGGAATCCATGGCAGTGACCATACTAAAGGTGACTGCCATTGATGGAGGGAGACACAGTGCACTGGCAAACTCACACCGTTTTTAATCAACCTATACCATTAAATAACAGCAACTTATACCTGTCTGATGGCGCGCTCTGCGAAGCGGTAACGCGTGAAGGTGCTGGCTGGGATAGCGATTTTCTAGCCAGTATTGGTCAGCAGTTAGGAACGGCTGAATCCCTTGAACTGGGGCGGCTGGCGAATGTGAATCCGCCTGAATTATTGCGCTACGATGCGCAAGGACGCCGTCTGGACGATGTGCGTTTTCACCCCGCCTGGCACCTGCTGATGCAGGCGCTATGTACCAATCGGGTGCACAATCTTGCCTGGGAAGAAGACGCTCGCTCCGGCGCATTTGTGGCGCGCGCGGCGCGTTTTATGTTACATGCGCAGGTTGAGGCGGGGTCGTTATGTCCGATAACCATGACCTTTGCCGCCACGCCATTGTTGTTACAGATGTTACCCACGCCGTTTCAGGACTGGACCACGCCGCTGCTGAGCGATCGCTACGATTCTCACTTATTGCCAGGTGGGCAAAAACGCGGTTTGTTGATTGGCATGGGAATGACGGAAAAGCAGGGCGGTTCCGATGTCATGAGCAACACCACCCGCGCAGAGCGCCTGGAAGATGGCTCTTATCGGCTGGTGGGGCATAAATGGTTTTTCTCGGTGCCGCAAAGCGATGCGCATCTGGTGCTGGCGCAGACTACGGGCGGTTTGTCCTGCTTTTTTGTGCCGCGCTTTTTGCCTGACGGGCAACGCAACGCGATTCGCCTCGAGCGGCTGAAAGATAAGCTGGGTAATCGCTCTAACGCCAGCTGCGAAGTGGAGTTTCAGGATGCCATTGGCTGGTTGTTGGGGCAGGAAGGGGAAGGAATTCGTCTGATCCTGAAAATGGGTGGGATGACGCGTTTTGATTGCGCCCTGGGTAGCCATGCCATGATGCGCCGTGCGTTCTCGCTGGCGATTTATCATGCACATCAACGCCATGTTTTTGGTAATCCATTGATCCAACAGCCCCTTATGCGTCATGTCTTAAGTCGCATGGCACTTCAGCTTGAAGGGCAAACGGCGTTGCTGTTTCGTCTTGCGCGAGCGTGGGACCGGCGTGCCGATGCCAAAGAAGCTCTGTGGGCGCGTTTATTTACACCTGCGGCAAAATTTGTGATCTGCAAAAGAGGTATGCCGTTTGTGGCCGAAGCGATGGAGGTGCTGGGCGGCATTGGTTATTGCGAGGAGAGCGAGCTGCCGCGGCTTTACCGGGAGATGCCGGTAAACAGTATTTGGGAAGGTTCCGGCAATATTATGTGCCTGGATGTGCTGCGCGTTCTCAATAAACAAGCGGGCGTATACGACTTATTGTCGGAAGCATTTGTGGAAGTGAAAGGGCAGGATCGCTATTTTGATCGCGCGGTTCGTCGTTTACAGCAGCAGCTGCGTAAGCCAGCTGAAGAACTGGGGCGAGAGATTACTCATCAGCTATTCCTGCTGGGCTGCGGTGCGCAAATGTTGAAATATGCCTCTCCGCCAATGGCGCAGGCGTGGTGTCAGGTGATGTTAGATACGCGCGGCGGCGTACGGTTGTCAGAGCAGATCCAGAATGATTTATTGCTGCGGGCGACGGGGGGAGTGTGTGTGTAAGCGTATACGACTGATGCGACGCTGGTTTCGATTAACTCAATGAAATATGTGAAAATTGTAGGCCGGACAAGGCGCTCGCGCCGCATCCGGCATTGTTCATTTGCTGTAGATGACACTCATGCATACAGGATCGCCTGTACGCGCCAGTTATCAGGCTGCTGGTCTTCGTACATGGTAATAATGCGGTACCATGACGCACCTTGTTCATCGGCCTTTAACGCCACGATACGTTCCACGTCCTGCGGATCCCCTGAAATATTGCTAACTGAGATCTGACCTATTTCATTCAGGCCCGTCACGCAGTCAGCACTGGCGAATTCTGCAGACTGTGCCGTGGCGCTCGCAGGATAAGTCACTAATTGCAGCGAGGGTGAGGCAAGTAATTGTTTCATCGTCAGCTCCATTTTTCGTTTCCCCACATGTTGCAGGGCATTCCATCGCGGTAATAAACGCCCAGGCTTCCAGCCGGTAATTTATTGTGCACAGGTAAACGCATAGGGACGCAAAGCAATGTAAAGCTGACTATGTAAGTTGTCTGATTTATTTACGGTACAAAATGGCTTGTGAATACCACTGTCCTGTCACGATGGTTTCGTCCACCATGACGACAACGTAATAATCAGCTTTTGCAGCGACAGCTTTCGCTCTGATTTCTGCTAAAGCGTCATCCGGAGAACCCCGAACCATCGTGCTTACGCTACCTATTCGCTGTAACCCTTGCGTCTGGTCGCGGCGAATCTCTTGCGGATGGTTCGTTACTGGCGGTGCTGGCTGTGGCGTACCTTGCAGTGCGCTACAGGCACTTAACATCAACACCAATAATAAACTGGCAAACCGGTAAATAACGCTATTACGTTTCCTGCTAACCATAGTGTAGTGCCTTATTAATTTAACTTTGGGGGAATGTTCCCGAATTGTTACCTGGTACGCGATTTTCGAATGAAAACGTGACGAAAGCGTAACCCACATCTCAACATTATGAACTAATACCGCCAGCAGAAACTTGTGCTAAGGATTTCTTCATGTCATACCAGACAAAAAGGAGAGACAGATGATTGAAATAGAATCACGCGAGCTGGCAGATATTCCCGTTCTTCATGCTTATCCTGTCGGGCAAAAAGATACCCCGTTACCGTGCGTAATTTTTTATCACGGCTTTACTTCATCCAGCCTGGTGTATAGCTATTTTGCCGTTGCGCTGGCGCAGGCTGGTTTGCGGGTGATCATGCCGGATGCGCCCGATCACGGTAGCCGTTTTAGTAGCGACGAAGCGCGGCGGTTAAATCAATTCTGGCAAATCTTGCTACAAAGTATGCAGGAATTCACTACTTTACGTGCGGCAATAGCCGAAGAAAACTGGCTGCTTGATGACCGTCTGGCAGTCGGTGGCGCGTCGATGGGCGCGATGACGGCACTGGGAATTACCGCTCGCCACCCCACGGTGAAATGTACCGCCAGCATGATGGGATCGGGCTATTTTACATCGCTCGCCCGTTCACTGTTTCCACCGCTGATACCTGAAACGGCAGCACAGCAGAATGAATTCAATAACATTATCGCGCCGCTGGCAGAGTGGGAAGCGACAAACCACCTGGAACAACTTGGGGACAGACCTCTACTGCTGTGGCATGGCCTCGACGATGACGTTGTGCCTGCCGACGAATCACTACGTTTGCAGCAGGCCTTAAGCGAGACGGGACGGGATAAACTGCTAACCTGTTCATGGCAGCCAGGCGTGCGTCACCGCATTACGCCTGAGGCGTTAGATGCTGCCGTGACATTTTTCCGCCAGCATCTTTAAACACGCAGAATGCTGACCCCTTGCGCTTCCAGTTGTTGCAGGATTTCCGGGTTAGCATTTTTGCCGGTGATCAGCATATCGATTTGATCGGCACGGCTAAAAAGCATTCCCGCGCGTTCGCCAATCTTACTGCTATCAACCAGTACCACCAGTTTCCCTACCACGCTCAGCATCTTCTGCTCTGCCATTGCTGTCAGCATATCGGTTTTATACAACCCTTCTGCGGTCAGCCCTTTTCCGCTGGTAAACATCCAGTGCCCGGCATAGAGACTGTTTTCGCTGCCCTGCGGGCTTAAAGTGATGGACTGACTTTTGTTGTACTGTCCACCCATAATGATCACGCTGTCATGTTCTTGATCGATCAGGTAATTTGCCAGCGGTAGATAATTAGTGATGATTTGCACTGGCTTGCCACACATTTCCCGCCCAAGCAGAAACGCGGTGGAGCCGCAGTTGATGACTACGCTTTCGCCCGGATTAACCAGCTGCGAGGCTGCTTTAGCGATACGTACTTTTTCATCGTGATTCTGCGCCTGATGCAGATTCATCGGCGTCCAGCGCGGGCGCTGCTGGGTAATAGCTTCTGCGCCATTGCGCACCTTTTTCAGTTTGCCGCTTTCGTCAAGTTTATTGATATCGCGTCGCGCAGTGGCAGGCGAAATTCCCAGACGCTCAACGACTTTCTCAACGGTCACAAAGCCCAATTGTGCGAGCATTTCCAGGAGGATTTGATGTCTTTGTGCTTCAGTCATGAGCTATTCCGATAAAATTTGATTTTTTTAGATGATATTTGAAATAGCCAGGAAATACTACGCCGGATAGCGCGAACTTCTCCACGCTATCCGGTATAAACGACAGATTACAGGAATGACTTGAACGGCAGATCCGGTTCAATAGTGAAGCAATCATCGAAACCGCGCGGATAGTGGTACTCGAAGTTGTCTTTATCCAGCGGCCAGGTAAATTTGCCGCCAACCTGCCAGATAAACGGCTTGAAGCCATACTTCAGACGATCTTTTTTCATCTCCCACAGCACGCGGATCTCTTGCGGATCGGCCTGGAAGTTTGACCAGATGTCGTGGTGGAACGGGATAACCACTTTCGCATTCAGGGCTTCACCCATACGCAGCATATCGGCGCTGGTCATTTTGTCGGTAATACCGCGCGGGTTCTCACCATACGATCCTAACGCCACATCGATCTGATGTTCGTTACCGTGCTTCGCATAATAGTTAGAGTAGTGGGAGTCGCCGCTGTGATACAGGGAGCCGCCAGGCGTTTTGAACAGATAGTTCACCGCGCGATCGTCCATGCCGTCCGGCAGTACGCCAGCCGCTTTTTGATCGGCAGGCAGGGTGATCAGTGCAGTACGGTCGAAAGCGTCAAGCGCATGAATTTCAATGTCTTTCACTTTTACAACATCGCCCGGTTTGACCACGATGCAACGCTCTTTCGGTACGCCCCAGCCAATCCACAAATCAACGCAGGTTTTCGGTCCAATGAATGGTACGTCATCAGCACAGTTCTGCATCACGGCAGCAGCGACGTTAACGTCGATATGATCGTTGTGATCGTGAGTCGCCAGTACCGCGTCGATCTGGCGAATCGCAAACGGATCAAGAACAAACGGGGTGGTGCGTAGGTTTGGCTGCAGTTTTTTCACGCCAGCCATGCGCTGCATCTGGTGACCCTGTTTCATTAACGGGTTACCGTGACTTTGTTTGCCAGTGCCGCACCAGAAATCAACGCAAACGTTGGTGCCACCTTCTGATTTCAACCAGATCCCGGTGCAGCCTAGCCACCACATCGCAAATGTGCCAGGGGCGACCTGCTCTTGTTCAATTTCTTCATTCAGCCAGCTACCCCACTCCGGGAAAGTGCTCAGGATCCAGGATTCTCGGGTGATACTTTTCACTTTACTCATCGCCATTTACCTTCATGATAGTTCAATTCGAATCAATATGTGATTGGTTTTGATTAATCCTGACACTATTTTTTCAGGAAGGCAATGACCATTTTTTGACTTTTTGCCAGGGAAGTGGTTGTTGATTTTGAGTGTGGAAAGATTTAATGGAATGTGTAATTCAATTAACTAAATGAATTTAAATGAATAGTTGTTTCGTTGTGTGAATCCCATTCTATCCATGTGGAATTATTTGCGGGTCGCGTCACATTTAATCATAAATAATCTTGTTGTGATTACTTTTGAAAATTAGAGTGAGTGCACAACATTCCGGGTGTGTGGAATACCCGGTTACCTCTTCTTCAGGAGATCGTTATGGAGATCCTCTACAACATCTTTACCGTGTTTTTTAACCAGGTCATGACCAATGCCCCGTTGTTGCTGGGTATTGTGACCTGTCTGGGCTACATCCTACTGCGCAAAAGTGTCAGCGTTATTATTAAAGGCACGATTAAAACCATAATTGGTTTCATGTTGTTGCAGGCAGGGTCCGGCATCCTCACCAGCACCTTCAAACCGGTGGTGGCGAAAATGTCCGAAGTCTACGGCATTAACGGCGCAATTTCCGATACTTACGCGTCGATGATGGCAACCATCGACCGCATGGGCGATGCCTATAGCTGGGTAGGTTACGCGGTGTTGTTAGCGCTGGCGTTGAACATCTGTTACGTGCTGCTGCGTCGCATTACCGGTATTCGTACCATCATGCTGACTGGTCATATCATGTTCCAGCAGGCGGGGCTGATTGCCGTTACGTTGTTTATTTTCGGCTACTCCATGTGGACGACCATTATCTGCACGGCGATTCTGGTTTCGCTCTACTGGGGCATTACCTCCAACATAATGTACAAGCCGACTCAGGAAGTGACGGACGGCTGCGGTTTCTCCATCGGTCACCAGCAACAGTTTGCATCATGGATTGCCTATAAAGTTGCGCCGTTCCTCGGCAAAAAAGAGGAAAGCGTTGAAGACCTCAAACTGCCAGGCTGGCTGAATATTTTCCACGACAACATCGTCTCCACGGCGATTGTGATGACAATCTTCTTTGGTGCCATTCTGCTCTCCTTCGGTATCGACACCGTGCAGGCGATGGCAGGCAAAGTGAACTGGACGGTGTACATCCTGCAAACTGGTTTCTCCTTCGCGGTGGCGATCTTCATCATCACTCAGGGCGTGCGCATGTTTGTGGCGGAACTCTCTGAAGCATTTAACGGTATCTCCCAGCGCCTGATCCCTGGTGCGGTTCTGGCGATTGACTGTGCGGCTATCTATAGCTTCGCGCCGAACGCCGTGGTTTGGGGCTTTATGTGGGGCACCATCGGTCAGCTGATTGCGGTTGGCATCCTGGTCGCCTGCGGTTCCTCGATCCTGATTATTCCAGGCTTTATCCCGATGTTCTTCTCCAACGCCACCATCGGCGTGTTCGCTAACCACTTCGGTGGCTGGCGTGCGGCGCTGAAGATTTGTCTGGTGATGGGGATGATCGAAATCTTTGGTTGCGTCTGGGCGGTGAAACTTACCGGTATGAGTGCCTGGATGGGTATGGCGGACTGGTCGATTCTGGCACCGCCGATGATGCAGGGCTTCTTCTCCATCGGTATCGCCTTTATGGCCGTCATCATTGTAATTGCACTGGCTTATATGTTCTTCGCTGGCCGCGCACTGCGCGCAGAAGAAGATGCAGAAAAACAACTGGCAGAACAGTCTGCTTAATAAGGAGTTTTGATTATGACCGTACGTATTCTGGCTGTGTGTGGCAACGGACAAGGCAGTTCCATGATCATGAAGATGAAAGTGGACCAGTTTTTAACCCAATCAAACATTGACCACACGGTAAACAGCTGCGCGGTTGGCGAATACAAAAGCGAGTTGAGCGGCGCGGATATCATCATCGCTTCTACGCACATTGCGGGCGAAATCACCGTGACCGGCAACAAATACGTGGTTGGTGTGCGCAACATGCTCTCTCCTGCCGACTTTGGCCCGAAACTGCTGGAAGTGATCAAAGAACATTTCCCGCAGGATGTGAAGTAAGGACGCGCCATGAAATTACGTGATTCGCTGGCTGAAAATAAATCCATCCGCCTGCAGGCCGAAGCAAATACCTGGCAGGAAGCGGTGAAAATCGGCGTTGACCTGCTGGTAGCGGCAGATGTGGTAGAGCCGCGTTACTACCAGGCGATTCTGGATGGCGTTGAACAGTTTGGTCCTTATTTCGTTATCGCTCCGGGGCTGGCAATGCCGCACGGGCGTCCGGAAGAGGGCGTTAAGAAAACCGGTTTCTCTCTGGTAACGCTGAAAAAGCCGCTGGAATTTAACCACGACGACAACGATCCGGTGGATATCCTCATCACCATGGCGGCGGTTGATGCCAACACTCACCAGGAAGTGGGCATCATGCAGATCGTCAACCTGTTTGAAGATGAAGAGAATTTCGACCGTTTACGCGCCTGCCGTACCGAGCAGGAAGTACTGGATCTCATTGACCGCACCAACGCGGCAGCTTAAGAAGGAATTGAACATGTCATTACCGATGTTGCAAGTCGTGCTGGACAACCAGACAATGGATAGCGCCTACGAAACCACTCGCCTGATTGCCGAAGAAGTCGACATTATCGAAGTGGGTACCATTCTGTGCGTGGGCGAAGGCGTGCGTGCGGTTCGCGATCTGAAAGCGCTCTACCCGCACAAAATCGTACTGGCTGACGCCAAAATTGCCGATGCAGGCAAAATCCTTTCGCGTATGTGCTTCGAAGCCAACGCTGACTGGGTGACCGTGATTTGTTGTGCGGATATCAACACCGCCAAAGGTGCGCTGGACGTGGCAAAAGAGTTTAACGGCGACGTGCAGATCGAACTGACCGGTTACTGGACCTGGGAACAGGCGCAACAGTGGCGCGATGCAGGTATTCAGCAGGTGGTTTATCACCGCAGCCGTGACGCGCAGGCCGCTGGCGTGGCATGGGGTGAAGCCGATATCACTGCGATCAAACGTCTTTCCGATATGGGCTTCAAAGTCACCGTCACCGGTGGCCTGGCGCTGGAAGATCTGCCGCTGTTCAAAGGCATTCCAATTCATGTGTTTATCGCCGGTCGCAGCATCCGTGATGCCGCTTCTCCGGTTGAAGCCGCGCGTCAGTTCAAACGTTCCATCGCCGAACTGTGGGGCTAAGGAGCGGATATGTTGTCCAAACAAATCCCGCTTGGCATCTATGAAAAAGCGCTCCCCGCCGGGGAGTGCTGGCTGGAACGCCTGCGACTGGCAAAAACGTTGGGCTTCGATTTTGTCGAGATGTCGGTAGATGAAACTGACGAGCGCCTGTCGCGCCTCGACTGGAGCCGCGAGCAGCGTCTGGCGCTGGTGAATGCGATTGTTGAAACCGGCGTGCGTGTGCCGTCCATGTGCCTTTCTGCCCATCGTCGTTTTCCGTTGGGCAGCGAAGATGACGCGGTGCGGGCGCAGGGGCTGGAGATTATGCGTAAAGCCATCCAGTTCGCCCAGGACGTTGGCATTCGCGTGATCCAGCTGGCGGGCTATGACGTTTACTATCAGGAAGCCAATAACGAAACGCGTCGTCGTTTCCGTGACGGCCTGAAAGAGAGCGTTGAGATGGCAAGCCGCGCGCAGGTGACGCTGGCGATGGAGATCATGGATTATCCGTTGATGAACTCCATCAGCAAGGCGCTGGGTTACGCGCACTATCTCAACAACCCGTGGTTCCAGCTCTACCCGGATATCGGCAACCTGTCGGCGTGGGACAACGATGTGCAGATGGAGTTGCAGGCCGGAATCGGGCATATCGTCGCGGTACATGTGAAAGACACCAAACCTGGCGTCTTCAAAAACGTGCCGTTTGGCGAAGGTGTAGTGGATTTCGAACGTTGTTTCGAAACGCTCAAACAGAGTGGCTATTGCGGGCCGTACCTGATTGAGATGTGGAGCGAAACGGCGGAAGACCCGGCGGCAGAAGTGGCGAAAGCGCGTGATTGGGTGAAAGCGCGCATGGCGAAAGCGGGCATGGTGGAGGCGGCATAATGCAAAAGCTAAAACAGCAGGTATTTGAAGCCAACATGGAGCTGCCGCGCTACGGGCTGGTGACCTTTACCTGGGGCAACGTCAGCGCTATCGACCGCGAACGCGGGCTGGTGGTGATCAAGCCCAGCGGCGTTGCCTACGAAACCATGAAAGCGGCCGATATGGTGGTGGTTGATATGAGCGGCAAGGTGGTGGAAGGGGAGTATCGCCCATCTTCCGACACTGCGACGCATCTCGAACTCTACCGTCGTTACCCGTCGCTTGGCGGCATTGTCCATACCCACTCCACTCATGCCACCGCATGGGCGCAGGCGGGGCTGGCAATTCCGGCGCTAGGCACCACGCACGCCGACTACTTCTTTGGCGATATCCCGTGCACGCGCGGATTAAGCGAAGAAGAGGTGCAGGGCGAGTATGAACTGAACACCGGCGAAGTGATTATCGAAACGCTGGGTGACGCCGAGCCGCTGCATACGCCGGGGATTGTGGTGTATCAGCACGGGCCGTTCGCCTGGGGGAAAGATGCTCACGATGCGGTGCATAACGCGGTAGTGATGGAAGAAGTGGCGAAAATGGCGTGGATTGCGCGCAGTATTAACCCACAACTGAATCACATCGACAGCTTCCTCATGAATAAACACTTCATGCGTAAGCACGGTCCTAACGCTTATTACGGGCAGAAGTAAAACACGCGCTGCGGAAATTTCCTTCTTCGGGAGATAACTGGTCTAATTCCGCAGCCGTTTTTCAAAAAAAGCCCCCTGCGAAGGGGGCAAAGCAAACTATGGCAATGTTTCGTTGGTTATACCTGGTGCTAGCGATAAATATCCGCGCTGGCGTGCATATTGCCGTTACTCCCCGGTTCCCGCATCAGAATTACGTGGTAGTACGTTGCGCCCTGCGCATCTGTTTCTTCATTTAATGCCTGACGTGCTTCACTTTCAGTGGCGAAATTATGATTGATATAAATCACGCCTAAGCTTTGCATATCGTCCATATTTCTGGCCTGGTGGTTATTGATTTCAATGGCTGCCCATGTATTTGCACTTAGCAAAAGCACAGCCAGAAGGGCTAAAACTCGACTGAACATAGATACCTCCTCGACGGCTGACTTTGTGTGCTCTCCTCTGTGATGATCTTCTGATTTAATTTTAATCAATGATAAAGAAGTTGATGGTGACCATTTCTGATGCAGTTGTTCAAAAAAACACCATGATGAAGTGTGATGAACTCCAAATCAGCGGTTTAGAGGTTAATTGCGAAAGGGGAGATTTATTTCGGCTCTGCCCTTGAGTTTAGCGGGGCATACAAGTACTATAACGCGTCATTTTTCAGCCGACCTTTAACACGTTCCTTGCCTCCCCGGGATTCGGCTGACCCAGACAGGAGGCTGAATAATCCGTAAGGAGCAATTCGATGCGTCATTACGAAATCGTTTTTATGGTCCATCCTGACCAGAGCGAACAGGTTCCGGGCATGATCGAGCGCTACACTGCTGCCATCACTGGTGCAGAAGGCAAGATCCACCGTCTGGAAGACTGGGGCCGCCGTCAGCTGGCTTACCCGATCAACAAACTGCACAAAGCACACTACGTTCTGATGAACGTTGAAGCTCCGCAGGAAGTGATCGATGAGCTGGAAACTACCTTCCGCTTCAACGATGCCGTTATCCGCAGCATGGTTATGCGTACCAAGCACGCTGTTACCGAAGCATCTCCGATGGTTAAAGCGAAAGACGAGCGCCGTGAGCGTCGCGATGATTTCGCAAACGAAACCGCTGATGATGCTGAAGCTGGGGATTCTGAAGAGTAATTTCTGATGACCAACCGTCTGGTGTTGTCCGGCACCGTGTGCAGGACTCCCCTTCGAAAGGTCAGTCCATCAGGAATTCCTCACTGCCAGTTCGTGCTTGAGCATCGTTCTGTGCAGGAGGAAGCCGGCTTTCACCGGCAGGCATGGTGTCAAATGCCCGTTATTGTTAGCGGACACGAAAACCAGGCCATTACTCACAGTATAACGGTCGGCAGTCGCATAACCGTTCAGGGGTTCATTTCATGCCACAAGGCAAAGAACGGACTGAGCAAAATGGTTTTGCATGCCGAGCAGATTGAATTGATAGATTCTGGAGACTAGCCATATGGCACGTTATTTCCGTCGTCGCAAGTTCTGCCGTTTCACCGCGGAAGGCGTTCAAGAGATCGACTATAAAGATATCGCTACGCTGAAAAACTACATCACCGAAAGCGGTAAGATTGTCCCAAGCCGTATCACCGGTACCCGTGCAAAATACCAGCGTCAGCTGGCTCGCGCTATCAAACGCGCTCGCTACCTGTCCCTGCTGCCGTACACTGATCGCCATCAGTAATCGGTCACGGTCCATTAATACGACTTTGAGAGGATAAGGTAATGCAAGTTATTCTGCTTGATAAAGTAGCAAACCTGGGTAGCCTGGGTGATCAGGTAAACGTTAAAGCGGGCTATGCTCGTAACTTCCTGGTACCGCAGGGTAAAGCTGTTCCAGCTACCAAGAAAAACATTGAATTCTTCGAAGCACGTCGCGCTGAACTGGAAGCTAAACTGGCTGAAGTTCTGGCAGCTGCTAATGCTCGCGCTGAGAAAATCAATGCACTGGAAACTGTTACCATCGCGTCTAAAGCTGGCGACGAAGGTAAACTGTTCGGTTCCATCGGTACTCGCGACATCGCTGACGCTGTAACTGCAGCTGGCGTTGAAGTGGCTAAGAGCGAAGTTCGTCTGCCGAACGGCGTTCTGCGTACCACTGGCGAACACGAAGTGAGCTTCCAGGTTCACAGCGAAGTATTCGCGAAAGTGATCGTAAACGTAGTAGCTGAATAATTCGTTATTCAACGAGACGTAAAAACGCCGACCATTGGTCGGCGTTTTGCTTTTGTAGCGAGCACTTGCAGATATCGATAAGGGCCACAATAAGCAGCCCTACGAAGATAATTACTTAGCTGCCTGAATATCAGCCAGCATTGGGGCAAGGGCTGGGTTGTCCTTAGCGAAGTTTGCGTACATTGGCTGTACTTTCTCGATAAACGGAGCTTTATCTACCTGGTAGACTTTCACGCCCATTTTATCCAGTTTCGCAAATTCTTGTTTCTCTTCCTCGCTCCACAAGTCTTTCATATAGCTCATTGATTCTTTAGCTGCTTTTAATATAACTGCCTGATTTTCCGGGCTAAGTTTATCAAACGCAGCATTGCTCATCAGAACCACATCGGGAACCATAGTGTGTTCGTCAAGGCTGAAGGATTTTGCCACTTCACCGTGACGCATGGTGGTCAGCGCCATCACGCTGTTTTCTGCCATATCGACCACACCCTGCTGTAAGGCTGTATACAACTCGCCGTAATCCAGTGGCGTCGGGTTACCGCCCATGACTTTGATCATTTCAACTGCGCCAGGGCTTGGCTGGACACGGACTTTCATGCCTTTCAGATCGTCTGGTTTCAGTACTGGTTTATTGCCATAGAAACTGCGGGCGCCTCCATCATAAAAAGTCAGCCCGAAATAACCTTTGCTTTTCGTTGAGTCGAGGATTTTTCTCCCGATATCGCCCTGCATGACCTGATAATAATGATCACGATCGCGGAACAAATAAGGCAGGCTAAATAATTTATAGGAATTTTCAAATGCTTCCATTTCTGCCGCATTGGTTTTTACCAGTGGAATAGCGCCAGAACGAATCAGCTCCATTGTTTCTCGTTGAGTACCCAATGTTCCATTTGGATAAATACGAATAGTAATATCACCGTTAGAGTACTCTTTGCTCTTTTTCGCAAAGAACTCCATCGCTTTATGAACAGGATGAGACTTATCCTGATTATGACTCAGTTTTAATGTCACTGCCCAGGACTGGCTTGCGGATAACATAAGAACAGCACCGATAATGCCAGCGGATACTTTTATTTTCATAGATGTTCCTTTTCTAATAAATATGGCGGCAGGTGCCGCTAGTGAATGCGCATCAGTAACCCAGTGCTCTTGGCAATGCCATACTGATTTGCGGAATATAGGTCACCATTGCCAGCACCAATACCATCACGGCATAGAATGGCAGCATAGGTTTGATAATTTTATTAATCGGTAATTTAGATACACTACAACCGACAAATAACACACTGCCTACAGGCGGAGTACAAATACCGATACACATGTTCAGCACCATGACAATACCAAAGTGAATCGGGGCCATGCCCAGTTCGGTGACAACCGGTAAAAATATCGGCGTAAAAATCAGTACCGCCGGTGTCATATCCATAAAAGTGCCGATAATCAACAGGATAATATTGATAATAAGCAGGATTATTATTGGGTTGTCAGAAATAGTGTTAAGCAAATCGAGAATCAGGAAGGGAACGTCAGCGTTTGACATTGCCCATGACATTCCCATCGAAGAACCAATTAATAACAAGACAATTGCAGTGGTAATAACGGATTCCAGAAATATTTTAGGTAAATCTTTAACTGAGATTTCACGATAAAGAACCAGTGCAAGGAAAAGGGTATAAATTACCGCAATTGCGGAGGCTTCGGTTGGAGTAAAAATACCGCTTAGTACGCCACCCATAATTAACACAATCAGGAAAATACTGGGGATAGCCATCCATATCGCAACGCCAGCCTGGCGCAAAGTCGGACGTTCTGGTTTTGGATAACCGCGACGTACAGCGATAATACCGGCTATTACCATCAGTGCCAGACCCAGCAAAATCCCCGGAACATAACCCGCCAGGAACAGTGCGGCAATAGAAGTACCACCACTGACCAGTGAATAGACGATTAACGTATTACTTGGTGGAATAAGCAAACCCGTCGGGGCAGAGGCAACGTTAACCGCAGTACTGAATGCCGGGTCGTAGCCCTCTTTAACCTGTTGCGGATGCATGACGCCGCCCATCGCAGCCGCCGAAGCCACGGCTGAACCAGAAATTGCCCCGAACAGCATATTGGCGAGAATATTACAGTGGGCAAGTGAGCCTGGCAGACGACCGCCGAGAATACGGGCAAAGTTGATTAATCGTCGCGCTATTCCTCCATGATTCATAATGTTGCCAGACAAGATAAAAAATGGGATTGCCAACAACGTAAAACTATCTAACCCGGAGGCTAACTTTTGGGAAACCACACTCAATGCTGAGTTGAAATCGAGTTGTGTGGAAATTGATGCCAGTGTCGATAAACCAATGGCATAAACAATAGGTACACCTAATGCCAACATAAAAAAGAAGGCACCAAATAACACAATAATCGGTAACCAGTAATCCATAATTTCTCCATTCCTACTATGGTTGGTTGTTGTTTGTTATCTTTAGAGTGGTTGTTTAAGTTCGGTTAAAACCATATCTATGGTGTATATAATAATAAGTACACCACTAATCGGGATGCTCATATAGATATATCCCATTTGCCAGCCTAAAGCGGGCGAGGTCTGACCTGAATCGAATGTATCCATCGTTAATAGCCCACCACCATATACCATAATGATGGTTGCGAAGATAATAACGATAATCTGAATACACAAAAATAAATGACGTCGGGCTTTTCCTTTCAGCATCATAGGTAGCAGGTCAATCGCCAGATGCCGGTTTTGCCCTGCGGTGTATGCCCCACCAAAAAGTCCAAGACAAATAAAGAGCAAACGGCTGAGTTCATCTGTAAAAATACTGGGGCTAGTAAATATAAATCGTGCAGCCACCTGCCACGTCACACATGCCACGATGATCGCCAAAATGGTAATGTTCAATGCTGCAAGCAGAGCATTAATAGATCTAATTATATTTCGCATAGTGATTAACCTTTGCAATATCATTCATCCTGTGGCTGGTAAATTGTCCCATTAAAAAAACCAGGCCAGTTTTTTTCAAACCAAATACCTCGGATAATAGGAAACTCACGAACAGGTGTTTCTCTGACGTGAAAGATACCGTTGCAATAATGAATAAGTAGTTTATCTTTTTTATCCTCAGTACGCTCTGAACGAAAGCGCCAGGCATCACAAAAACCATTTCGTGTTTGCGGAATAGAATTTCCATCCCTGTCGAGAATAATACGTGCTCCCCGACTACCACCACCTGCGTCAATATAATGCGTTAATTGCGTTAATACGGCGGCAGAAGTCAGTGCCATATGCCGCCACATAAACAGCTCGGCAACTTCACCCACATGTTTGATAGCCAATCCATGCCGTTGGACAAATTCGCTCAATAGCAGGGCATCGCGAGTGGCGCGTCGGACTTTATCGGCATGGCAAATAAATCCCGCATGGTCAGACATTCGTGCCTGAATTTTTTCTCTCACAACCGACAACGGCATCCCGGTCCCGTTATCGTGCGCCTGAGTAATGATCTCTCTTATAGAAGCCAGTGTAGGAGCTACCAGCTGTGCTATATCTCCATCAATATTCCGCTTTTGCGTGCAACCAATAAAACGTGCCAGACGAACAGCAAAAACCTGCCCGGCATTCAATGCTGCACCACCAGGGCGAGTGACGCCGTGTGTGCCAGCAACTTCCCCCACGGCGAAACAGCCGGGCAGGGAGGTTTGTCCCCAGATATCCACTTCAATGCCGCCATTCATATGCTGATTATTCATGGCAAACTGCAAAGGCTGTGTGGTGAGATCGTAACCGTGCATCTTATACAGCGAGATAGACAGCGGATTCATTCGTTGCAGCCGTTCGATGGGCGATGGTGCCAGAGCGTCGTTATTTTCCAGATACGCGCGAACGTCGTCGTCCAGTCGATCTAATGAGAACGGCAGGTCACCCGGCACCGCTTCAGGATTGCGATTGAAATCCATAAATACCTGACGCCCTGATTGCTGCTCTTGCGCTACTGCCATATCTAACAAGCTGGAGCCAAAATCCATCACCCGCGTGGCGTGGAACGGCCACTGATAGCCTTTACGGAAAATGTTTGAAGCCAGCTCCTGGGTGGTGCGATAGTAATCCGCGAGGAAGTTATACTCGTTACCCTCAGCATCCACGGAATAGATATACGGGATCACCTGTACATAGGTGCCGGATAAATTCCACGGAAACGTGCTACGCGGCGTGCCTATACCAAACTGGCTTTCGGTCAGATTGGTTAGCGTCAGACCTTCCTCCAGCGCCAGCCCCAGCGAGCCGAAGCATTTATGTGGATAAACACTGTCGCGATAAAGCTCGCCAGGCCCTCCTGTTGCCAGTACCACATTGGGCGCAGTCACAATTGCCAGCCCCCATGGGTTATGGGCGCGATGACCGGTCGCGAGGATTGCCCCTGCCACGCGGTCTTCGCCGTTTTCGTCACGCTGATGCAGCAGTTTAATCACTGTTGCACTGGTCAACACTGGAATGGCGAGGCGCTGTACTTCTTCCAACAGCACTTTCACCATTAACCTTGAGGTACGCGGCCCACACGAGGTTGCACGCCCGGCTTCGTCATGGTCGGTTTGATAACGAAGAATCGCGCCATAGCGATCTTCCGGTAATTCCAGACCAAGATATTGCAACCCGCCTAGAGTGTGCAGAGAACCTACCGCTTCGACATAAGCGGTGTCGTGATCCATCGCCCCACCGCTCGCCAGTGCCTCTGCCAGTTTGGTGAAGTTGTCGCCGTTGCCCGCGGTAGCGGCGGTAAATAGTGTCTGTTTATCGGAACCAGAACATGCCGACGTCCCCATATATAACCCGGCGGTAGCGATCAGCACATTTTGCTGGCGGCGTTTAAGTTCAACTGCCGCACGTAATCCTGCTGCACCACTGCCGACTACCAGGGCATCTGTTTGCCAGAGTGGGTAATCAACACCGTCTACCGTGACAACCCATGCGGGCTCTGCCTGTGCAAAACCCTTTGGGAAAGTAACGTGCGTCAGCGCATCAAGGATGGTGTCATCAAGCTGACTCATGCATCCTCCATCGGCGTAAACAGGCTACTTTCCATCAGGCGTGGGTGCTTGATAATTGGACGGAAAGCCATATACGGCAGAATGTCGCGCTCAATCTCCACACCCGGCGCGATTTCAATTAATTCAACGCCTTCTGCCGTTAACTGGAATACTGCGCGTTCAGTGATATACAACACTTCCTGACCACTTTGCTGTGCGTAGGCGGCGCTAAAAGTGATTTTTTCCACCTGGGTAACCAGTTTAGGGATTTGACCTGACTGGGTGATATGCAAGCCATCTGGCGTTACATCAATCTTGCTACCTTTGGCGTCGAACGTGCCGCAGAACACCACTTTACGGGCGTTTTGCGCAATTTCGAGAAAACCGCCGGGACCAATGAGATTGCCATTGAGATGGGATACGTTGACGTTACCGTACTGATCCATCTCTCCCATGCCGAGGAAGGTGATATCGATTCCTCCGCCACTGTAGAACTCAAATTGATCGAGTGATGGAATAATGGCATCGGCGTTGCGGGCGCAGCCGAAAAACGCATCATCCAGCATCATACCGTTATGCACGCCTTGCTCGACGCTCAGCCATAAACTTTGGTAAGGCACGCCTTCGCGCAGCGCTACGCCTGGAATACCCCCAGGAATACCAAAGCCAAAGTTGGTTGAAGCGCCAGCTACCAGTTCGCGTGCCGCCCGACGGGCAATCAGGCGACGTACCGGATGACTAACCAGTTCAATGGCGTCGTTAGAACTCAGACGGCGATGTTGGCCGCTGATGGTCAGGTCGTAACCGCCAAGATAGGTTTGTGGTTGTTCGCGGTGTTCAACGATGCCATCAACCAGAATGCCCGGTAATTTGACCCGGCGTGGTTCAATCGCGCCAGCTTCCAGCACATCGCGTACCTGTACGAACACTTTGCCGCCGCTGTTGTGTGCTGCCAGCGCCATGGAATAGCTATCCATATCAATCGCTTCTTCTTCAAGGCTGACGTTGCCTCGAGGATCGGCATAAGTGCCACGCAAAATCGCGTAATCCACTTTGAAAGGGCGATAACGAAGTTTGGTTTCACCGTCGATTTCAATCAGTTCTACCAGGTCGTCGGTAGTGCATTCATTCGACTTACCGCCGCCATTGCGTGGATCAACAAACGATCCCAGCCCAACGTGGGTAAAAAGCCCCGGACGTCCGGCGCCGATCTCCCGTAGCAGTGCCTGAATCACGCCACCAGGAAAGCAGTAGGCTTCAATCGTGTTATTTTTTACCAGCGCCTGCATTTTGGGCGACCAGGTAAAGTGCCCGGCAATAATGCGTTTGAGCATCTCTGCGTGCGCAAAACGGTTAGTGCCTTTGCAGTCGCGATCGCCAATACCCAGCGAGTGGATTAGCGTCAGGTCGCGAGGGTGTCCGGTTTGCAGGAAACGCGCTTCAATAGCAGCCAGAATATGGTCGGCTTCCACCATGCCGCCGCCGTTACCGCTAATGGCAATGGTTGCGCCGTCCTGAATTTGCGCCGCCAGTGCCTCGGCGGTTGTTATCTTACGCATACAATTTCCTTATTGATTATGGAAGCTCACGCTACTTTTTTCGGCAAAGGCGCGCGTCGCCTGCTGGCAATCCTGAGTGGCGGACATTAATCCGGCCAGTAGCTGGTGCGGGTAATCGGCATGTTTATTTTCCAGTGCCAGAATCAGTTGCTTAATATGCGCCAGTGCCACCGGACCGCATTTTTCCAGCTGCGCTAACTGGTTCGCCATCCAGCTTTCCACCTGTTCTATTTCTACCACTTCATCAATTAAATTCGCCGCCTGGGCTTCCTGCGCCGTCAGGCGTTTACCCAGCATCAGCATCTGGCGACCGACCACCGGACCAACCTGATTAAGCACACGTTCAATGCCCATCCAGCCAGGCACCATGCCGAGCATCACTTCCGGGTTAGAGAATTTCGCGCCGGGGCGGGCAATACGAATATCGCAGCACAAGGCCAGTTCAATACCACCGCCGATGGTATGACCGTTGAGATTCGCAACGGTTAATTGGGGTAAGTTTCGCAGGCGATTAAAAACGTCATTACCGCGTTTAATCCATTTTCTGCCCATATCTAATGGCGAATAGGCCGACCACGATTTAATATCGCCGCCCGCACAAAAGAATTTATCGCCGGTTGCCGTTAATTCGACTAATCGTAATGTGGTGTCGTTTTCAATTTCATTTAAATAATGGTCGAGAGATTCGATCATCTCTTCGTTAATAGCATGACATTTATCTTCACGGTTCAATGTCAGGCGGCAGGAAGCCGCCACTCTGCTGAACAGAACGGGTTGGTCACTCATGATCATTCCTTAACAATAATGCGCGATGCGATCGACGCTAATATCCAGCGTGCTGTTAATATCTTTCTGCCACCAGTAAGGCGAGAATATTTCCAGTTCAATAGCACCATTAAATCCGGCGTTTTCAACCAGCCGACGAATTGACGGAATATTGATGACGCCATCTCCCGGCATACCACGGTCATTGACCAGATCAGTGGTCGGCACTAACCAGTCGGAAACATGAAACGCGAGGATGCGTTTTCCGGCACGCAGGATCTGACTGGCGAGATCCGGGTCCCACCAAACATGGTAGACATCTACCGCCACGCCGAGGCCAAATTCGCCATCGGGATCGAGTTCATCACACCAGTCCAGCGCCTGACGTAACGTGCACAGACAGGAACGATCGGCTGCGGTCATCGGGTGCAGCGGCTCCAGTGCAATTGGCACGCCGACATCTTTCGAATGTGGCAGCAACTGGCGAATCCCTTGTTTCACTTGTTCCCGCGCTTCATATAGATCTTTAGTGCCCGTTGGCAGACCGCCAACCACCTGCATATAACAGGCGGCATTCAGTACAGCGGCGTCGTCCAGCGCCCGGCGGTTATCGTCAATCGCCAGTTTGCGCTCCGCCAGCGTCGGTGCGGTGTAGTAGGTGCTACGGCACAAACCGGAAACGTTCATCTTACTGGCGGCAAGCTGACGGGCGATCTGCTGGAGATCTTCGCCCTGCAACTCCCTGCGCCAGGGGGCAATTGCGCCAATACCGCGTGCAGCGCAGGCATCAATAATGGCGGGTAGCGGCGTTTTATAGCCCAGTGTTGCGGTATTGATACTGAATAAATCCGGGCGTTGTAACAGATCTCTCATGATTCAGCCTCAGAAGCGCGGCATACTTAAGCCGCCGTCGATGGCGACCGCCTGACCACAGGTGTAAATCAGTTTACCTTCCGCCATCGCGCGGACGGTGGAAGCAATATCAGCCGGATAACCCCAACGTCCCCACGGCACCAGACCTTTGGCAATCAGTTCGTCGTAATAAGCCGTTGCCGGAATAGTCATATCAGTTTTGATGAGACCTGGGCGCACTTCATAAACGCCAATTTGTTCATTACAAAGGCGAGCAGCAAATAGACGAGCAGCGGCAGAAACGGCGGTTTTGGCAATGGTGTATTCGCCGCGATTCATCGCCAGCATGATGGCGTTGATGGAACTGACGAAAATAATCGAGCGGTGCGGCAGTTCCGCTTCCGGTTTCGGCTGTGCCAGTAAGCGCTTACTGAATGCCTGAGCAAGGAAGAACGGCGCGCGGGTGTTAATGGCAATGTTTTGATCGAAGCTGTCTGGTTCGAGGTCGAGGAGGTCACCGCGTTTTTTCACTGAAATCCCGGCGTTATTGAGCAGGCAGTCCAGACGCCCCCACTGGTTTTGCGCCGCGTCGAGCATCTCTTCATGCAAGGAGAGATCGCCGACATCGGCAGGGAAGCAAATGACTTCCACGCCTTCTGCCAAACATTCTTGTTGTGTGATATGCAGTTTTTCTACGCTGTCGGCATCGGGACGATCGTTAATCAGCAGGTTAAACCCGCCACGAGCAAGCTCCAGCGCACAGCCCTTTCCAATACCACGAGCGGCTCCGGTAATCACGGCAACTGGACGAGTGGATTTCATACAATAACCCTCTTTTGAATATTGTTTTCTTTAGTGATGATTAGCTTGCGACTGGCAGGTAAAAAGATCAACCATCTAGTTGGTTGATCTGCGAGAGTGATCACAGGTAATTTGATAACTCAATGAAATTACGAATTTTATCCTTTTTGCTGTCGCTGAGATCAAATCCGGTTATGATAGCCATCACGAAGAGGAAGTGGGGAAGTGGAATGTATCTTGATACCAGTCACGCACAAAACCTGAAGGAAAAATTGCTGCTATGTGCGGTTAATGAATTTGCCGAATATGGTTATGAAGGGGCCAGAGTAGATAATATTGTTAAGGCAGCAGGGTGTAGTAAACAGACGGTTTATCACCACTTTGGTAATAAAGAAAATTTGTTTATTGAAGTACTGGAATATACCTGGAACGATATTCGCGAAAAAGAGAGAGAGCTTGACATTTCAGGGCTTTCTCCGGTTATTGCGATCGAGAAAATAATTGATTTTACTTGGGATTATTACATCAATAATCCGTGGTTTTTAAAAATTGTCCATAGTGAAAACCAAAGTAAGGGTGTGCATTATAAAAAATCAAAACGCCTCGCTGAAATTAACCATGCACATTTGCAGTCAATGGCTTCGTTATTAGAAGAAGGGCAGCGACAGAAAACCTTTAAGAAAGATATTGATCCCTTACAAATCAATATTAATATCGCCGCACTGGGTGCATATTATTTAATAAACCAGTACACACTGGGGATGGTTTATCACATTAGCATGGTTTCACCTGAGGCTTTGGAAGCCAGACGCAGAGTGATCAAAGAGACCATCCTGAGCTGGCTTTTGGTGAACCCTGCCCGTGGGTAATCAGCGTGCGCGGATGAAATTACCATCAGGTTGGCGGGTGAACAGTACTTGCTGATTATTTCCCGTATCAATGGTTAAGCCGGTAACCACCCCATTCGCATTTTGACGGATTTTAACAATCTGACCATTTTGCAGGTTACTGAGCGGTTTATCCGCGCCCTCGACCTGGGCCATAGCGTACACATCTGTAGGCGGCAAATTATGGTCGCGGAACAGCTGGGCAAGGGTCTTGCCTGGTTCTACGCGATATGTCCGCCACTGTTGATCGATACCACTTTCCGGTTGGAAAGATTGTGTCTCTGCAACAGGTGGCTCTTCAGGTTGACCTTCCTGAATAGGTTCCGGCGCGACCGGGGCGACCTGATCCGGATCGTTTTGCGGCGTCACTAAATGTGCCTGTAGCTGTGCTTCACCTGGGGGGGGTGATTGCATATCTAACTGCGCTTCGCGGGTGACAACAGGCATCTGGCGTGTTTCATCTCCAGGCAGAAGAATACCGATAATCAGCACTATTGCCGCAATAATGATTCCCCGGCGATGCATCGGCGGCAACGGGTCCATGAGGCGAAAGTTATCTGGTGCGTGCCAGATTTTCACCAGAGTTGGTTTTAGTTCAAAGCGCCCAGGCATGGTTTTCCTCCAGCTCCGCGTCGTGTTCCTCAATCATAGCGCAGTAATAAGCTAACGCTATGATGTCCGTGGTATTACCGCTGTTTTTGTATTCATGCGGATTATCCCTATTGTTTCTGTTTCCCTGGGATTTGTCACTCATCCCGCGACAAAGTTTTACCAGAAGAAGCGTGGCTGATATCCTGCCCGCTACTTTATACCCTAAGAAAGGAAATACGATGACCACCCCAACTTTTGACACCATCGAAGCGCAAGCAAGCTACGGCATTGGTTTGCAGGTAGGGCAACAACTGAGTGAATCTGGCCTGGAAGGGCTGCTGCCAGAAGCACTGGTTGCAGGTATTGCCGATGCGCTGGAAGGCAAACATCCGGCTGTTCCGGTTGATGTGGTGCATCGCGCGCTGCGTGAAATCCACGAGCGCGCCGATGCCGTTCGTCGTCAGCGTTTCCAGGCGATGGCTGCTGAAGGTGTGAAATACCTGGAAGAAAACGCCAAAAAAGAAGGTGTGAATAGCACCGAATCTGGCCTGCAATTCCGCGTGATCAACCAGGGTGAAGGCGCAATTCCGGCACGTACCGACCGCGTTCGTGTTCATTACACCGGTAAACTGATCGACGGCACCGTGTTTGACAGCTCCGTTGCTCGTGGTGAACCCGCTGAATTTCCGGTTAATGGCGTGATCCCTGGCTGGATTGAAGCACTGACTCTGATGCCGGTAGGTTCTAAATGGGAACTGACTATCCCGCAGGAACTGGCATATGGCGAGCGCGGCGCAGGCGCATCCATCCCTCCGTTCAGCACCCTGGTGTTTGAAGTCGAACTGCTGGAAATCCTCTAAGCAGCGCATTCTGTTCCCCTCGAACCAGAGGGGAGCAGGCATTCAGCAATAAACCCTTCAGTTTGCCAAACGGCGCTATTTTGTGTTGCAAAGACCCCGTAAGCGTGTATTTTTGTGAGCTGTTTCGCGTTATCACCGTGATATGACACTCACTTTAAACATAAAATTAACATTAGATCTAAATCTTAGTATTCATCCCGCGTATTGTTACCTAATATCGATGAGTCCCGATACAGATTCGTCGTATCATAGACTGACTAAAGGCCGTAGAGCCTGAACAACACAGACAGGTACAGGAAGAAAAAAACATGGTAGATCAGGTAAAAGTCGTTGCCGATGATCAGGCTCCGGCTGAACAGTCGCTACGGCGCAATCTCACAAACCGACATATTCAGCTTATTGCCATTGGCGGTGCCATTGGTACGGGGTTGTTTATGGGGTCTGGCAAAACGATTAGCCTTGCCGGGCCGTCGATCATTTTCGTTTATATGATCATTGGTTTTATGCTCTTTTTCGTGATGCGGGCAATGGGGGAATTGCTGCTTTCGAATCTGGAATACAAATCTTTTAGTGACTTCGCTTCCGATTTACTCGGGCCGTGGGCAGGATATTTCACTGGCTGGACTTACTGGTTCTGCTGGGTTGTAACCGGTATGGCAGACGTGGTGGCGATCACGGCTTATGCTCAGTTCTGGTTCCCCGATCTCTCCGACTGGGTCGCCTCGCTGGCGGTGATAGTGCTGCTGCTGACGCTCAACCTTGCCACCGTGAAAATGTTCGGTGAGATGGAGTTCTGGTTTGCGATGATCAAAATCGTCGCCATCGTGTCGCTGATTGTCGTCGGCCTGGTCATGGTGGCGATGCACTTTCAGTCACCGACCGGTGTGGAAGCGTCATTCGCGCATTTGTGGAATGACGGCGGCTGGTTCCCGAAAGGTTTAAGTGGCTTCTTTGCCGGATTCCAGATAGCGGTTTTCGCTTTCGTGGGGATTGAGCTGGTAGGTACAACAGCTGCGGAAACCAAAGATCCGGAGAAATCACTGCCGCGTGCAATTAACTCTATTCCGATCCGTATCATTATGTTCTACGTCTTCGCGCTGATTGTAATTATGTCCGTGACGCCGTGGAGTTCGGTAGTCCCGGAGAAAAGCCCGTTTGTTGAACTGTTCGTGTTGGTGGGTTTGCCTGCGGCTGCCAGCGTGATCAACTTTGTGGTGCTGACCTCTGCGGCGTCTTCCGCTAACAGCGGCGTCTTCTCTACCAGCCGTATGCTGTTTGGTCTGGCGCAGGAAGGTGTTGCGCCGAAAGCGTTCGCTAAACTTTCTAAGCGCGCAGTACCCGCGAAAGGGCTGACGTTCTCGTGTATCTGTCTGCTCGGCGGCGTGGTGATGTTGTATGTGAATCCTAGTGTGATTGGCGCGTTCACGATGATTACAACCGTTTCCGCGATTCTGTTTATGTTCGTCTGGACAATTATCCTTTGCTCGTACCTGGTGTACCGCAAACAGCGTCCTCATCTGCATGAGAAGTCGATCTACAAGATGCCGCTCGGCAAGCTGATGTGCTGGGTATGTATGGCGTTCTTTGTGTTCGTGGTCGTGTTGCTGACACTGGAAGATGACACTCGCCAGGCGCTGCTGGTTACCCCGCTGTGGTTTATCGCGCTGGGGTTGGGCTGGCTGTTTATTGGTAAGAAGCGGGCTGCTGAACTGCGGAAATAACCGCATTATCATGCTGGATGGCGCAATGCCATCCAGCTTTTAGATCACTCACCCGCCAGCGCGCGTGGGAACAGTACATTGTTTTCCAGGCTGATGTGATCCATCAGGTCATCAATCAGTTCATTAATGCCGTTATACATCGCTTTCCAGGTGGTGCAGGCTTCCGGCGGCGGTGTGACGTTATTGGTAGTGTGTTTGATTACTTCCAGCAGTTCACCCGCTTCATCGTGCTCGCTTTCCATTACGCTGATTGGCCCCATTGCCTGGCTGCCCATGCCTTGTTTGATCATCGGGAAGAGGATCTGCTCTTCTTTCATCATGTGGCTGGAAAGCTCTTCATGCAGCATAGTCAGGTATTTTGTCAGCCCTTTTGGCACGCTCGGTTTGTCGGCGTGAACGCGCTCGACTTTAGTCGCTTGCAGGATCAGCTCCGGCAACTGCTCGCGGTGACGATCGTGGTAGCGCACGATGATATGGTCAATGATTTCTGCCAGCGGGGCGCTACGCCAGTCTTTCTCAATCGGTTGTTCAGCGAGCTTTGCTAGTTCAGCTTCAATGACCTCAACATCCAGTTCTTTACGTGCCGCCGCGCGCGCCAGCGTCTGCTTACCGCCACAGCAGTAATCCATATCATATTTACGAAACAGAGCTGAAGCGCGAGGAATAGAGAGCGCCAGTTCACCTAAAGGTTGGTCGCGATAAGCCATAGCTGATACCTCATTCTTAATAAGATAAGATGTATTTTAAATGCATCTTTAAGGCAAAAGCTATAACCCTTACGTAGCAGAGGCTTATTTAACTCACTGCCAGCGTGTCAACTTTCTGAGACAGATTCAGTTAAAGGTTTTTCTGGTTTTGCTCTGACCGCGATGACCACGCCAATCACTAACAGCGCGATACCGCTCAGCGTCATTAGCGGCGGCATTTGCTGGCGGAGTAAAAAGGTGTACAGCAAACCTGCCAGCGTTTCGAAAACAATCAGCGGCCCGAGAATCACTGTCGGTAATCGCTGGCTGGCGACGTTCCAGCAGAGTGCGCCAACCCATGAGCAAAGCACGGCTATCGCAATCATCAGACTAATAAACACCAGCGGACGGGGGCCAAAGGGTAGGGAGAAGTCCGGCGTTTGCGTATTCAGCCAGTAACAAGCGACGAGATAGCCGATAAGTGAAACCGGCAGTGTGACCAGCGCCTGCGCTGTTGCCCACATCATCGGATGTTTGTCGGGATTTTCCCGCAGCCAGCGGGCGTTGCGCAGGGCATACCACGCCCAGCAGACCACGGAAACTAACGCTAGCACGATGCCAGAGGTATAACGTGCCCAGTCAAAATCGGGGAGTCCGTGGTTTAACTCAGCAATATTCACACTCGCGAGGCCGATGCCAATACAAATCAGTGCCGGGGCGAGTTTTCCCCACGCGAGTTTGCCGTCGCGCTGGCTATAAAGCAGATTGGCAAAGACAGGAATGACCACCGGCAGGGTGCCGATAATCATCGTGGAAACAGGCGCGCCAGTACGTTGAATGGCACTGGCAAGGCAGAAGTAATAAATGAGGTTGCCCATCATAGTGAGCATCAAGGCGGTAAGCCAGTCGCGACGCGCCAACTGACGCAGACGCACGCGTCCCAGCCAGGCAATGGGCAGCGCAATTAACCCTAACGCCAGATAACGCCCCATCGACTGCAACATCGCCGGGTATTCCGGCACGATCAACGGCCCGACAAAAATAAGCCCCCACATCAACCCTGCTAACAGGGCGTACAGCACGCCGCTAATCATTACTGGCATCCATTGATCTGTCAGAAGAAAGTTCAGGAAGCAGACATGATTGCTCCCGGCATCCCGTCATTATCAGAGAGGATGCGGGAGGATGCCACTTTAATTAACTAGTTATTAACATTAAAAAGATGGCTTACGCTTTCGGCTAACGTTGTCGTTGGGTGGCCAATCAGTTTGCTAAGCGTTTTGCTGTCATCAAACAGACCGCCTTTCGATGCGCCAACGTCAGAATCCGCCAGCATATCCGCCAGTCCGTCGGGCAGTCCGACGCTTTTCAGTGCCGCGGCGAAATCGGCTTCGCTCAGATTTTGATAGGTAACGGATTTTCCGCTCTGTTTGGTCAGCTCTGCCGCTAACTGTGTCAACGTCCAGGCACTATCGCCCGCCAGTTCGTAAACCTTGCCTTCGTGACCGACTTCGCTAATCACGCGTGCCGCAGCTGCCGCATAATCTGCCCGCGTTGCTGAGGCGATTTTGCCATCGCCCGCCGCACCGATAAATACGCCGTGTTCCAGTGCTGCCGGGGCGCTGGCGAGGTAGTTTTCGCTGTACCAGCCGTTGCGCAGCAGGGTGTAAACGATGCCAGAATCAGCCAACATTTTCTCCGTCTCAATGTGCTCATCGGCGAGGCCGAGCGGGGAGGTATCTGCATGTAGCAGGCTGGTATAAGCGATAAATTTCACGCCAGCCGTCTTTGCGGCATTAATAACATTACGATGCTGCGGGGCACGTTGACCCACTTCGCTGGAAGATATCAGCAGTAGTTTTTCCACTCCCTGAAGTGCAGATGTCAGTGCGGCTTCATCGCCGTAGTCAGCCTGACGCACGGTAATGCCTTGTGCTGCCAGGGCCTGGGCTTTTGCCGGATTACGAACGATAGCCACTATTTGGCTGGCAGGAACCGTTTTCATCAAGGATTCAATAACATAGTGACCAAGTTGGCCAGTGGCACCAGTAATAGCGATCATGGGAAGTCTCCATCGTTTTGTCTTGTGTTTAAATACGCTAACACCTAAACTTACTTTTAGTAAGTACATACAAAAAGGTAAGTATGAAATGAGTCAGGTTAGCCTGTCGCAACAACTGAAAGAGGGCAATCTCTTTGCGGAACAGTGCCCGTCGCGCGAGGTGTTGAAACACGTCACCAGCCGTTGGGGGGTGTTGATTCTGGTGGCGCTACGCGAAGGTACTCATCGCTTTAGCGACCTGCGGCGCAAAATCGGCGGGGTGAGCGAAAAGATGCTTGCGCAGTCGTTACAGGCGTTAGAACAGGATGGTTTTCTTAACCGTATCGCGTATCCGGTGGTGCCACCGCATGTTGAATACAGCCTCACGCCGCTGGGCGAGCAGGTGAGCGAAAAGGTTGCTGCACTGGCGGACTGGATTGAGTTGAATTTGCCCGAGGTGTTGGCGGTGCGGGATGAACGTGCGGCATAACTGCCGGATGCGCGGCCTACGGTGTATGACTTGTAGGGCGGATAAGATGCGCCAGCATCGCATCCGCCAATAAATGCCGGATGCGATTGATGATTTATAGGCCGAAAAAGAAGTGTTTTACTTACTCAAATCCACCTGATAAATCGCAAACCCGATATCATCGGTCGCGACTTTATTCATCGGATACTGCCCTTTCTCTTTAATAAACGCTGCGGCTTTATCTGACGGGGAAGTTTCGAAACGGATATCCAGTTTCTTATCGGCAGCTATCGGTGCTAAACGCCAGTTGTTATCTGCCGCCGGGTGAATTTCCCCCGCACGTTTCGACTCATCAGCAATCCACGCTGCCAGCACCGAGCGGTTCTCATCCGGTGAAGCAAAAGCGATATGGCTGTCGCCCGTACCGGCAAATTTGCCGCCGTAAGCGCGATAGTTATTGGTGGCAACGAGGAACATGGCGTTCGGATCAATCGGCTTGCCATTAAAGGTCAGGTTCTTAATCCTTTCCGCATTGGCATTAATCATCTGGCACTCGCCGTCATAACGGGCGGGCTGGGTAACATCAATCTGATAATTCACACCATCAATAACATCAAAGTTATAGGTGCGGAAACCGTCCCAGTTGATGAGTGACTGTGGTTTCGTGCTGTTGGGATCAATCTGGTTAAACTGTCCGGCGGAGCACTCCAGCCACTCTTTCACCTCTTTACCGCTGGCTTTCACCACAATCAGCGTATTGGGATAGAGATAAAGATCGGCGGCATTACGGAAGGTCAACTGGCCTTTTTCCACCTCCACATAGCTTGCCGGGTCATTTTTGCGACCACCAACTTTAAACGGTGCGGCAGCTGAAAGCACCGGCAGTTTTGCCAGATCCGGATCGCCCTGAATGTAATGTTCGACATACGCTTTTTGCGCGTTGTTCACTACTTGCACGGTCGGATCGTCCTGCACCAGCGCCAGATAGCTATACATGTTGTCGGCAGATTTACCGATTGGCTTGCTGACGAACTGGCGTGTGGCATCGTGATCGGCTTTGAGTGTTTCTACCAGCTTGCTGTCTTCCGCCGCGAGGGATTTTTTATTGGCGATGTCGTAAATCGGCCGTGCTTCCGCTTTCGCCTGCGTCACCTGCCATTTACCGCTGTCATTACTGAGTTGTAAGTCGACCACCCCAAGATGATCGCCCCACATGCCCGGCATTACCGCCGGAACACCATTCAGCGTGCCTTTGGTGATATCAGCCCCTTCGATATCAGCAAAATCTTTACCCGGGAAAACGGCGTGAGCATGGCCAAACATAATGGCGTTAACGCCCGGAATTTCACTGAGGTAATAAACTGAGTTTTCCGCCATCACTTTATACGGATCGGCAGACAGCCCGGAATGTGCCAGAACGACAACAACATCGGCACCTTTCTCGCGCATTTCAGGCACGTATTTGCGCACGGTTTCGGTAATATCATTCACCGTCACTTTCCCGGATAAATTAGCTTTATCCCAGCCCATGATTTGTGGCGGCACGACGCCAATATAGCCAATCTTCAGCGTCTGTTTTTTTCCGTCTTTATCGACCACTTCGGTGTCTTTAATTAAATACGGTGTAAACATTGGCTGTTTGGTTCTGGCGTCAATGACGTTGGCATTTACATAAGGGAATTTCGCTCCTGCCAGCGCATTTTTCAGGTAATCCAGACCGTAGTTAAACTCGTGGTTGCCAAGCGTTCCGACGGTATAGTCCAGCGTATTTAATGCCTTATAGACCGGGTGAATATCACCTGCTTTTAATCCTTTCGCCGACATGTAATCGGCCAGCGGACTCCCCTGAATCAAATCGCCGTTATCGACCAGTACGCTGTTTTTAACTTCATTGCGGGCATCGTTAATCAGGCTTGCCGTACGTACCAGTCCGAATTTTTCCGTGGCGGTGTCTTTGTAATAATCGAAATCCATCATGTTGCTATGCAGATCAGTGGTTTCCATGATACGCAGATCGACCGTCGCTGCATTCACACTGGCGGCAATCAGCGTGGCCAGGAGCGTTGCGCTAAACTTAATCATCAGGGACATCCTTTTATCATCGGGAATACGAAAGAAAAGGGAGAATAAACGTCTTACTTATAGAACAGTGAAGAATGCCACAATTTTACGCTTTGAAAATGATGACACTATCACAGTTGGCGCATTCATTAACGATAGGGTATAAGTAAAACAATAAGTTAACACCGCTCACAGAGACGAGGTGGAGAAATGTTAGATCAAGTATGCCAGCTTGCACGGAATGCAGGCGATGCCATTATGCAGGTCTACGACGGGACGAAACCGATGGACGTCGTCAGCAAAGCGGACAATTCTCCGGTAACGGCAGCGGATATTGCCGCACACACCGTTATCATGGACGGTTTACGTACGCTGACACCGGATATTCCGGTCCTTTCTGAAGAAGATCCTCCCGGTTGGGAAGCCCGTCAGCACTGGCAGCGTTACTGGCTGGTAGACCCGCTGGATGGTACGAAAGAGTTTATTAAACGTAATGGCGAATTCACCGTTAACATTGCACTCATTGACCATGGCAAACCGATTTTAGGTGTGGTGTATGCGCCGGTAATGAACGTAATGTACAGCGCGGCAGAAGGCAAAGCGTGGAAAGAAGAGTGCGGCGTGCGCAAGCAGATTCAGGTCCGCGATGCGCGCCCGCCGCTGGTGGTGATCAGCCGTTCCCATGCGGATGCGGAGCTGAAAGAGTATCTGCAACAGCTTGGCGAACATCAGACCACGTCCATCGGCTCTTCGCTGAAATTCTGCCTGGTGGCGGAAGGACAGGCGCAGCTGTACCCGCGTTTCGGGCCAACGAATATTTGGGATACCGCCGCTGGTCATGCTGTGGCTGCGGCTGCCGGAGCGCACGTTCACGACTGGCAGGGTAAACCGCTGGATTACACTCCGCGCGAGTCGTTCCTGAATCCTGGGTTCAGAGTGTCTATTTATTAATTAATTTATGCAGCAGGTCCATCACTTGCTGCACCTCTTCCTGAGTAAGCGCCCCGTCTTTGGCCCATTGCACGCGACCGTCTTTATCCAGCACCACTACAGCGGAACTTTTTTCATCCAGCTGCCAGGCACCGCGTGCGACGCCATTGCTATCAACAATAAACTGCGACCAGGGATAAAGCTTTTTATTACTCTCCAGACTGCTGCGCACAAACATGCCGGAACCCGGAATTGCGTCGTCGGTGTTAACAATGGTGGTGGTCTGGTAACGATCGTGCGGTAACTTCGCTGATTTAATCGCTTCAATCAGCGTCGCGTTTTTCTCTTTTGCAGAGGTGCGACCAGCAATATGTTGCAGTACTCGCACTTTTCCCACTAACTGCGCGCTGTTCCAGGTTTTGTAGCTAAACTGATCTTTATCAAGCACCAACTCGCCACGATCGGTGATGCCAATCGGCGGCACTCGCTGACCGGTTTCGAACTGATGTGCGGAAGCCATCATCGGCAACAGCAGGCAGGTGAGTGCCAGAATCTTGCGTAGGGTCATGGTGTTTCCTTCTTATGATATGCAGGTGATCCGACCACTTGGGTCTGAGTTTTAATCATATGTGCTATTTATCGAATTTCCCGCAAGTGTGATGCCAGTTTGCGGTCAAGCGCACAAATCATATGAAAAATGAATGCTTATACTGAAGACCGCGCTTCGGTAAAAAGATAATTCTGAATAATTGTAACCTTTAGGTAAAAAAAGTTATACGCGGTGGAAACATTGCCCGGATAGTCTATAGTCACTAGGCATTAAAATTTGCGCCTCATAATAGTTGGGCCGATTGTGGCACCGCACAGGCGTAATACTCAGCAGGAGATAACAATGAAAATTTTCCAACGGTACAACCCACTTCAGGTGGCGAAGTACGTAAAGATCCTGTTCCGTGGACGGTTATACATCAAGGACGTTGGCGCTTTTGAATTTGATAAGGGTAAGATTCTTATCCCAAAAGTGAAGGATAAGCTGCATTTGTCAGTGATGTCCGAAGTTAACCGTCAGGTTATGCGTCTGCAAACAGAGATGGCTTAACCAAAGTGCTATGCAGTAATAAGACGGCTCCTGATTCAGGAGCCGTTGATGTTTCTGGGGGTTACGCGACGCTTTCTTCTTTATCTTTAGCGTCAGGCAGTTTTGGCGAAAGGGCGGTGGCCTTGCTGTCGATCCGGGTCACCAGCAGCTGGTCGATGCGGTAGTTATCGATATCCACCACTTCAAATTTGTAGCCGGCGAATTTCACCGAATCGGTGCGTTTCGGGATCTTACGCAGCATAAACATCATAAAGCCTCCGATGGTTTCGTAGTTGCCCGACTGCGGGAACTCGTCAATATCCAGCACGCGCATGACGTCGTCAATTGGGGTGCCGCCGTCAATCAGCCATGAGTTCTCATCACGGGCGACAATCTGCTCTTCCAGCCCCTGACCGACCAGATCGCCCATCAGCGTGGTCATCACGTCGTTGAGGGTGATGATCCCCACCACCAGCGCGTACTCGTTCATGATCACCGCGAAGTCTTCACCTGCGGTTTTAAAACTTTCCAACGCCTCTGAAAGGGTTAACGTATCCGGCACAATCAGCGTGTTGCGAATTTGTACGCCGCTGTTCAGTACCAGGCTTTGGTTAGCCAGCACGCGGTTCAGCAGGTCTTTAGAATCGACATAACCGATGATGTGGTCAATATCTTCATTACAGACGAGGAACTTAGAGTGCGGATGTTCCGCCACCTTATTCTTCAGACTTTGCTCATCTTCGTGGAGATCAAACCAAATCACGTTTTCACGCGGTGTCATTGAAGACGGAACGGTACGGGATTCCAGCTCAAAGACGTTTTCAATCAGCTCGTGTTCCTGTTTACGTAACACGCCCGCCAGCGCACCGGCTTCCACTACCGCGTAGATGTCATCAGAAGTGATGTCATCTTTACGTACCATTGGCAGTTTGAAAATACGGAAGATCATGTTCGCCAGGCCGTTGAAGAACCACACCAGCGGGGTGCAAACGTACAGGCAGAAGCGCATCGGGTTGATGATACGCAAAGCGACAGCTTCTGGCGCAATCATACCGATGCGTTTCGGGGTTAAATCCGCAAACAGGATAAACATGCCAGTCACTAACGAGAAAGAGAGAATAAAGCTCAGTTGCTCAGAGAGCTCTGCCGACATATAGCGGGAGAACAGGCTGTGAAAAGCTGGAGAAAATGCCGCATCACCGACGATACCGCCGAGAATCGCCACTGCGTTCAGACCGATTTGGACCACGGTAAAGAACATGCCGGGATTTTCCTGCATATTCAGAACGCGTTGGGCATTTATATTGCCTTCATCAGCCAGCAGTTTAAGTTTGATTTTGCGTGAGGCGGCAAGTGAGATCTCGGACATCGAGAAGAACGCACTTACAGCGATCAAGCAGAGTATGACTAAAATACTGTTTAACATATCTTATCCGACCTTTCAGGCCAGATCCTCGGAAGGGGAAGTTGATTAATTTGTGTGAAATACACATTGAAAGCCGATTCGAAGAAAGTGAACCGGCATTTTCAGTGGCTAGTATAGCGTAAGGTACTGTAAAGCCGCCAGAGGGTTAAAATTCAGGCTGCTGATAAATGCAAAACTGCCTGATGCGCTATGCCGATCAGGCCTACGCAGTCCATGCAATATATTGAATTTGGACGATTTTGTAGGCCTGGTAAGGCGTTTACGCCGCATCCGGCATAGACAAATAGCACTTTATCGACAATCTACATTTGTACCCGTAACGCTATGCTTCCGGCGGCAGACAGACGCCAATTCCGCCAATTCCACAGTAACCATACGGGTTTTTATGCAGATATTGCTGGTGGTCATCTTCGGCATAATAAAACGGTGTGGCGTTAGCGATTTCCGTGGTGATGCGACGATCGTCATCGGCGGCAAGCATCGCCGCCTGAAAACGTTCCAGACTGGCGCGAGCTGCGGCATCCTGTTCTGGGGTCAGCGGATAAATCGCTGAACGATACTGCGTGCCGTGGTCATTGCCCTGACGCATTCCCTGGGCGGGATCGTGATTCTCCCAAAATACCTGTAGCAACTGCTCATAGCTGATGACGGAAGGATCGTAAACAATGCGTACCGCTTCGGCATGACCCGTATCACCGGAGCACACTTCCCGATAAGTCGGATTTGGCGTATAGCCGCCGGTATAGCCTGCGGCGGTGCTGTAAACGCCGGGTAACTGCCAGAACAGACGCTCCACACCCCAGAAACAACCCATCGCAAAAATGGCAATCTCCATTCCGTCAGGTACATTGGTCATTGAGTGACCGTTGACCGCATGCAGCGTGGCTACGGGCATCGGGGTGTTACGTCCAGGCAGGGCATCGGCGGGGGAAACCAGATGCTTTTTATCAAATAAACTCATGGTGTCGCTCTCCCGAAAATCGGTCATTGGGGTTAAGGTTGTAACAAGAGGCGTATTTGCACACAATAACCACCGTGAATAGGTCTAAAGTAAAACATAAGAAATATTTGGGGTTTAGTCTGCTTTTTAATCCATATTACTGGATTTTTGTTAAGCCGTTTAACGGCGTTCCAGGGGCAGGAAAAAAGGATATTCAGGAGAAAATGTGCGCTATATCCGACAGTTATGCTGTGTAAGCTTACTCTGCTTAAGCGGATCTGCCGTCGCCGCGAACGTCCGTCTACAGGTCGAGGGGTTATCGGGACAGCTGGAAAAGAACGTTCGTGCGCAGCTTTCTACGATTGAAAGTGATGAAGTGACGCCAGACCGTCGCTTTCGCGCACGCGTCGATGATGCCATCCGCGAAGGTCTGAAAGCGCTGGGTTATTACCAGCCGACCATTGAATTTGATCTCCGTCCACCGCCAAAGAAAGGGCGGCAGGTATTGATCGCCAAAGTCACGCCAGGCGTGCCGGTGTTAATTGGCGGCACCGATGTGGTATTGCGCGGCGGCGCGCGGACCGATAAAGACTATTTGAAATTGCTCGATACTCGCCCGGCTATTGGCACGGTACTGAACCAGGGCGATTATGAAAATTTCAAAAAGTCCTTAACCAGCATTGCGTTGCGTAAAGGTTATTTCGATAGCGAATTTACCAAAGCGCAGCTGGGCATTGCGCTCGGCCTGCATAAAGCCTTCTGGGATATTGATTATAACAGTGGCGAACGTTACCGCTTTGGGCATGTGACCTTTGAAGGATCACAAATCCGCGATGAATACCTGCAAAATCTGGTGCCGTTTAAAGAGGGCGATGAGTACGAATCGAAAGATCTGGCGGAACTGAACCGTCGACTTTCTGCTACCGGCTGGTTTAACTCGGTCGTAGTGGCTCCACAATTTGATAAAGCGCGCGAAACGAAAGTATTACCATTGACGGGCGTGGTTTCGCCGCGAACTGAAAATACCATCGAAACCGGGGTCGGTTACTCTACGGACGTGGGACCGCGCGTGAAAGCGACGTGGAAAAAGCCGTGGATGAACTCTTATGGTCACAGTCTGACCACCAGTACCAGTATTTCCGCGCCGGAACAGACCCTCGACTTCAGCTATAAAATGCCGCTGCTGAAGAATCCACTGGAACAATATTATTTGGTGCAGGGCGGTTTTAAGCGCACTGACCTGAACGATACCGAGTCTGACTCCACTACGCTGGTGGCTTCTCGCTACTGGGATCTCTCCAGCGGCTGGCAGCGTGCCATTAACCTGCGCTGGAGTCTCGACCACTTTACTCAGGGTGAAATTACCAACACCACGATGCTGTTTTATCCAGGGGTGATGATTAGCCGCACGCGTTCTCGTGGTGGCTTGATGCCAACCTGGGGCGACTCGCAACGCTACTCTATCGACTACTCCAACACGGCCTGGGGCTCAGATGTCGATTTCTCCGTTTTCCAGGCACAAAACGTCTGGATCCGCACACTGTACGATCGCCATCGTTTTGTTACACGCGGCACGCTGGGCTGGATTGAAACCGGTGATTTCGACAAAGTACCGCCGGATCTGCGTTTCTTCGCCGGGGGCGATCGCAGTATTCGCGGCTACAAATACAAATCTATCGCCCCGAAATACGCCAACGGTGACCTGAAAGGGGCCTCGAAGTTGATAACCGGATCGCTGGAGTACCAGTACAACGTGACCGGAAAATGGTGGGGCGCGGTGTTTGTCGATAGTGGCGAAGCGGTAAGCGATATTCGCCGCAGCGACTTTAAGACCGGTACCGGGGTCGGCGTGCGCTGGGAATCGCCGGTCGGGCCAATCAAACTCGATTTTGCCGTACCGGTCGCGGATAAAGACGAACACGGGTTACAGTTTTACATCGGTCTGGGGCCAGAATTATGAGTTTATGGAAAAAAATCAGCCTCGGCGTGGTTATCGTTATCTTACTGTTGCTGGGATCGGTGGCGTTTCTGGTGGGCACCACCAGTGGCCTGCATCTGGTATTTAAAGCGGCGGATCGCTGGGTACCAGGACTGGATATTGGCAAGGTCACCGGCGGCTGGCGCGATCTCACCTTGTCTGACGTTCGTTATGAGCAGCCAGGCGTGGCGGTAAAAGCGGGCAATCTGCATCTGGCGGTCGGGCTTGAGTGCCTGTGGAACAGTAGCGTTTGTATTAATGACCTGGCGCTGAAAGACATTCAGGTCAACATCGACAGTAAAAAAATGCCTCCTTCTGAACAGGTTGAAGAAGAGGAAGATAGCGGTCCGCTGGATCTCTCCACGCCGTATCCCATCACCCTGACACGGGTGGCGCTGGATAACGTCAACATCAAGATTGATGACACCACGGTATCGGTGATGGACTTCACCTCCGGCCTGAACTGGCAGGAGAAAACCCTGACCCTGAAACCGACGTCGCTGAAAGGCCTGCTGATTGCTCTGCCGAAAGTGGCGGAAGTGGCGCAGGAAGAGGTCGTCGAACCGAAGATTGAAAATCCGCAGCCGGATGAAAAGCCGCTCGGCGAAACGCTGAAAGATCTCTTTTCTCGCCCGGTATTGCCGGAAATGACCGACGTGCATTTGCCGCTTAACCTGAACATTGAAGAGTTTAAAGGCGAGCAGTTACGCGTGACGGGCGACACGGACATCACCGTGCGCACCATGCTGCTGAAAGTGAGCAGCATTGACGGCAATACTAAACTGGACGCCCTGGATATCGATTCCAACCAGGGGATCGTCAACGCCAGCGGCACGGCGCAGCTGTCAGACAACTGGCCGGTGGATATCACCCTCAACAGCACACTGAACGTGGAGCCGTTGAAAGGTGAAAAAGTGAAGCTAAAAGTGGGCGGCGCGCTGCGCGAACAGCTGGAGATTGGCGTTAATCTTTCCGGTCCGGTGGATATGGATTTACGCGCCCAGACGCGACTGGCGGAAGCCGGATTGCCGCTCAACGTGGAAGTGAACAGCAAACAGATTTACTGGCCGTTCACTGGTGAGAAGCAGTATCAGGCGGATGATCTGAAACTGAAACTTACCGGCAAAATGACCGATTACACGCTCTCTATGCGTACGGCAGTGAAGGGACTGGAGATCCCGCCAGCCACCATTACCCTTGATGCCAAAGGTAATGAACAGCAGGTCAATCTCGACAAACTCACCGTCGCGGCGCTGGAAGGGAAAACTGAACTCAAGGCGTTGCTCGACTGGCAGCAGGCCATTAGTTGGCGCGGTGAGCTAACGCTTAACGGCATTAACACCGCCAAAGAGATCCCAGAGTGGCCGTCGAAACTCAATGGCTTGATTAAAACCCGCGGTAGCCTGTACGGCGGCACCTGGCAGATGGAGGTGCCAGAACTGAAGCTGACCGGTAACGTCAAACAGAACAAAGTGAATGTTGACGGCACGCTGAAAGGCAACAGTTATATGCAGTGGATGATCCCAGGGCTGCATCTGGAACTGGGGCCAAACAGTGCCGAAGTGAAAGGCGAGCTGGGGGTAAAAGATCTCAATCTTGATGCCACCATCAACGCGCCGGGGCTGGATAACGCGCTGCCGGGGCTTGGCGGTACAGCGAAAGGGCTGGTGAAAGTACGCGGCACGGTGGAAGCGCCACAACTACTGGCAGATATCACCGCGCGCGGCCTGCGCTGGCAGGAACTTTCCGTGGCGCAGGTTCGCGTGGAAGGCGATATCAAATCCACCGATCAGATTGCGGGTAAACTCGACGTACGCGTTGAGCAAATTTCGCAGCCGGATGTCAATATCAACCTCGTCACCCTGAATGCCAAAGGCAGCGAAAAGCAGCACGAGCTACAGTTGCGGATTCAGGGCGAGCCTGTCTCCGGGCAGCTTAATCTGGCAGGAAGTTTTGATCGCAAAGAAGAACGCTGGAAGGGAACTCTTAGCAATACCCGCTTCCAGACGCCGGTCGGCCCGTGGTCGCTGACCCGCGATATTGCGCTGGATTACCGCAATAAGGAGCAAAAAATCAGCATCGGGCCACACTGCTGGCTTAACCCGAATGCGGAACTGTGCGTGCCGCAAACTATCGATGCGGGGGCCGAAGGGCGTGCGGTGGTGAATCTCAACCGCTTCGACCTCGCCATGCTGAAACCGTTTATGCCAGAAACCACTCAGGCCAGCGGTATCTTCACGGGTAAAGCGGATGTTGCCTGGGACACCACGAAAGAGGGGCTGCCGCAGGGCAGTATCACCCTTTCGGGGCGTAACGTGCAGGTAACGCAAACCGTCAACGATGCGGCGCTGCCGGTGGCGTTTCAGACACTGAATCTGACGGCGGAATTGCGTAACAACCGTGCCGAATTGGGCTGGACCATCCGCCTGACCAATAACGGCCAGTTTGATGGACAGGTGCAGGTGACCGATCCGCAAGGCCGCCGTAATCTTGGTGGCAACGTCAATATCCGTAACTTCAACCTTGCGATGATAAACCCCATCTTTACCCGTGGGGAAAAAGCAGCGGGGATGGTGAGTGCCAACTTGCGTCTGGGTGGTGATGTGCAAAGCCCGCAGTTGTTTGGTCAGCTTCAGGTTACGGGTGTGGATATCGACGGCAACTTTATGCCGTTTGATATGCAGCCGAGCCAGCTTGCGGTCAACTTTAACGGTATGCGCTCGACGCTTGCCGGTACAGTACGGACCCAGCAGGGTGAAATCTACCTGAACGGTGATGCCGACTGGAGCCAAATTGAAAACTGGCGGGCACGAGTAACGGCGAAAGGCAGTAAAGTGCGGATCACCGTGCCGCCGATGGTACGAATGGATGTATCGCCAGATGTTGTATTCGAGGCTACACCAAACCTGTTTACCCTCGATGGTCGCGTGGATGTCCCGTGGGCGCGCATCGTGGTGCACGATCTGCCGGAAAGCGCAGTAGGCGTCTCCAGCGATGTGGTGATGCTTAACGATAACCTGCAACCGGAAGAGCCGAAAACGGCGTCGATTCCGATTAACAGTAACCTGATTGTCCACGTTGGCAACAATGTGCGCATTGACGCCTTTGGCCTGAAAGCGCGGCTGACGGGCGATCTTAACGTCGTACAGGACAAACAAGGGCTGGGCCTGAACGGGCAGATCAACATCCCTGAAGGGCGCTTCCATGCCTATGGTCAGGATCTGATTGTGCGTAAGGGTGAGTTACTGTTCTCTGGTCCGCCGGATCAACCGTATCTTAATATTGAAGCTATTCGTAACCCGGATGCTACAGAAGACGACGTAATCGCCGGAGTTCGCGTCACTGGTCTGGCGGACGAACCGAAAGCGGAGATCTTCTCTGACCCGGCGATGTCGCAACAAGCTGCATTGTCTTATTTGCTACGTGGACAAGGGCTGGAGAGCGATCAGAGCGACAGTGCGGCAATGACCTCGATGCTGATTGGTCTGGGGGTTGCGCAAAGTGGCCAGATTGTGGGTAAAATCGGCGAGACGTTTGGCGTAAGCAATTTAGCGCTCGACACCCAGGGAGTAGGCGACTCCTCCCAGGTAGTGGTCAGCGGCTATGTATTGCCAGGTCTGCAAGTGAAATATGGCGTGGGTATATTTGACTCTATAGCAACACTCACGTTACGTTATCGCCTGATGCCTAAGCTATATCTGGAAGCCGTGTCTGGTGTAGACCAGGCACTGGATTTGCTCTATCAGTTCGAGTTTTAGCAATGCGAATATTTGTCTACGGCAGTTTACGCCACAAACAAGGCAACAGTCACTGGATGACCAATGCCCAGTTACTGGGCGATTTCAGTATCGATAACTACCAGTTGTATAGCCTGGGCCACTATCCAGGCGCAGTTCCGGGGAACGGAACAGTACACGGTGAAGTTTATCGTATTGACAACGCCACGCTGGCCGAACTTGATGCCTTGCGCACCAGGGGCGGTGAATACGCGCGCCAGTTGATTCAGACGCCGTACGGGAGTGCATGGATGTACGTTTATCAACGACCCGTCGATGGATTAAAGCTAATTGAAAGCGGCGACTGGTTAGACAGGGATAAGTAATAATAAAAGCACGCCACCTTCGGGTGGCGTTGTTTTATGCGATGTATCTCGCGATTTTTTTTTGTAACTTTTCCATCTTTTGCTTTTCTCTCCGAGCCGCTTTCCATATCTGCAATCGCATAAAAAACTCTGCTGGCGTTCACAAATGTGCAGGGGTAAAACGTTTCCTGTAGCACCGTGAGTTATACTTTGTATAACTTAAGGAGGTGCAGATGCGTATTACCATAAAAAGATGGGGGAACAGTGCAGGTATGGTCATTCCCAATATCGTAATGAAAGAACTTAACTTACAGCCGGGGCAGAGCGTGGAAGCGCAGGTGAGCAACAACCAACTGATTCTGACACCCATCTCCAGGCGCTACTCGCTTGATGAACTGCTGGCACAGTGTGACATGAACGCCGCGGAACTTAGCGAGCAGGATGTCTGGGGTAAATCCACCCCTGCGGGTGACGAAATATGGTAAAGAAAAGTGAATTTGAACGGGGAGACATTGTGCTGGTTGGCTTTGATCCAGCAAGCGGCCATGAACAGCAAGGTGCTGGTCGACCTGCGCTTGTGCTCTCCGTTCAAGCCTTTAATCAACTGGGAATGACGCTGGTGGCCCCCATTACGCAGGGCGGAAATTTTGCCCGTTATGCCGGATTTAGCGTTCCTTTACATTGCGAAGAAGGCGATGTGCACGGCGTGGTGCTGGTGAATCAGGTGCGGATGATGGATCTACGCGCCCGGCTGGCAAAGCGTATTGGTCTGGCTGCGGATGAGGTGGTGGAAGAGGCGTTATTACGCTTGCAGGCGGTGGTGGAATAAGGTGTGTTTATTTATCGCGGGCATAAAAAAACCCTTACTAACCGAAGCCCGGTGTTCAGGGTTATTGCGCTATAAGAACTTATTTATTCTTTGCGCGCTCGAAGGAGGCAACGATTTCAGCTTTAGCGGCTTCTGCGTTTTCCCAACCTTCAACTTTCACCCACTTGCCTTTTTCGAGGTCTTTGTAGTGCTCGAAGAAGTGAGCGATCTGCGCTTTCAGCAGCTCTGGCAGATCGTTAACGTCTTTAATGTGATCGTATTCTTTGCTCAGCTTGGTGTGCGGAACAGCAATCAGTTTCGCATCTTCACCGGCTTCGTCGGTCATTTTCAGAACGCCAACCGGACGGCAACGGATCACAGAACCCGGCTGCAGCGGGTACGGAGTCGGGACCAGTACGTCAACCGGGTCACCGTCCAGAGACAGAGTGTGGTTGATATAGCCGTAGTTGCACGGATAGAACATCGCGGTGGACATGAAGCGGTCAACGAACAGTGCGCCGCTCTCTTTGTCGATTTCGTATTTGATCGGATCTGCGTTAGCCGGGATCTCAATAACAACGTAGATGTCTTCCGGCAGATCTTTACCCGCAGGGACGTTGAGTAAGCTCATGTCTGTTTCCTTTAAAAATATGTGGCAAACAAGTGCCGAGTATTATAGCCAACTCGCGCCGAATGTCTTCGCTTGTTTTCGTCTTCATTTTCCTTTTTCGCCAGTTTTAAGACGGTATACAGAGCAGGAAAATCCATAACCGTAGCCGCATTTTTCATAGTGAGATGAAAGCGATTACAAACTTGTGATTAACGTTTTATTTACTTTTATGAAGTGTGATGTAACGCAATCCGTTACATAACGAATTGTCTATAGTTTTTCCGCGAACATCTTTTCACCAATAATAATTACCCCGACGAGGACAACCCTATGTGGAAACGCTTACTTGTAGTCTCTGCAGTCTCGGCAGCCATGTCGTCTATGGCGTTGGCCGCTCCATTAACCGTAGGATTTTCGCAGGTCGGATCGGAATCCGGCTGGCGCGCTGCAGAAACCAATGTGGCGAAAAGTGAGGCCGAAAAACGCGGAATTACGCTGAAAATTGCCGATGGTCAGCAAAAGCAGGAAAACCAGATTAAAGCGGTACGTTCCTTCGTCGCGCAAGGGGTGGATGCGATCTTTATCGCTCCGGTGGTCGCGACAGGTTGGGAACCGGTATTAAAAGAGGCGAAAGATGCCGAAATCCCGGTCTTCTTGCTCGACCGTTCCATCGATGTGAAAGACAAATCTCTCTATATGACCACCGTTACTGCCGACAACATCCTCGAAGGTAAGTTGATCGGTGACTGGCTGGTAAAAGAAGTGAATGGCAAACCATGCAACGTGGTGGAGCTGCAGGGCACCGTTGGGGCCAGCGTCGCCATTGACCGCAAGAAAGGCTTTGCCGAAGCCATTAAGAATGCGCCAAATATCAAAATTATCCGCTCGCAGTCAGGTGACTTTACCCGCAGTAAAGGCAAAGAAGTCATGGAAAGCTTTATCAAAGCGGAAAACAACGGCAAAAACATCTGCATGGTTTACGCCCATAACGATGACATGGTGATTGGCGCAATTCAGGCAATTAAAGAAGCGGGCCTGAAACCGGGCAAAGATATCCTCACGGGTTCCATTGACGGTGTACCGGACATCTACAAAGCGATGATTGATGGCGAAGCGAACGCCAGTGTTGAACTGACGCCGAATATGGCGGGACCCGCTTTTGACGCGCTGGAGAAATACAAAAAAGACGGCACCATGCCTGAAAAGCTGACGTTAACCAAATCCACCCTTTACCTGCCTGATACCGCAAAAGAAGAGTTAGAGAAGAAGAAAAATATGGGGTATTGAGGGTTGCTATGCCTGATGCCGATTCGTAGGCCGGATAAGGCGCTCGCGCCGCATCCGGCGGTGGTGCGCTGAAGCCTGATGCGACGCTTACCGCGTCTTATCATGCCTACGAGTTCGGTGCTCTGTGTAGGCCGGATAAGGCGTTCACGCCGCATCCGGCAGTGGTGCAACACCGGACTTAACACCGTGCACAATCTGTCCCCTCGCCCCTTCGGGGAGAGGGTTAGGGTGAGGGGGACAAACGGCGCAGCTCTTAACATCAGGCACGATCTATTCCCAGACTTTTAGAGCGTGGCTAAGGGGGAAACCATGACGACCGACCAACACCAGGAAATCCTCCGCACCGAAGGATTAAGTAAATTTTTCCCCGGCGTCAAAGCGTTAGACAACGTTGATTTCAGCCTGCGCCGTGGCGAAATCATGGCGCTGCTCGGTGAAAACGGGGCGGGAAAATCGACGCTAATCAAAGCATTAACCGGTGTATACCACGCCGATCGCGGCACCATCTGGCTGGAAGGCCAGGCTATCTCACCGAAAAATACCGCCCATGCACAACAACTCGGCATCGGAACCGTTTATCAGGAAGTCAACCTGCTACCCAATATGTCGGTCGCTGATAATCTATTCATAGGTCGCGAACCCAAACGTTTCGGCTTTCTACGCCGCAAAGAGATGGAAAAGCGTGCCACCGAACTGATGACATCTTACGGTTTCTCCCTCGACGTGCGTGAACCGCTTAACCGCTTTTCAGTCGCGATGCAGCAAATCGTCGCCATTTGCCGGGCTATCGATCTCTCTGCCAAAGTGCTGATCCTCGATGAACCCACCGCCAGTCTCGACACTCAGGAAGTAGAATTACTGTTTGGCCTGATGCGTCAGTTGCGCGATCGCGGCGTCAGCCTGATCTTTGTCACTCACTTTCTCGATCAGGTCTATCAGGTCAGCGATCGGATCACCGTCTTACGCAACGGCAGTTTCGTAGGCTGTCGGGAAACGCGCGAGCTACCGCAGATCGAACTGGTAAAAATGATGCTGGGGCGCGAGCTGGATACCCACGCGCTACAGCGTGCCGGGCGAACATTGTTGAGCGACAAACCCGTTGCCGCGTTCAAAAATTACGGCAAAAAAGGAACGATCGCACCGTTTGATCTCGAAGTGCGCCCCGGCGAGATCGTCGGCCTGGCAGGCTTGCTGGGATCAGGACGTACCGAAACCGCCGAAGTGATCTTCGGTATCAAACCTGCTGACAGCGGCACGGCGTTGATCAAAGGCAAACCGCAAACCCTGCGATCGCCACATCAGGCTTCGGTACTGGGCATCGGCTTCTGCCCGGAAGACAGGAAAACCGATGGCATCATCGCTGCCGCCTCGGTGCGGGAAAATATCATCCTCGCTCTCCAGGCCCAGCGCGGCTGGCTACGACCCATTTCCCGTAAAGAACAGCAAGAAATTGCCGAACGCTTTATCCGCCAGCTTGGCATTCGCACACCTTCAACTGAACAACCGATTGAATTTCTCTCCGGCGGCAATCAGCAAAAAGTATTGCTTTCACGTTGGCTACTGACTCGTCCGCAATTTCTGATCCTCGATGAGCCAACCCGTGGCATTGATGTTGGTGCCCACGCCGAGATCATCCGCCTGATTGAAACGCTATGCGCCGATGGTCTGGCGCTGCTGGTGATCTCCTCCGAACTGGAAGAACTGGTGGGCTATGCCGACCGGGTGATCATCATGCGCGATCGCAAACAGGTGGCGGAGATCCCGCTGGCAGAGCTTTCCGTTCCGGCGATCATGAACGCCATTGCGGCGTAAGGAGAACAGTGTGATGCCTCAATCTCTCCCGGACACTACGCCGCCGAAAAGGCGCTTTCGCTGGCCAACGGGAATGTCGCAGCTGGTAGCACTATTGCTGGTGCTGCTGGTCGACAGCCTGGTAGCCCCGCATTTCTGGCAGGTAGTGCTTCAGGATGGGCGTTTGTTCGGTAGCCCCATAGACATTCTTAACCGTGCAGCACCCGTTGCGTTACTGGCGATTGGTATGACGCTGGTGATCGCCACCGGTGGGATTGATCTCTCCGTAGGGGCGGTGATGGCTATCGCCGGAGCCACAACGGCTGCGATGACGGTCGCGGGATTCAGCCTGCCGATTGTTTTGTTAAGCGCCCTGGGCACCGGCATCCTGGCGGGATTGTGGAACGGCATACTGGTAGCGATCCTCAAAATTCAGCCGTTTGTCGCCACCCTGATCCTGATGGTCGCCGGGCGCGGCGTGGCGCAACTGATCACCGCCGGGCAGATCGTCACGTTTAACTCGCCGGATCTCTCATGGTTTGGCAGCGGATCGCTGTTGTTCCTGCCAACGCCGGTCATTATCGCGGTGCTGACGCTTCTCCTGTTCTGGCTGTTGACCCGCAAAACGGCGCTGGGGATGTTTATCGAAGCCGTTGGTATCAACATTCGGGCGGCAAAAAATGCCGGGGTAAACACGCGGATCATCGTCATGCTCACCTACGTGTTGAGCGGGCTGTGTGCGGCGATTGCGGGCATTATCGTGGCGGCGGATATTCGCGGTGCCGATGCCAATAACGCCGGGTTATGGCTGGAGCTGGACGCCATTCTTGCGGTGGTGATTGGCGGCGGATCGCTGATGGGCGGGCGCTTTAACCTGCTGCTCTCAGTCGTGGGGGCGCTGATTATTCAGGGGATGAACACCGGAATTTTACTTTCTGGCTTTCCGCCGGAGATGAACCAGGTCGTAAAAGCGGTGGTGGTGCTTTGTGTGCTGATTGTTCAGTCGCAACGCTTTATCAGTCTGATTAAAGGAGTACGTAGCCATGATAAAACGTAATTTGCCACTGATGATCACCATCGGCGTCTTTGTGCTGGGCTATTTCTACTGCCTGACGCAGTTTCCCGGTTTTGCTTCCACAAGAGTGATCTGCAATATCCTGACCGATAACGCCTTTCTTGGGATAATCGCCGTTGGCATGACCTTTGTGATCCTCTCTGGCGGTATCGATCTCTCCGTCGGTTCGGTGATCGCCTTTACTGGCGTGTTTCTGGCAAAAGTGGTTGGCGATTTCGGCCTCTCGCCGCTGCTGGCGTTTCCGCTAGTGCTGGTGATGGGCTGTGCCTTCGGCGCATTTATGGGGCTTCTGATCGACGCCCTGAAGATCCCGGCATTTATCATTACGCTTGCGGGGATGTTCTTTTTGCGCGGCGTCAGCTATCTCGTTTCGGAAGAGTCGATTCCGATAAACCATCCCATTTATGACACGCTCTCAAGCCTTGCGTGGAAAATCCCCGGCGGCGGTCGCCTTAGTGCGATGGGGCTGTTGATGCTGGCGGTGGTGGTTATCGGTATTTTCCTTGCGCATCGTACCCGTTTTGGCAATCAGGTATACGCCATTGGCGGCAACGCAACGTCGGCAAACCTGATGGGGATTTCTACCCGCAGCACCACTATTCGCATTTATATGCTCTCCACCGGACTGGCAACGCTGGCGGGGATTGTCTTCTCGATTTATACCCAGGCCGGATATGCGCTGGCGGGCGTAGGTGTGGAACTGGATGCTATCGCCTCAGTGGTAATTGGCGGTACGCTTTTGAGCGGTGGCGTTGGAACGGTATTAGGGACGCTTTTTGGCGTGGCGATTCAGGGGCTAATTCAGACTTATATCAACTTTGACGGTACGCTGAGTTCCTGGTGGACGAAAATCGCCATCGGCATTTTGCTGTTCATTTTTATTGCCTTACAGCGTGGATTAACGGTGCTGTGGGAGAATCGTCAGAGTTCGCCAGTGACAAGAGTCAATATTGCGCAGCGATAAAAACGCCTCTCCGTGTGGAGAGGCGCAGGAGATTACGCGTCCGGGAATTCACGGATAAAGCGTTCGACATCTTCAACCATATGGTCGTTGCCGACAAAGAACGAACGGCGCTGGTGCAGAGTTTCCGGGATGATATCCAGAATACGCTCTTTGCCATCGCTCGCTTTACCGCCCGCTTGTTCCGCCAGGAATGCCATCGGGTTGCACTCATACAGCAAACGCAGTTTGCCGTCCGGGTGGCTGGCGGTGCTTGGGTAGAGATAAATACCGCCTTTCAGCAGGTTACGGTGGAAATCCGCGACCAGTGAACCGATATAACGTGAGGTATACGGGCGGTTGGTGGATTTATCTTCTTCCTGGCAGAATTTAATGTACTTCTTCACCCCGTTCGGAAACTTAATGTAGTTTCCTTCGTTGATGGAGTAGGTTTTGCCTTTCTCCGGGAAGCGCATCCGTTCCTGGCACAGGCAGAAAACGCCCAGCGAAGGATCGTAAGTAAAGGCGTGAACACCGCATCCGGTGGTGTAAACCAGCATGGTAGAGGAGCCGTATACCACGTAACCTGCCGCAACCTGTTTGTTACCAGGCTGGAGGAAATCTTCTTCCGTTACCGGCGTGCCAACAGGCGTAACGCGGCGGTAGATGGAGAAAATGGTACCGACAGAGACGTTAACATCGATGTTGGACGAGCCATCCAGGGGGTCCATCAGCACCACGTATTTTGCGTGTTCACAGCCTTCAAAGACGACAATCTCATCTTCTTCTTCAGAGGCAATGCCCGCAACGATATCGCGTGCTTTCAGTGCGGCTTTCAGTTTTTCATTAGCGAACAAGTCGAGTTTCTGCTGAACCTCGCCCTGCACGTTCTCAGCACCGCTGGCACCCAGGATATCAACCAGTCCTGCTTTGTTGATATCGCGATGGATAATCTTGGCGCCCAGTTTTATTGCCGACAGCAAAGCAGTGAGCTCACCGGTAGCATGAGAAAACTCGTGCTGCTTTTCGACAATAAATTCACCTAACGTTTTCATAAAACTTTCCCTGCAATGTTTATGGAGTAAAGCGACCGCAACAATCTTAACAAATAATCTCAATGTTGCGCTCAGGTGAATCGCGCCAGCAAATTGCGGATTATCCTGAAATGCGTTTCTCACTTGCCCGACATATGCGTAAAATGAGCGGCAGATTAAAAAAGGATAGTGACGTATGCGCATTCATATTTTAGGAATTTGTGGCACATTTATGGGCGGTCTGGCGATGCTGGCGCGCCAGTTAGGCCATGAAGTAACGGGTTCGGACGCCAATGTGTATCCGCCGATGAGCACCTTACTTGAGAAGCAAGGCATTGAGCTGATTCAGGGTTACGATGCCAGCCAGCTCGATCCGCAGCCGGATCTGGTGATTATTGGCAACGCCATGACCCGTGGAAATCCGTGTGTGGAAGCGGTACTGGAAAAAAACATCCCTTATATGTCAGGTCCACAGTGGCTGCACGATTTTGTGCTGCGCGACCGCTGGGTGCTGGCCGTTGCCGGTACACACGGCAAAACTACCACCGCGGGAATGGCGACCTGGATTCTGGAACAGTGCGGTTACAAACCGGGATTTGTGATCGGCGGTGTGCCGGGGAACTTTGAGGTTTCGGCGCGTCTGGGCGAAAGCGACTTCTTTGTTATCGAAGCGGATGAGTATGACTGCGCCTTCTTCGACAAACGCTCTAAATTTGTCCATTACTGCCCGCGTACGCTGATCCTCAACAACCTTGAGTTCGATCACGCCGATATCTTTGACGACCTGAAAGCGATCCAGAAACAGTTCCACCATCTGGTGCGTATCGTTCCGGGGCAGGGCCGTATTATCTGGCCGGAAAATGACATCAACCTGAAACAGACCATGGCGATGGGCTGCTGGAGCGAGCAGGAGCTGGTGGGTGAGCAGGGTCACTGGCAGGCGAAAAAGCTGACCACTGACGCTTCTGAATGGGAAGTCTTGCTGGATGGCGAAAAAGTGGGCGAAGTGAAATGGTCGCTGGTGGGCGAACATAATATGCACAATGGCCTGATGGCGATTGCGGCGGCTCGCCATGTTGGTGTAGCGCCTGCAGATGCCGCTAACGCGCTGGGTTCGTTTATTAACGCTCGTCGCCGTCTGGAGTTGCGTGGTGAAGCGAATGGTGTGACGGTATATGACGATTTTGCTCATCACCCGACGGCGATTCTGGCAACGCTTGCGGCGCTGCGCGGCAAAGTTGGCGGTACGGCGCGCATTATTGCTGTGCTGGAGCCGCGCTCGAATACCATGAAAATGGGGATCTGCAAAGACGATCTGGCACCTTCATTAGGTCGTGCCGATGAAGTCTTCCTGCTGCAACCGGCGCATATTCCGTGGCAGGTGGCAGAAGTGGCAGAAGCCTGCGTTCAGCCTGCACACTGGAGTGGCGATGTGGATACACTGGCAGATATGGTGGTGAAAACCGCTCAGCCTGGCGACCATATTCTGGTGATGAGCAACGGCGGTTTTGGTGGGATCCATCAGAAACTGCTGGATGGTCTGGCGAAGAAAGCGGAAGCCGCGCAGTAATTCGGCCTTAGCCTGAGATAGCATTGCCGGATAAGGCGTTTACGCCGCATCCGGCAAACCATACTCACATCAACAACGAAAATTACCCTTCATTCTCCGCCAGTTCGCGCAGATACTGGAAAATCTGGCGTGCGGATTTCGGCGGCTTATTCCCTTCTTTCTCTTTCTTCGCGTTACGGATCAGAGTACGCAGCTGCTGACGATCGGCATCGGGCCACAGATTCAATACTTCAGCGATGGCGTCATCACCTTGATCGATCAGACGATCGCGCAGGTTTTCCAGTTTATGGAACAGTACCACCTGCTGGTTGTGACGGTTTTTCAGCTTATCCAGCGCCTGACGAATAGGCTCTACGTCGCGCTGGCGCAGCATCTTACCGATGAGCTGCAACTGGCGGCGGCGACCTTCCATCTTAATACGCTGGGCGAGCTCAATAGCCGCGCGCAGATCCGCATCTAACGGGATCTTATCCAGCGCGTTTTTCCCCAGATCAACAATTTCCGCGCCAAGGCGTTTTAGCTCCTCGGCATCACGTTTAATTTCACTTTTACTGACCCAGATAATTTCATCGTCTTCGTCTTCGATGTCATCACCGGGAACGTCGTCGAGCCAGTCTTCGGGCTGCTTAGTCATCTCAGGCTCCTTAAAAAAAGAGGCTAATGTTACCAGTTAAGATGCGCACTGAAAAACGGTTCTCTGTTAGACTTCAGAGAAACTCTCTACATTATGGCACTTGCAATGAAAGTAATCTCTCAAGTTGAAGCGCAGCGCAAGATTCTGGAAGAAGCAGTTTCCACTGCGCTGGAGTTGGCCTCAGGCAAATCGGACGGTGCGGAAGTTGCCGTCAGCAAGACCACCGGCATTAGCGTAAGCACGCGTTATGGTGAAGTGGAGAATGTTGAATTCAATAGCGATGGCGCGCTGGGGATCACTGTTTATCACCAGAACCGCAAAGGTAGCGCATCATCCACCGATTTAAGCCCGCAGGCCATTGCCCGTACTGTACAGGCGGCGCTGGATATTGCCCGTTATACCTCGCCAGATCCCTGTGCCGGCGTGGCAGACAAAGAGCTGCTGGCCTTTGACGCACCAGATCTCGACTTGTTCCACCCTGCGGAAGTTTCCCCGGATGAAGCCATTGAACTGGCGGCCCGCGCAGAACAGGCAGCATTACAGGCGGATAAACGTATCACCAATACCGAAGGTGGCAGCTTTAACAGCCACTACGGTGTCAAAGTTTTTGGCAACAGCCACGGCATGTTGCAGGGTTACTGCTCAACGCGTCATTCGCTCTCCAGCTGTGTAATTGCCGAAGAAAATGGCGATATGGAGCGTGATTACGCCTACACCATTGGCCGCGCGATGAGCGATCTGCAAACGCCAGAGTGGGTCGGGGCCGACTGTGCTCGCCGTACTTTATCGCGCCTGTCACCGCGTAAACTCTCCACCATGAAAGCGCCAGTCATTTTTGCCAATGAAGTGGCAACCGGGCTTTTTGGCCATCTGGTGGGGGCGATAGCGGGTGGCTCGGTTTACCGTAAATCTACCTTTCTGCTGGATTCGCTGGGTAAACAAATTCTGCCGGACTGGCTGACCATTGAAGAGCATCCGCATCTGCTGAAAGGGCTGGCGTCGACGCCATTCGACAGCGAAGGTGTGCGCACCGAGCGTCGCGATATTATTAAAGATGGCATCCTGACTCAGTGGCTGCTGACCAGCTACTCGGCGCGGAAACTGGGGCTGAAAAGCACCGGACATGCGGGCGGTATTCACAACTGGCGGATTGCCGGACAAGGGCTAAGCTTCGAACAAATGCTCAAAGAGATGGGCACCGGGCTGGTGGTGACGGAGCTGATGGGCCAGGGCGTGAGTGCCATTACCGGTGATTATTCCCGTGGTGCAGCGGGCTTCTGGGTAGAGAATGGCGAAATTCAGTATCCCGTTAGTGAAATCACCATCGCAGGTAATTTAAAAGATATGTGGCGCAATATTGTCACCGTCGGTAACGATATTGAAACACGCAGTAATATACAGTGTGGTTCTGTGCTGTTGCCGGAGATGAAAATCGCCGGGCAGTAAAAAACTGGCGCGACCTGCCGCGCTATAAACTAAAAAATTACACAAAATCATTCGCACTGCATCGAGACGGAAAGTGAATGAGGGCCGGGGAGCGTACTCGCAGTACGTGACCCGGGCGAATGAGCGTAGCCGTCGATGAGGCAGTGTGAAGGATGAAGTGTAAATAAAAAAGGAAGTGAGCAATGCGTAAAAGCCTGTTAGCTATTCTTGCAGTCTCCTCGTTGGTATTCAGTTCTGCGTCGTTTGCCGCTGATCTTGAAGACAATATGGAAACCCTCAACGACAATTTAAAAGTGATCGAAAAAGCGGATAACGCGGCGCAAGTCAAAGACGCGTTAACGATGATGCGCGCCGCAGCGCTGGATGCGCAAAAAGCAACGCCGCCGAAGCTCGAAGATAAATCACCGGACAGCCCGGAAATGAAAGATTTCCGCCACGGTTTCGACATTCTGGTCGGTCAGATTGACGACGCGCTGAAGCTGGCAAATGAAGGTAAAGTAAAAGAAGCGCAGACTGCTGCAGAGCAACTGAAAACGACCCGCAACGCCTATCACCAGAAGTATCGTTAATTCCTCATTTCCCTGTTGCCTGCACTCAGGTAACAGGGAACTTATCATCGCAAATGATGCACCACCTGATTGCTGCTGCCGCGCCAGATCAGGGAAGGGTCTTTTAAATCCTGCACAAATTTGCCGTCGACCAGCACGTTAATCAAATCAACAACCTGCATTTGCGCAGCGTTGAGTTCGTCGAGTTTATAGCCTGTCCACACCCAGATGTCTTTACCCGGACACTCGGCGCGGATGCGTTTTACCAGTTTCAGAATATCCGGCACGTTTTGCGGATGCAGCGGATCGCCGCCGGAGAGGGAAATCCCCTGGCGTTTGATACGAGTGTCATTCAGATCTTTAATGATCTTGTCTTCCATTGCTTTGGTAAATGGCTGACCAGAATTTACCCGCCATGTGCTTTTGTTATAGCAACCGGGGCATTCATGAACACACCCGGAGACAAACAGGGTGCAGCGAGTGCCGGGGCCGTTGACGATGTCGACAGGATAGTACTGATGATAATTCATTATTTCGCCTGGCTTATCAGTCCGCGTGTAGGCTGCATCCGGTAATCAATGCCTGATGCGACGCTGTCGCGTCTTATCAGGCCTACAGCCGTTGCCAAATGTAGGCCGGATAAGGCGTTTACGCCGCATCCAGCATTTGCTTAGCGCAGAGTGAAGATTAACCTATCTGCCCATTCCCCAAATGTTTAACGCGGCGCTTAACTTCTTCCTGCTTACCAGCGTTAAACGGACGTGCATCCGGGCTACCTAAATATCCGCACACGCGGCGAGTTACCGACACACGGGAGGCGTCATGGTTACCACATTTCGGGCAAGTGAAGCCTTTGCTGGTGCACTCGAACTCACCGGTAAAGCCACACTCGTAGCACTCATCAATCGGTGTATTGGTGCCGTAATACGGTACATGCTGATAGCTGTAATCCCAGACATCTTCCAGCGCCTTCAGGTTGTGCTGAATGTTTGGATACTCGCCGTAGCAAATGAAACCACCGTTCGCCAGCGGCGGGTAAGGCGCTTCAAAGTCGATCTTGTCGTACGGGTTCACCTTCTTCTCCACATCGAGGTGGAAACTGTTGGTGTAGTAACCTTTATCGGTCACGCCCGGCACCACGCCAAACTCAGCAGTATCGAGACGGCAGAAGCGGTCGCACAGGTTTTCACTCGGCGTGCTGTAGAGACTGAAACCATAACCCGTTTCTTCTTTCCACTGATCCACTGCCTGACGCAGACGTTCAACAATGGCGATACCTTTCGCGCGAAGCTGCTCGTTGTCGTAAACATGCTCGCCGCCGAACAGCGCGTTAATGGTTTCGTGGATGCCGATGTAACCCAGCGAAATAGACGCACGACCGTTTTTGAAGATTTCAGAAACATCATCGTCAGCATTCAGACGTACGCCACAAGCACCTTCCATATAGAGGATCGGGGCGACGCGCGCTTTCACGCCTTCGAGACGAGCGATACGGGTCATCAGTGCCTTACGTGCCAGCACCAGACGTTCATCCAGCAGCTTCCAGAAGGTGGCTTCATCGCCTTTTGCTTCCAGAGCAATACGCGGCAGGTTCAGGCTGATCACGCCGAGGTTGTTACGACCATCGTGGATCTGCTCGCCGTTTTCATTTTCCCACACGCCGAGGAAGCTGCGGCAGCCCATCGGGGTTTTAAACGAACCGGTGACTTTCACTACCTGATCGTAGTTCAGGATATCCGGATACATGCGCTTGCTTGCGCACTCCAGCGCCAGCTGTTTGATGTCGTAGTTCGGATCGCCTTTTTTATGGTTCAGACCATCGCGAATCGCAAACACCAGTTTCGGGAACACCGCAGTTTTACGGTTTTTACCGAGGCCTGCGATACGGTTACGCAGGATCGATTCCTGAATCAGGCGCGATTCCCAGCTGGTGCCCAGACCAAAACCAAAGGTTACAAACGGCGTCTGACCGTTGGCGGTGTGCAGGGTGTTTACTTCGTACTCCAGCGACTGGAAGGCATCGTAGCACTCTTTGATGGTACGAGAGTTTGCGTAGCCTTCGGCGTCCGGGATGTTCCACTCTTCTGCGGTCTTGCGATGTTTGTTGTAGCTGGCGGTAACAAACGGCGCCAGCACTTCATCGATACGGTTAATGGTGGTGCCGCCATAAATATGGCTGGCGACCTGAGCAATAATCTGCGCAGTTACCGCGGTTGCCGTAGAGATCGACTTCGGCGGTTCAATCTCGGCGTTCCCCATTTTAAAGCCCTGGGTCAGCATGCCTTTCAGGTCGATCAACATGCAGTTGAACATCGGGAAGAACGGCGAGTAATCGAGATCGTGATAGTGAATATCGCCACGCTCATGTGCCTGCACCACGTCACGCGGCAGCAGGTGCTGGCGTGCATAGTGTTTAGCCACGATCCCGGCCAGCAGGTCGCGCTGGGTTGGAATCACCTTGCTGTCTTTGTTGGCGTTTTCGTTGAGTAACGAGGCGTTGGTCTGCTCGACCAGACCACGGATCTCCTGGTTCAGGCGACCGCGTTTTTCACGTTCAATGTCGCGATCGTGACGGTACTCGATGTAAGCACGAGCCAGTTGTTTGTATGGACCCGACATCAGCTGGTTTTCAACTGCGGTCTGGATCTCGTTGATATCCACCTGGTTGCGGCCCTGCATCTGCTCGCTGACAACCGCGGCAACAGTGGCGCAATAATCGGCATCATCGACTTCCGCTGCTTTAGCTGCACGCAGAATCGCTTCTTTGATGCGCTCTGATTTAAACGGCACTTTGCAGCCGTCTCGTTTCATCACATGCGGTGTCATGATCGCTCCATATTTTTAAGAACAGGTTATCCACAGAAATTGGGAAAGGCGTTTTCCGGTTTTTTCGTTTCGTTTTCCGGTGCTTTCCGCAATCGCCATCCGCTTATCCACAACGCCGCACCTTTTTCGTGGGGAGCTGTAGTAGCAATTATAGTCGATTAATACAACATATTGGGTTGGGACGCATTTTAAAGTCTATATATAGTGCTTTGCATCAAGGATGTTTGAACTTTTTTTGATGTAGCTCAAAGTAAAAAGCAGAGCGTACGGATGACGGGCGCTACAGCGTTATGTAAATTTTTTAATGAATTTGCTGGTTGAAAAATCAACAAAAACAACATGCTGACAGACAAAACCCCGGAATGACAGGCATTCCCGGGGCTTAGCGGATACTTACTTCTGTAACCACCAGACAGCCTCAAAAGGCCGTAAAGTCATGGCACAGGGTTGTGGTGAGGCTTCTTCGTAGTTATGCATCACAAGCTGCCAGTTGCCGCGCATTTGCCCTGGCTGCCAGGGTTGGATCTCACGGCTAAGGTTGGCAATGACCAGCAAGGTTTGCCCCTTCCATTCACGGCGATAGCACCACAATACAGGGCTGTTTGGCAGCAGATCCTGGTAATTGCCCCATGTCAGGATGGCTTCTTGCTTACGCAGTGCGATTAACTTTTGGTAGGTGTAAAACACCGAGGAGTCATCGGCCAGCGCGGCTTCTACGTTGATTTGTTGATAGTTATCGCCCAGGCCAATCCACGGTTCGCCAGCCGTAAACCCGGCATTATCGCCGTTGCTCCATTGCATGGGCGTGCGGCTGTTGTCACGGGATTTACTGGCGAGGATTGCCAATAACTCGTCGGCATCACGACCATCGTTGCGCAGCTCGGCAAACATATTGAGGCTCTCCACGTCGCGATAGTCAGTAATGCGCGTGAAATGCGGGTTGGTCATGCCAATCTCTTCGCCCTGGTAGATATACGGCGTTCCCTGCATGCCATGCAGCACCATCGCCAGCATTTTTGCCGCAGGCACGCGGTATTCACCTTCATCACCAAAGCGAGAAATAATGCGCGGCTGATCGTGGTTACACCAGAACAAGGCATTCCATGCCACGTTGTGCATTCCTTGTTGCCAGTGGCGGAACAATGTTTTCAACGCCACAAAGTCAGGTTTAGCCAGCGTCCATTTTTCACCACCGGGATAATCGACCTTCAGGTGATGAAAATTAAAGGTCATCGACAATTCACTGCCTGTCAGTGCCGCGTATCGCTGGCAATGCTCAAGGCTGGTGGAGGACATTTCACCTACGGTCATTAACCCGCGTGGCGTAAACACATCGCGGTTCATCTCGTGCAAAAACTCGTGTGCTCGTGGCCCGTCGGTGTAAAAGCGACGCCCGTCGCCATCCAGGTCTTCAGGGAAACGCGGGTCTTTGGAGATCAGATTCACCACATCCAGGCGCAACCCGTCGACCCCACGATCGGCCCAGAATTCACAGACTTTTTTCAGCTCTGCGCGTACCGCTGGATTCTCCCAGTTGAGATCCGCCTGTTCTGGTGCAAAGAGATGCAAATAGTACTGTTCGCTTTCCGCATGCCAGCGCCACGCACTACCGCCAAATTTTGAACGCCAGTTGTTCGGTGGCGTTTCTGGTTCGCCATCGCGCCAGATATAAAACTGGCGGTAAGGGCTTTCTTTGTTCAGCGCCTCGCGAAACCAGGCATGTTGGGTAGAGGTATGGTTAAACACCATATCGAGAATGATACGAATCCCGCGCGATTTTGCCTGCGTCACCAGTTCGTCAAAATCGTCCAGCGTGCCGTAGGTGGGATCAATCGCCGTATAGTTCGCTACGTCGTAACCGTTATCGACCTGGGGAGAGATATAAAAGGGGGTTAGCCAGATGGCATCAACGCCCAGTTTATGCAGATAGTCCAGGCGTTGGATAACGCCACGTAAATCGCCGGTGCCGCTACCCGTGGTGTCCTGAAAACTCTTTGGATAAATCTGGTAGATAACGCCGTTTTGCCACCAGTGGGGAAGATTAGTCATTACGTTATTCCTGCAAATGCGAGGGGGCGCAATTGCGCCCCGAAGAAAATTAAACAATATCCAGCGTGCCCAGGCGGTATTTCCGCTGATAGATAAACGAGGTGAGTACAATCGGGATGATGATGGCGATAACCATTGCCAGCGCAAATACCTGCCAGTAGCTCGGTTGAATCGAGAGAATTCCCGGCAGGCCGCCTACGCCGATACCATTCGCCATAACGCCGTTCAGGCCGCATAGTAATCCTGCCAGACCAGAACCAATCATCGCGCACAGCATCGGGAAGCGATATTTCAGGTTGATGCCGTACATTGCAGGCTCAGTGACCCCAAGCCAGGCGGAGATAGCGGCAGGCACGGAGATCTCGCGTTCATTGTGCTTGCGGCTGGAAATGATAATGCCTATCACGGCGGAGCCCTGAGCGATATTCGACAGCGCAATCAGCGGCCACACTGGCGTGCCACCCATGCTTTGAATCATCTGCAAATCAATAGCAAGGGTGGTCTGGTGTACGCCGGTGATCACCAGCGGCGCGTACAGGAAGCCAAACAATGCCGCACCAATCGGAGCAAAGCTGCCGGTCATCAGGTGACGTACCGCAAAGGCAACGCCATCGCCAATCATGCGACCAAACGGACCAATCAGCGCATGGGCGAGGAACACCGCGAGGATCAGCGAACAGACGGGCACCACCACCAGATAGAGGTAATCCGGTACGATGCGTTTAAGGCGAGTTTCAATAACGCCCAGCGCCAGCCCGGCTAACAGTGCCGGGATCACCTGAGCCTGATAGCCCACTTTGGCGATGCTGAACATGCCAAAGTCCCACACTTCCGGCAGCTGCTGCCCGAGCAGATAAGCGTTCATCAGCTGGGGGGAAACCAGTGTCACGCCAAGCACGATACCAAGGATCGGCGTGCCGCCCATTTTTTTCACCGCTGACCAGCAAATCCCGACCGGCAGGTAGAAGAAGATCGCTTCACCGATCAACCACAGAAAATCGTAGATCGTTTGCAGGGAAGGGTACATTTGCGCCAGCGTTTGACCGTTGCTCATGGGCAAATCGCCGATCACATTACGAAAACCGAGGATCAAACCGCCGCTAATCAACGCGGGCAGCAACGGGAAGAAGATCTCCGCGAAATGAGAGATCAACTGCTCATGCCATTTCATATTCTGCCGGGCGGCTTTTTTTACCTGCTCTTTATCAACCTGCGCCTGTCCGGTTGACGCTATTAGTGCTTGATAGTAATCACCCACGTTGGTGCCAATCACCACCTGAAATTGCCCGGCATTGGTGAAACAGCCTTTCACCATGGGGAGTTGCTCAATTTCTTTCGGTCTGGCATTGGCCGGTTGGTTGAGGACAAAGCGCAGGCGAGTAATACAGTGGCTCACCGTCGCAATATTGCCGCGCCCGCCGACCAGTTCAATCAACCGATCGATATCCGTTTGGTTTATTTTGCTCATCATAAAGCCCCATGGCAGATGACATTTTTGGTTGGCTGCAGAATATATTGCGCGGAAAAATTTAAAAACGGGAACGTTCCCGAAACGCAGCGAAGATCACAATTTATCGTTCAGGAAACGATCAGGACAGGGTGGCGGGGATGATGATTTGTTGCGGTTCGCTGCGCCCGGTTACCTGTGCGATCAATTGGCAGGCCGCCTGGCGTCCAGCTTCGGCGTAACCAGGATCTACGGTGACGATCTCCGGATGAAGGAATTTCATTAATGGCGTATTACCGACGCTCGCCAGTTGCAAGGTGTCGATGCGTTGCTCTTGCAGGTATTTACTTGCGCCAAGTGCCAGCGTGTCGGTTGCGCACAGTAAGGCGGTAGTTTCAGGCGTAATCACTTTTGCTACGTTCTCATAGCCTTGCTTCATAGCAAGGCCTGGCAGAGCGGCAACGGGATTCAGTTTATGCGCTTTGCAGAACGCCAGGTAGGCTTCGTGACGTCGCTTCCCGGTCGTCACGTCACTATGCGGCACGCCGAGATAACTGATATTACGATGCCCCTGGTCATACAGCCGTTGCATCAGGATCTTGATTGCCCCTTCGTCGTCATAACAGACCGAAGCAAAACCTTTTGCGTCACGCGCCAGCAGAACCAGCGATGACTGCCAGTGGGCTAACATTTCTTCTGTTATGCCAGTAAAACCGAACAGCACTACGCCGTCGATATTACGCCGTTTCAGCACCCCCAAATGTTCGGCAACTAATTGCGGGGAAAACTGACTTTCCATCATGATTGGGTCGTAACCTTGTTCATAGAACGCTGGCAGCATGGTTTGAACGGCGAGATTTTCTGACAACGAATCCAGGCGGGTAACAATGATGGCGACCACTTTATCGCTTTGCCCACGCATAGCGCGCGCAGAGCGGGAAGGGGAAAATCCATGCTGATTCATCACTGCTTCAACACGCTCGCGGGTGCGCTGGCTCACGCCGCTTTCGTTATTCAGCACCCGGGAAACTGTAGATTTCCCCACGCCGCTTAAGCGTGCGATGTCTTTGATGGTCAGCCGATTTTGCATCCTGTTGTCCTGTAACGTGTTGTTTAATTATTTGAGCCTAACTTTACCCGTGCATTCAGCAATGGGTAAAGTCTGGTTTATCGTTGGTTTAGTTGCCAGCAGGTATTATATCGCCATAGATGCTACGAATATTATTGGATTCTCCTTATTATTTGCGGCGCTTTTTTCACTTACCGGAGGTTATATGGAACCTGATCCCACGCCTCTCCCTCGACGGAGATTAAAACTTTTCCGGTAAGCCCGTCTTTTCACGGCGTTACCGGATGCGTAAGGCCGTGACGTTTTAACGTCCCTGCTCAGCTTTATTACCTTCAGGTAAGGCTTCGCCACGCCTGAAGACATTTCTGTACTGTTTCAGACAGTGCGGAGGGACTCCTTATGTTTAAAGAAATTTTTACCCGGCTCATTCGCCATTTACCTTCCCGTCTGGTTCATCGCGATCCATTGCCTGGCGCGCAGCAGACAGTGAATACGGCGGTCCCGCCGTCCTTAAGTGCGCATTGCCTGAAAATGGCGGTGATGCCCGAAGAAGAATTATGGAAAACGTTCGACACCCATCCGGAAGGGTTAAATCAGGCGGAAGTGGAATCTGCCCGCGAACAACATGGTGAAAATAAATTACCCGCACAACAACCGTCGCCGTGGTGGGTACATTTATGGGTCTGCTATCGCAACCCCTTTAATATTTTACTCACCATTCTCGGCGCTATTTCTTACGCCACGGAAGATTTATTTGCCGCGGGCGTTATCGCGCTAATGGTCGCTATTTCTACGTTGCTGAACTTTATTCAGGAAGCACGTTCCACTAAAGCGGCAGATGCCCTGAAAGCGATGGTCAGCAATACAGCGACGGTTCTGCGCGTAATTAACGACAAAGGCGAAAATGGCTGGCTGGAGATCCCGATCGACCAGCTGGTGCCCGGCGATATAATAAAACTGGCGGCGGGGGATATGATCCCGGCAGATTTACGTATCTTGCAGGCGCGGGATCTGTTCGTCGCTCAGGCGTCGTTAACCGGTGAGTCTCTGCCCGTAGAAAAAGCCGCTACCACTCGCCAGCCGGAGCACAGCAATCCGCTGGAGTGTGACACCCTGTGTTTTATGGGCACCACCGTGGTGAGCGGCACGGCACAAGCAATGGTGATTGCTACAGGTGCCAATACCTGGTTTGGTCAACTGGCGGGGCGTGTTAGTGAGCAGGAAAGCGAGCCGAATGCCTTTCAGCAAGGGATCAGCCGCGTCAGTATGCTGCTGATTCGCTTTATGCTGGTGATGGCTCCGGTGGTGCTGTTAATCAATGGTTACACCAAAGGCGACTGGTGGGAAGCGGCACTGTTTGCGCTTTCGGTCGCGGTAGGCTTAACGCCGGAAATGTTGCCGATGATTGTTACCTCGACGCTGGCGCGCGGCGCAGTAAAGCTGTCGAAACAGAAAGTGATCGTCAAACATCTGGATGCTATTCAGAACTTTGGCGCAATGGATATTCTGTGCACTGATAAAACTGGCACCCTGACACAGGACAAAATTGTGCTGGAGAATCATACCGATATCTCCGGTAAAACCAGCGAACGCGTGCTGCATAGCGCGTGGTTGAACAGTCATTATCAGACCGGACTTAAAAACCTGCTCGATACAGCGGTGCTCGAAGGTACGGATGAAGAGTCAGCGCGCTCGCTGGCCAGTCGTTGGCAAAAAATTGATGAGATTCCGTTTGATTTCGAGCGTCGCCGGATGTCGGTGGTAGTGGCAGAAAATACCGAGCACCATCAGCTGGTTTGCAAAGGTGCATTGCAGGAAATCCTCAATGTGTGTTCGCAGGTGCGTCACAATGGCGAGATTGTGCCGCTCGATGACATCATGCTGCGTAAGATTAAGCGGGTTACTGATACGCTTAATCGTCAGGGGCTGCGCGTGGTTGCGGTGGCGACGAAATACCTGCCAGCGCGTGAAGGAGATTACCAGCGGGCGGATGAATCCGACCTGATCCTCGAAGGATATATTGCTTTCCTTGATCCGCCAAAAGAGACAACCGCTCCGGCACTGAAGGCATTAAAAGCGAGTGGAATCACCGTAAAAATCCTTACTGGCGACAGTGAGTTAGTTGCAGCGAAAGTGTGCCATGAAGTGGGGCTGGACGCGGGAGAGGTGGTCATTGGTAGTGATATTGAAACGCTATCTGACGACGAACTGGCAAATCTCGCACAGCGCACCACGCTGTTTGCCCGCCTGACGCCGATGCATAAAGAACGCATTGTGACCTTACTGAAGCGCGAAGGGCATGTGGTTGGCTTTATGGGCGATGGTATTAATGATGCGCCCGCCTTACGCGCTGCGGATATCGGCATTTCTGTGGACGGCGCGGTAGATATTGCCCGTGAAGCGGCTGATATCATCCTGCTGGAAAAAAGCCTGATGGTGCTGGAAGAGGGGGTTATTGAAGGACGTCGCACTTTCGCCAACATGCTGAAATACATCAAAATGACGGCGAGCTCCAACTTCGGTAATGTGTTCAGCGTGCTGGTGGCGAGTGCTTTCTTGCCCTTCCTGCCGATGTTGCCGTTACACTTGCTTATTCAGAACCTGCTGTATGATGTGTCACAGGTGGCGATCCCGTTTGATAACGTCGACGACGAGCAAATTCAAAAGCCGCAGCGTTGGAATCCGGCGGATCTGGGGCGCTTTATGATCTTCTTCGGACCGATCAGCTCGATCTTCGATATTCTGACGTTTTGCCTGATGTGGTGGGTATTCCATGCCAACACGCCGGAAACGCAAACGCTGTTCCAGTCGGGATGGTTTGTGGTGGGCTTACTGTCGCAAACGCTGATTGTGCATATGATCCGCACCCGCCGTGTGCCGTTTATTCAGAGCTGTGCATCGTGGCCGTTAATGATCATGACCGTGATCGTGATGATTGTCGGGATCGCATTGCCGTTTTCACCGCTGGCCAGTTATCTGCAGCTGCAGGCGCTGCCGTTAAGCTATTTCCCGTGGCTGGTTGCGATTTTGGCAGGGTATATGACGTTAACCCAGTTGGTGAAAGGATTTTATAGCCGTCGTTACGGCTGGCAGTAAGCAAGTGATGAGGCTGGCCTGAAATACTCTTTCAGGTCAGTCTTTTACGAAAACACCTGAATAAAAAAATAAATTACTGCAAAAATAAAAAAACAAATAAACGTCCAGCTCAAATTATAAAGGGCGCTATAGCTGTTATTTACTGAACGAGAGAGATAGATATCTTCTTTTTTAATATGTCTGCCAGAGATGTTGCGATACTGGCGGATATAATAAACACAATAGATTAATAAAGGCGGAATTACCCATCCACCTGTAGGTTTGTCAAATATAAGAGTCAGTAGAATAGCGATAGCAAAGAAAACCAGAAAGACGATTTGTGCTTTGGATTCTGTTTTTTTTAATTCGCTTCTGATGCCGTCAGCGTGCTGTTCTTGCCAGCGCCGCAGCGTGCTAACGCTAAATTGATAGTGTTCACATAGCTCCTTATTAGACGCCCCCTCTTTTGACTGCTGTAAAATTTCAGCAATTTGTTCGTTAGTGAAACGGGGTTTAGCCATCTTCAACCCTCCGTGGTTGAATCAGATAACCCAGGCGCAATACCTGGATTATCTTTCAGTAGATATTAGCGACGAACAGCGATCGCTTCGATCTCAATCTTCACGTCTTTCGGCAGACGGGCAACTTCAACGCAAGAACGTGCCGGGAAGGTGGCATTGTGTTCGGTGAAGAAGGCTTCGTAGGTAGCATTAACGGTTGCGAAGTCGTTCAGATCTTTCACAAACACGGTGGTTTTAACGATGTCGCCCACTTTCAGGCCTGCGGCTTCGACGATCGCTTTTACGTTATCCAGCGACTGACGTGCCTGTGCAGCGACGTCTGCCGGTACTTCGCCCGTTTTCGGATTTACCGGGATTTGACCGGAGGTGATGATCATATTGCCCAGATCAACGCCCTGTACGTAAGGACCGATAGCTGCCGGTGCATTTTCCGTCGCGATAGTTTTGCTCATGATTTCTCCTTTATTACAGCGGTAAAAAGTCTGGCTCATTATAGGGAGCCAGACTTTTATTACCAACCGCAATTAATTGGCCAGCACCACATTATGGGAAAACTCTTTTTCACAGTATTTGCATTTGAGCGCGATGTCATTGGCGCGTTTTCGCACGGCAAAGCTGGAAGAAACCGGTTCGGCATGGCTGATACAGTTGCTGTTCGGGCAGACCAGCACATTGTCGATGCGCTCTGGCAGACTGGGGCGCGATTTACCCACCACTTCATAGTTGTCGATACGGTTAACCGTGGCTTGCGGCGCATACAATGCCAGTTGATCTACCTGATCTTCACTCAAAAAGGTATTTTCGATTTTGATCAGATCTTTGCGGCCCATCTCGCCAGAAGGCAAGTTCAGACCGATGGTGATGCGCTGATCCGTTTCGGTCAGCTTGAACAGACTCAACAGCTTAAAACCGATCTGGGCGGGGATATGGTCAATTACCGTGCCGCGTTTAATAGCTTCAACCTGCAATTTATTATCGTGTGTCATCTCTATTTCCCCTTACAGTACCAGATCGCGATTCAGAACCAGTGCCAGTAACGCCTGGCGAGCGAAAATCCCGTTGCCTGCCTGCTGGAAGTACCAGGCGTGTGGCGTTTTATCAACATCCGTCGCAATCTCATCAACACGCGGCAGCGGATGCAGCACTTTCATATTGGCTTTGGCGTTGTGGAGATCGCTGGCGCGAAGAACAAACTGCGCTTTCACGTTGGCGTACTCGGACGGGTCCAGACGCTCTTTTTGCACGCGGGTCATGTACAGGATGTCTACTTCCGCCATCACTTCTTCAATAGAGCTGTGCAGACTCCATGCGATCCCTTTTTCATCGAGCATATCCAGAATGTATTGCGGCATTGCCAGCGCGTCCGGCGCGATGAAGTAAAAACGGTTGCCGTCGAACTTCGCTAACGCCTGAGTCAGGGAGTGAACGGTGCGGCCATATTTCAGGTCACCAACCATTGCGACGTGGAGATTGTCCAGACGCCCCTGGGTTTCCTGAATAGTGAATAAGTCCAGCAAGGTTTGCGTCGGATGTTGGTTGGAGCCATCACCGGCATTCAGTACCGGTACATTGCCGGAAAACTCGGTGGCCAGGCGCGCCGCACCTTCCTGCGGATGACGCATCACTATCGCATCGACGTAAGTGCTGATAACCGAAATGGTATCGGCCAGCGTTTCGCCCTTTTTACCCAGTGATGTATTGGCGCTGTCGGAGAAGCCCACCACGCTGGCACCCAGGCGGTGCATAGATGTTTCGAAAGAGAGGCGGGTACGGGTAGAGGCTTCGAAGAAACAGCTGGCAATGACTTTGTGCTTCAACAGCTCTGGTTGCGGGTTTGCTTTCAGTTTCGCCGCTGTCGCCAGCACCAGATTAAGGTCATCGCGACTAAGGTCGTTTATGGAAATGATATGTTTCTGATATAGCGGATTAGCCATCTTTTATCTCCTGACGCCTGGGCAAAAAAAAGCCCCTCGATTGAGGGGCTGGGAATGGGTGATCAACGGGAAGAAAAACGGCAGGCCAGCGTCTTTTTTCAGACGCGGTAAGACAAAATGTCGAACACACTGAACCATACATCCTCCCGGCAAATTGTCCGGCATTATACTCATCGTCAGAAGCGGCGCAAGCATTTGATGCAATATTTTGTCAGCGCAAACGGTTTATTTGAATTAAAAGTCAAGGTATATGCATTTTTATTTGATGTGATTCTGCAGGGGAACTGTCGTTCGGTATCAATAATTGCAGACATTCCCTGCTTTTTTCTTTTTCACTTTCACGCAATCAGATATGCATTTTATTCCATTCATCCGACTTATAGGGCGGAGTGTGAAAGCGAACGGCTAACACTATTGCTTACTGCTCAGGGATGCGCGCTATCACTTTAATTTCAAAATCAAAGCCTGCCAGCCATGTAACACCCACCGCCGTCCAGTTTGGATAAGGTGGGGCGCTAAATATTTCATTTTTCACCGTCATGATGTCTTCAAATTGGTTTTCTGGATCGGTATGGAAGCTCGTAACATCAATGATATCGTCAAAAGTGCATCCCGCAGCTGCCAGGGTCGCATGCAAATTATCAAATGCCAGTCTGACTTGTTGCTGAAAATCGGGTTCTGGTGTTCCGTCCTCTCGACTTCCTACTTGCCCGGAAACAAACAGCAAATCGCCGGAACGAATAGCCGCAGAATAACGATGCTCAGCATATAGTGAATGTCGGCCAGCAGGGAAAACAGCGGTTCTTTCTACCATTTGGTTATCCTCAAGATTTACGACATGAACAGAAGATTTCTCTTTACCGGGAGCCGCTTTTAGCGGACGACGTGAGTAAACAAAACCCAGACATCATGGGAAATGGCTGGGCTTAATTGAGCGTAGTCGGTTATGCGCCAAACGCGCCATCAATGGTATGCATCGCGCCGGTAACAAAACTGGCTTCTGGCCCTGCTAACCATGCGACCATACCAGCGACCTCTTCCGGTTGCCCATGTCTTTTGATAGCCATAAAACTATGCAACATATCGCGCATTGGCCCGTTGGCGGGATTAGCGTCGGTATCAATTGGCCCTGGCTGGACGACGTTGATGGTGATCCCACGCGGTCCGAAATCACGGGCCAGCCCGCGCGCCATGCCTTGTAGGGCAGATTTGCTGGCGGCATAAGCAGCCATGCCTGCAACAGGCATACGATCGCCATTCACGGAGCCGATGATTAAGATGCGCCCGCCTTCGGGCATCTGCCGGGCGGCTTCAACAGAGGCATGATAAGGAGCATGAATATTGATTTTGAAAAGGCGATCAATATCGTCGGCATTTAATTCCAGGGCCTCGCCAAAGACGCCAATACCTGCATTTACCACCAGGATATCCAATGCGCCGCTCTTACGAACGACATCAATGACAGCGTCTCTGTCAGCACTATCTGTGAATACTGCTGTCGCTCCAGTCTCTTGTGCCAGGCGTTTAGCGGCATCTTTCGACCCCGCATAGGTGAATCGTACATTGGCCCCATCGGTGACGAAACGACGTACGATAGCGGCACCGATACCACGACTGCCACCGAGGATGAGAACTGTCTTACCTGTAAAAGCGCCCATAAGGACTCCTTGATTTATTATGTAACATGCATTACAAAACTGTTTTAACTTTCTGTCAACAGGTTTTGTAATGGTCACTAAAAAACAATCTCGCGTTCCAGGTCGTCCCAGACGTTTCGCTCCTGAGCAGGCAATCTCTGCGGCAAAAGTGCTTTTTCACCAAAAAGGTTTCGATGCTGTCAGTGTTGCTGAAGTTACTGATTATCTTGGTATTAACCCCCCGAGCCTCTACGCGGCTTTTGGCAGTAAAGCTGGGTTATTTAGCCGTGTACTCAATGAATACGTCGGTACGGAAGCTATTCCGCTTGCCGATATTCTTCGTGATGATCGTCCAGTAGGCGAGTGCCTGGTTGAGGTATTAAAAGAAGCGGCGCGCAGATATAGCCAAAACGGCGGCTGCGCTGGCTGTATGGTTCTTGAAGGTATTCATAGTCATGATCCACTAGCGCGTGATATTGCCGTTCAATATTATCACGCCGCAGAAACGACCATTTATGACTATATCGCCAGGCGGCATCCACAAAGCGCACAATGTGTGACTGATTTTATGAGTACCGTGATGTCAGGGCTTTCTGCGAAGGCACGGGAGGGGCACTCAATCGAACAACTCTGTGCAACAGCTGCACTGGCGGGGGAAGCGATAAAAACTCTTCTCAAGGAGTGATGCTGGCCTTGATCCGAAAGGCGGGAACGCGCCTGCCGATAAGTTGTGATAAGACAATAATTCACGCGTTAAGGCTAGCGGAATTGATCATCTTTTCGTATAACGATAGAAATGAAACGTTGTTTTAATTAAGGAGTGGAAAAGATGATCATCGGAAATATTCATAATCTTCAGCCGTGGCTACCCCAGGAGTTACGCCAGGCGATTGAGCATATCAAAGCACACGTTACGGCAGAAACGCCAAAGGGCAAGCACGATATCGAAGGCAATCGTCTGTTTTATCTTATCTCGGAAGATATGACCGAGCCGTACGAAGCCCGCCGTGCGGAGTACCATGCCCGCTATCTCGACATTCAGATTGTGTTAAAAGGTCAGGAAGGCATGACCTTCAGCACGCAACCTGCAGGCACGCCGGATACCGACTGGTTAGCTGATAAAGACATCGCATTTTTGCCGGAAGGCGTTGATGAGAAAACAGTTATCCTTAATGAAGGTGATTTTGTTGTGTTTTATCCGGGGGAAGTGCATAAACCGCTGTGCGCAGTGGGTGCACCAGCCCAGGTTCGCAAAGCAGTAGTGAAGATGCTGATGGCGTGATGACTTTTCGCCGTAAATAACTCCAGATTTACGGCGAGTTTGTGAAAAGAGCGTTTTTTGATATTTTTTTGTGAGTAAAATTTGTAATGCTTAGACGTTCTTATTAACTCAAGGAGTCCGTCATGAGCAAAATATCAGGTTGGAATTTTTCTCAAAACATTACATCAGCCGACAATTGTAAACAAAAAAATGAAGACTTAGATACCTGGTATGTGGGAATGAATGATTTTGCCCGAATTGCCGGAGGGCAGAATAGCAGAAGCAATATTCTTTCTCCCAGAGCATTTTTGGAGTTTTTGGCTAAGATATTTACCCTGGGTTATGTGGATTTTAGCAAACGCTCCAACGAAGCGGGTAGAAATATGATGGCTCATATTAAGTCCTCATCTTATATCAAAAATAATGATGGTAGTGAGATAATGAAGTTTGTTATGAATAATCCTGAAGGGGAGCGAGCGGATTTATCTAAGGTGGAAATAGAAATTACACTTGCCTCAGCTTTTAATAATGGGATTCGTGAAGGACATACAGTCATTATATTTACACAACCTGATGGTTCGACTAATCGTTATGAAGGGAAGTCCTTTGAAAGAAAAGATGAGAGTTCATTACACCTGATTACTAACAAGATTCTGGCGTGTTACCAACGCGAAGCTAACAAGGAAATAGCTCGTCTATTAAATATTCCGCAGGAGTTAAATAATTCTCAGGACTTGAATAACTCGCAGGTGAGTTGTAAAGATTCAGTTGATTCTACGATTACGGATTTATTAGAAAAACCATTGAATAATGCATTATTAGCAATAAGGAAAGAACATCTGCTATTAATGCCTTATGTATGTAATGAATCGATTTCATACTTGCTTGGTGAAAAAGGGATACTGAAAGAAATAGATGACCTTAACGCAGTAAATAATTATCTTCTTAATAATAAGAAAGCTACTGACAATGAAATTAATGACATCAAAGTTAACCTGTCTCATATTCTTATTGATTCCTTAGATGATGCAAAAGTTAACCTTACACCGGTCATCGATTCGATTCTGGAGATTTTTTTAAAATTCCCATATATTAATGATGTAAGAATACTGGACTGATGTTTTAATAAAAGAATGCAATATTTTGGTGATTCTGAAAAGATAAAGTATGCATGCTCCGTGATAAATCATATTGATTTTAGCCGCGATCAATCTAAAGATTTTAGCTGCGATCAATCTAAAATTAAAATAGCTGAGACCTTATTTTTCAATCTCGATAAAGAACACTATAAAAATAGCCGTAAATTACAGGAATTGATTTGGGATAAGTTGGTTGCATATGTCAATGATTTTAACTTAAGCAATCAAGAAAAATCACGCTTAATACTAAGGTTATTTGATGATGTTAAGTTGCTATTTAATGAAGTGCCTGTCAGCATTTTAGTAAATGATATTTTTTTTGAAGGATTTTTTCATGAAGCAACCTGATTTTGCTAAGTGGTATTTCTATCAATTACTTAAAGATTATGAGGGCGAACAGCTGTATCTTAATGAGTTAGGATATGTTTATGGTAATGAAGAAAAAACAAATGAAATTGTAAAAAACAATCCGGGTTATGTCGTTAAGATTTTTGAAGAAAAGATGGTTAATGAATTAAAAATTAGAACAAGAATGATGAAAATCCTCCGGAAGATTTACGTATAGCAATAGAAAAATATGGATGGAATAATTGAACTATTACTGCATAAAATAATGTGATGCCGGGATGTTTTTGTATTTCCCGGCATCTTTATAGCGATATCAATTATTTACTGAGCGTCGCGACCATCACCGCTTTGATGGTATGCATGCGGTTTTCCGCCTGATCAAAAACAATGCTGGCGGCAGATTCGAAGACCTCATCAGTCACTTCCATTCCGCCATGTAGGCCAAACTCTTCCGCCATTTTCTTACCAAGCGTCGTCTGGTCGTCATGAAACGCGGGCAGGCAGTGGAGGAATTTGACCTCCGGGTTACCGGTCAACTGCATCATCTTGCTGTTCACCTGATAATCACGCAGTAATGCAATCCGTTCTGCCCATTTCTCTTTTGCTTCCCCCATCGACACCCATACATCGGTATAGATAAAGTCAGCACCTTCAACTCCTTTGGCTACATCTTCCGTCAGCGTAATATTCCCGCCATTTTGCTGTGCCAGGGCGCGGCATTCCGTAACCAGCGCAGCTTCCGGCCAGCATGCCTGTGGCGCGACCAGACGCAAATCCAGACCGGTAAGCGCCGCAGCTTCGAGCATCGAATTGCCCATGTTGTTACGTGCGTCACCTGCATAGACCAGCGTCATTTCGTTGAATGCTTTACCGGGTAAATGCTCCTGCATGGTGAGGAGATCCGCCAGCAACTGCGTGGGGTGAAACTCATTGGTCAGGCCGTTCCATACCGGCACGCCAGCGTATTCCGCCAGTGTTTCGACAATCTCCTGACCATAGCCGCGATACTGAATACCGTCATACATGCGACCCAGCACGCGGGCAGTGTCTTTAATCGACTCTTTATGACCAATCTGACTGCCGCTTGGGCCGAGATAAGTAACGCGAGCACCCTGGTCATATGCGGCAACTTCGAAAGAGCATCGGGTACGGGTCGAGTCTTTTTCGAAGATGAGCGCGATGTTTTTACCAGTGAGTTTGGCTTCTTCTTTGCCGCTTTTCTTATCGGCTTTCAGCTTCGCGGCTAACTGCAGCAGGCTGTTGAGTTCAGCTGGCGTGAAATCGAGTAATTTCAGGAAATGCTTATGATAAAACCCGGACATAGATCCCTCCTGTGGCTAACGCCTTAATGAATTAAAATTCAATTTATATGGATGATTATTCATTTGCAAGTCTAAAGCATAAATCTTTGTCACAAAGGTGGAGGCAATGTCAGTGGTGTGTGACAATAAGAGTATCGGCAGGACATTAAGAGGAATGAGCCATGGCAAACCCGGAACAACTGGAAGAACAGCGTGAAGAAACACGTTTGATTATTGAAGAATTACTGGAAGATGGCAGCGATCCGGACGCGCTGTACACCATCGAACACCATCTTTCCGCAGACGATCTGGAAACCCTGGAAAAAGCAGCAGTTGAAGCGTTTAAACTCGGTTACGAAGTGACCGATCCAGAAGAGCTGGAAGTTGAAGATGGTGATATCGTGATTTGCTGCGACATCCTCAGCGAGTGCGCGTTGAATGCCGATCTGATCGATGCCCAGGTTGAACAACTGATGACGCTGGCGGAGAAATTTGACGTTGAGTACGACGGTTGGGGCACTTACTTTGAAGATCCCAATGGCGAAGACGGCGACGATGAAGATTTTGTCGATGAAGACGATGACGGGGTTCGCCACTAATTAATTGATTAAAATGCCCGATAGCACACACTAGCGGGCATTTTTTTAGAGTTCGCGTAGCATCCGCACTTCACAATCTACATGGCCCGTGCAGCCAAGTGCATAGTCGATATGTTGAAAACCTAAATGTTCATACAAACCAATCGCTTCTTTCAAAAAAGCGGTCGTTTCCAGATAGCAGCGTTTGAAGCCCATCTCTCGTGCCTGCTCCATCGCCATTAAGGCCAGTTTTTTCGCCAGCCCTTTACCGCGAATAGCCGGAAGAAAATACATCTTCTGCAGTTCGCAAATGTCCGACTCACTCCCGGTTAATGGCGCAATCCCACCGCCGCCGACCACTTCACCATCGTACTCAACCACCCAATATGCATGACCCGGCTGACTATACACTTGATACAACTCGTCCAGGTTCGGATCGGCGACGGTGTAGCCTTTATCAGCGGTAAGACCGTATTCGGCGGATACCTGACGAATGACGCGGGCGATGGCGGGATTATCCTGCTGCGTCAGGCGACGCATTACAGGTGATTGCGGCGCAATGTTATTCATAGTTTAACCCAATAAAAATAAAGTAATTATACATTTGTTTAATACCACTCTCTTCTTACGTGCGCAAGCGACTTATAAAGTAATAAAGTTTTTGCCAGCCTATTACTGATAAGAGTATTGTAACGTGGCAGAACATTTTACTGTCTGTATATATAAATTATATCAATGGATTTTTTAATTCAGGGAATCTTTATGGCTCAAGTTATTAATGAAATGGATGTTCCGTCCCATTCGTTTGTTTTTCATGGTACAGGTGAGAGATATTTTCTTATTTGTGTGGTGAATGTGTTGTTAACGATTATAACGCTAGGTATCTATTTGCCATGGGCATTAATGAAATGTAAGCGTTATCTCTATGCTAATATGGAAGTTAACGGACAACGATTTTCTTATGGAATTACTGGTGGGAATGTTTTTGTTAGTTGTCTTGTTTTTGTTTTTTGCTATTTCGCAATCTTAATGACAGTGTCAGCAGATATGCCACTTGTTGGCTGTGTTTTGACTTTGTTACTGTTGGTTTTGCTTATATTTATGGCAGCAAAAGGACTGCGTTATCAGGCCTTGATGACCAGTCTCAACGGCGTAAGATTTAGTTTTAATTGCTCTATGAAAGGGTTCTGGTGGGTAACCTTTTTCTTGCCGATTTTAATGGCCATTGGGATGGGGACTGTTTTCTTTATCTCGACAAAGATGCTACATGCCAATAGTTCAAGTAGTGTTATTATATCTGTGGTTCTGATGGCAATAGTTGGTATTGTTTCCATTGGTATTTTTAATGGTACTTTATATAGCCTGGTAATGAGTTTTCTCTGGAGCAATACCAGTTTCGGTATACATCGTTTCAAGGTGAAATTAGATACTACGTATTGTATAAAATATGCCATTCTCGCATTTTTAGCTTTATTACCTTTTCTCGCTGTTGCTGGTTATATTATCTTCGATCAAATATTAAATGCGTATGATAGTTCTGTGTATGCAAATGATGATATTGAGAATTTACAGCAATTTATGGAAATGCAACGTAAAATGATAATCGCGCAGTTAATCTATTATTTTGGGATTGCTGTTAGCACCAGTTATTTAACGGTGTCGTTGCGAAATCATTTTATGAGCAACCTGTCACTGAATGATGGGCGTATTCGTTTTCGCTCAACTTTAACGTACCACGGTATGCTTTATCGCATGTGTGCGTTGGTGGTGATATCCGGGATTACGGGCGGTCTGGCTTATCCACTGCTGAAAATATGGATGATTGACTGGCAGGCAAAAAATACGTATTTGCTGGGCGATTTGGATGACCTTCCTTTAATCAATAAAGAAGAACAACCAGATAAAGGCTTCTTAGCCAGGATTTCACGGGGAATTATGCCTTCTTTACCATTTCTGTAAGAGATAAAAAAGGCCGGAGCATGCTCCGGCCTTCGTTTTCATTACTGTGTTTTGATTACAGCGCGGCGATAACAGCCTGCTGTTCAATCAGCTTCGCTTTCGCTTCTGCATAGCCTTCCAGCTTTTCACGCTCTTTCGCGATGACCGCTTCCGGTGCGCGGGCGACAAAGCCTTCATTCGCCAGCTTGTTCTCGATACGGCTGATTTCACCTTCAATCTTCGCCACTTCTTTCGCCAGACGCGCCAGCTCATCTTCTTTGTTGATGAGGCCAGCCATCGGGATCAGCAGCTCTGCACCGTCGATGATCTTAGTAACGGAAACCGGACCTTTGTCATCGGCAGGCAGCACGGTGATACTTTCCAGACGCGCCAGCGTTTGCAGGAAGCCACGGTTTTCATTTACGCGACGTTCTGCATCCGCGCTGCAACCACGCAGTAGCAGCTCCAGCGGTTTGCCCGGCGCGATGTTCATTTCTGCACGGATGTTACGTACCGCAACGATCGCCTGCTTCAGCCACTCGGTGTCGGCCAGTGCGGCTTCATCAACCTGAGATGCATCGTACTGCGGGAACGGCTGCAGCATGATGGTGTCGGCAGTGATACCGCAAAGTACTTTCACACGCTGCCAGATGGTTTCGGTGATGAACGGAATGATCGGATGCGCGAGGCGCAGCAGACCTTCCAGTACAGTCACCAGCGTATGGCGAGTACCGCGCAGTTCTGCTTCGGTGCCACCGTTCATTACCGGCTTGGTCAGCTCGAGATACCAGTCACAGAACTGGTTCCAGGTGAACTCATACAGAATGCCTGCGGCGATATCGAAGCGGAAGCTGTCCAGCGCTTCGCGGTACGCTTTGATGGTCTGGTTGAACTCCGCCAGAATCCAGCGGTCCGCCAGCGACAGCGTCATTTCGCCGCCGTTGAAGCCGCAATCCTGACCTTCTGTGTTCATCAGCACAAAGCGGCTGGCGTTCCACAGCTTGTTACAGAAGTTACGGTAACCTTCCAGGCGCTTCATATCCCAGTTGATGTCACGACCGGTAGACGCCAGTGCCGCCAGGGTGAAGCGCAGCGCGTCAGTACCGTGCGGTTCAATACCGTTCGGGAACTGCTTCTCGGTGCGCTTACGGATTTTGTCCGCCAGCTGTGGCTGCATCATATTGCCGGTGCGTTTTTCCAGCAGTTCTGGCAGCGAAATACCGTCAACCATATCCAGTGGGTCAATAACGTTACCCTTGGATTTGGACATCTTCTGGCCTTCGTCGTCACGAATCAGGCCGGTCATGTAAACGGTGTGGAACGGCACCTGCGGTTTGCCATTTTCATCTTTGATGAAGTGCATGGTCATCATGATCATGCGGGCAATCCAGAAGAAGATGATGTCGAAGCCGGATACCATCACGCTGGTTGGGTGGAACTGACGCAGGGCGTCGGTGTTTTCCGGCCAGCCTAGGGTAGAGAAGGTCCACAGTGCAGAAGAGAACCAGGTGTCGAGAACGTCTTCGTCCTGACGCAGGGCAACGTCGGCACCGAGGTTATTTTCTTTACGCACTTCGTCTTCGTTGCGGCCAACATAAACGTTACCCGCTTCGTCATACCATGCCGGGATACGGTGACCCCACCACAACTGACGAGAGATACACCAGTCCTGAATATCGCGCATCCAGGAGAAGTACATGTTTTCGTACTGCTTCGGTACGAACTGAATGTCGCCGTTCTCAACCGCTTCAACTGCCGGTTTCGCCAGGACATCGGCACGCACGTACCACTGGTCGGTCAGCATTGGTTCGATGACCACGCCGCCACGGTCGCCGTAAGGAACGGTCAGGTCATGTGGTTTAATTTCTTCCAGCAGGCCGAGTGCGTCAACCGCAGCAACGACCGCTTTACGTGCAGCAAAACGCTCCAGTTTCTGGAATTCTGCCGGGATCTCGCTGGAATAAACGTCAGATTCGTTACCTTTGGTATCGAACACCTGGGCACTTTCACGGATATCGCCGTCAAAGGTCAGGATGTTGATCATCGGCAGGGCGTGACGTTTACCGACTTCATAGTCGTTAAAGTCGTGCGCCGGGGTGATCTTCACGCAGCCGGTGCCTTTTTCCATGTCGGCGTGTTCGTCGCCAACGATCGGAATACGACGGTTAACCAGCGGCAGAATGACATATTTGCCAATCAGATCTTTGTAACGCGGATCTTCCGGGTTAACGGCTACGCCAGTATCGCCCAGCAGGGTTTCCGGACGGGTAGTCGCAACCACCAGATAATCTTTACCGTCTGCGGTTTTCGCGCCGTCAGCCAGCGGATAGCGGATGTGCCACATCGAACCTTTCGATTCGCGGTTTTCCACTTCCAGGTCAGAGATAGCGGTGCGCAGTTTCGGGTCCCAGTTTACCAGGCGTTTGCCACGGTAAATCAGGTCTTCTTTATACAGACGAACGAAAACTTCTTTCACCGCATTGGACAGGCCTTCGTCCATGGTGAAGCGTTCACGCTCCCAGTCCACGGAGTTGCCGAGACGGCGCATCTGACGGGTAATGGTGCCGCCAGATTCCGCTTTCCATTCCCAGATTTTGTCGATGAAAGCTTCGCGGCCGTAGTCGTGACGGGTTTTACCTTCTTCTGCGGCAATCTTGCGCTCAACGACCATCTGGGTAGCGATCCCGGCGTGGTCAGTACCGACCTGCCACAGGGTGTTTTTGCCCTGCATGCGCTGATAGCGGATCATGGTATCCATGATGGTTTGCTGGAAGGCGTGACCCATATGCAAACTGCCGGTGACGTTCGGCGGCGGGATCATGATGCAGAAACTTTCCTGGCTTTCATCGCCATTAGGCTTAAAGTAGCCCTGCTTTTCCCAGTGCTCGTAAAGCGGCTGTTCGATATCTTGTGGGTTATATGTCTTTTCCATTATTTCCAGGTTGCCGTATTCAGGTTGAAACCAGCCACGCGGTAGGCTTTATAGCGTTCGCGCGCCAGTTGTTTCAGAGAATCTTCATAAGGAACGAAGTCTACCACTTCTGTGAAAGCGGTGGCAAAATCTGCAAAGCTTGTTCGCAGACTAATCAATATATCGCGCGGGCTGCTGCTGCGTTTTTGCGGCCAGGCGATCTCCACCGGCGCACCGCCGCGCGGTCCTTCTCCCGCTAAATTATGCGGAACAAAGCTTTCTGCCGGACGCGCCCACAGGGCTTCATCCAGCCGGTAAGCCTGCTTTTCATCTTCACAGGCGATGAGTACGCGCTTACCACTGCGCCAACGTTCTGCGGCAATTTCACACACCAGTTGCTCAACGGCGCTTAAGCCATCGACGGTGGTGTCATTGTCCAGAAGGTAGAACGTCGCGTTTTTCATAAATGGGGCTTCTTGTGGTGGATTTAAATATTGCTGCATTCCTCACCCTAAAAGATGAGCAATGAATTTCTATTGCGCTCGATCGGTTCCCTCTCCCTTAGGGAGAGGGTTAGGGTGAGGGTAAAACGCAAACTTACTCTTCGCCGTTAAACCCGGCGCGGTTTAACAGGAACTGTGCCAGCAACGCTACCGGACGACCGGTTGCGCCTTTCGCTTTACCAGAACGCCAGGCGGTACCGGCGATATCCAGGTGCGCCCAGTTGTACTTACGGGTAAAGCGTGACAGGAAGCAACCTGCGGTAATCGCCCCACCAGGACGACCGCCAATGTTCGCCATATCGGCAAAATTGGACTCCAGTTGTTCCTGATACTCGTCACCCAGCGGTAAGCGCCATGCGCGGTCACCGGATTGTTCAGACGCGGCAATCAGTTCATGGGCCAGCGGATTGTGGTTCGCCATCAGACCAGTAATGTGATGACCCAGCGCGATCACGCAGGCACCGGTCAGCGTCGCCACGTCAATCACCGCTTCCGGCTCAAAACGCTCAACGTAAGTTAACACGTCGCACAGTACCAGGCGGCCTTCAGCGTCGGTGTTGAGCACTTCAACGGTTTGACCAGACATGGTGGTTAACACATCGCCCGGACGATAGGCGCGACCGCCTGGCATGTTTTCACAACCTGCCAGCACGCCGATAACATTAATCGGCAGTTGTAGCTCCGCGACCATACGCATCACGCCGTAAACCGCCGCCGCGCCGCACATATCGTACTTCATCTCATCCATGCCTTCTGAAGGCTTGATCGAGATACCGCCGGAGTCGAAGGTTAAACCTTTACCCACCAGCACGATTGGGCGTGCATCTTCCGACGCGTTGCCTTTGTACTCAATCACCGACATCAGCGATTCGTTTTGCGAACCCTGACCGACCGCCAGATAAGAGTGCATCCCCAGCTCTTTCATCTGCTGTTCGCCGATAACGCGGGTAATGACATTCTTGCTGTAGCTGTCAGCCAGCTGGCGCGCTTGTGAAGCGAGGTAAGCGGCGTTACAGATATTCGGCGGCATATTGCCGAGATCTTTTGCTGCTTTAATCCCGGCGGCAATCGCCAGACCGTGCTGGATCGCGCGCTCACCGCTGGTCAGTTCACGGCGGGTCGGCACGTTGAACACCATCTTACGCAGCGGACGACGCGGTTCGCTCTTGTTCGTTTTCAGCTGATCGAAACTGTAGAGCGTCTCTTTTGCCGTCTCGACAGCCTGACGCACTTTCCAGTAGTTGTTACGGCCTTTAACGTGCAGTTCAGTCAGAAAGCAGACCGCTTCCATTGAGCCAGTATCATTCAGCGTATTAATGGTTTTCTGAATAACCTGCTTGTACTGACGCTCATCCAGCTCACGTTCTTTGCCGCAACCAATAAGGAGAATTCGCTCGGAAAGTACATTCGGAACATGGTGCAGCAACAATGTCTGCCCCGGTTTTCCTTCCAGTTCGCCCCGACGTAGCAGGGCGCTGATGTACCCATCGCTGATTTTATCGAGCTGTTCTGCAATCGGAGAAAGGCGACGTGGTTCGAAGACGCCCACGACGATGCAGGCACTCCGCTGTTTCTCCGGGCTACCGCTTTTTACACTAAACTCCATGCACTACGCTCCTGAATCTTAAAGACAACGGCGGTGGCTACAGATAGAATTGCAAGCTTTCGTAACTCATGTCCGCTGTTGCGATGACTTCGTGTTAATCTTAACGTTATTACGGCATTGGCACGTCAGAACAAAATCTGAGAGGTGAATCCGTTGAGTATAATTATCTTAGCGACGATTTCGACGACTCAAGAGAATAAATGACGTTTAAGCCATGAAACAAGCTAAAATCCTGCAAAAGACGAGTTTTTACGGGCGTATTTAAAGTGATAATCATAAGATATCTGGTGCGGGAGACGCTCAAAAGCCAGCTGGCGATACTCTTCATCTTGCTTTTGATCTTCTTCTGTCAAAAGTTAGTGAGGATCCTCGGCGCAGCGGTTGACGGCGATATTCCGGCGAATCTGGTGCTCTCCCTTCTCGGGTTGGGCGTGCCGGAAATGGCGCAGCTTATCCTGCCATTAAGCCTGTTCCTCGGGCTGCTGATGACGCTGGGCAAACTGTATACCGAAAGTGAAATTACGGTAATGCATGCCTGCGGCCTGAGCAAAGCGGTTCTGGTGAAAGCGGCAATGATCCTTGCGGTATTCACGGCAATCGTCGCGGCGGTTAACGTGATGTGGGCGGGACCGTGGTCATCGCGTCATCAGGATGAAGTGTTAGCAGAAGCGAAAGCGAACCCTGGCATGGCGGCGCTGGCGCAAGGGCAATTCCAGCAAGCGACTAATGGCAGTTCGGTGCTGTTCATCGAAAGCGTTGACGGCAGCGATTTCAAAGATGTGTTCCTCGCGCAAATTCGACCAAAAGGTAATGCACGTCCTTCTGTGGTGGTGGCCGATTCCGGACATTTAACCCAGCTGCGCGACGGCTCCCAGGTCGTCACTCTCAACCAGGGAACGCGCTTCGAAGGCACTGCACTGTTACGTGATTTCCGCATTACGGATTTCCAGGATTATCAGGCGATCATTGGTCACCAGGCGGTGGCGCTCGACCCGAACGATACCGACCAGATGGACATGCGTACATTGTGGAACACTGACACCGATCGTGCCCGCGCAGAACTGAACTGGCGTATCACGTTGGTATTCACCGTGTTTATGATGGCACTTATGGTCGTACCGCTGAGCGTGGTTAACCCACGTCAGGGACGCGTACTGTCGATGCTGCCAGCCATGCTGCTGTATCTACTTTTCTTCCTGATCCAGACCTCCCTGAAATCGAACGGTGGTAAAGGTAAGCTGGACCCGACGCTGTGGATGTGGACCGTTAACCTGATTTATCTGGCTTTGGCGATTGTTCTCAACCTTTGGGACACCGTGCCGGTCCGCCGCCTGCGCGCCAGTTTTTCGCGTAAAGGAGCGGTGTGATGCAACCTTTTGGCGTACTTGACCGCTATATCGGTAAAACTATTTTCACCACCATCATGATGACGCTGTTCATGCTGGTGTCGCTGTCGGGCATTATCAAGTTTGTCGATCAGCTGAAAAAAGCCGGGCAGGGGAGTTACGACGCGTTAGGCGCAGGAATGTATACCTTGCTGAGCGTGCCGAAAGATGTGCAAATCTTCTTCCCGATGGCGGCTCTGCTTGGGGCGTTGCTTGGTCTTGGGATGCTGGCGCAGCGCAGCGAACTGGTGGTGATGCAGGCTTCTGGTTTTACCCGTATGCAGGTGGCGCTGTCGGTGATGAAAACCGCCATTCCGCTGGTCTTGCTGACGATGGCGATTGGCGAATGGGTCGCGCCGCAGGGCGAACAGATGGCGCGTAACTACCGTGCGCAGGCGATGTACGGCGGCTCGTTGCTCTCTACTCAGCAAGGCTTATGGGCGAAAGATGGCAACAACTTCGTCTACATTGAGCGGGTTAAAGGTGACGAAGAGTTAGGTGGCATCAGTATTTATGCCTTTAACGAGAATCGTCGTCTGCAATCCGTACGCTATGCCGCTACCGCGAAGTTTGACCCGGAACATAAAGTCTGGCGTCTGTCGCAGGTTGATGAATCTGATCTGACCAATCCGAAACAGATTACCGGTTCGCAGACGGTGAGCGGCACCTGGAAAACCAACCTCACGCCAGACAAACTGGGCGTGGTGGCGCTGGACCCGGATGCACTCTCTATCAGCGGTTTGCACAACTATGTGAAGTATCTGAAGTCGAGCGGTCAGGATGCCGGACGTTATCAGCTCAACATGTGGAGCAAAATCTTCCAGCCGCTATCTGTGGCGGTGATGATGCTGATGGCGCTGTCGTTCATCTTTGGCCCACTGCGTAGCGTACCGATGGGCGTGCGTGTGGTCACCGGTATCAGTTTCGGTTTTGTCTTCTACGTACTGGACCAGATCTTCGGTCCGCTGACGTTGGTTTATGGTATCCCGCCGATCATCGGCGCACTGTTGCCAAGCGCCAGCTTCTTCTTAATCAGCCTGTGGCTGTTAATGAGAAAATCGTAACCGAATGAACGAATAAAGGGAGCGAAAGCTCCCTTTATTATTGTTAGCAAAGTGTGCTTCGTTCATTCCTGAAAAATTATGAAAATCCAATATATTGCAGTGGTGTAGGCATGATAAGACGCGCCAGCGTCGCATCAGGCAAAGACAAATCGCACCTGGCTTACCTTTTTCTCCCCCCCAGCAAACTCCCCAACATTCCACGCACAATCTGATTCGTCACCTGGCGAGCGGCGCTTTTGGCCATTGTTTGCACCACACCATCTTTCTTCCCGCCGCGTGGTCCGGTAGTGCCAAACAAAATATCCTTCAATCCACCGAGAATACCGTCATCCACCGCCACCTCTTTCCCTTTCGCGGGAGGATTATTTTGCTGCTCGGTACTGGCCTGAAAGCCTTTTTGCAACATCTCATAGGCGGATTCCCGGTCCACGTCATCCTCGTACTTGCCATACACCGGGGAGTGATTAATCAGGCCGTTACGCTCATCTTCCGTCACCGGCCCCATTCGCGAACAGGGGGCAATCACCATCGCCCGTTCCACCACTGAAGGACTTCCTTTCGCATCGAGAAACGAGATTAACGCCTCGCCGGTGCCCAGTTCCTGAATCGCCTTTTCGGTATCAAACACCGAATTGGCCCGCATGGTTTGCGCCGCAGCTTTTACTGCTTTCTGATCTTTGGGCGTAAAAGCCCGCAAAGCGTGTTGAACGCGATTACCTAGCTGCCCGAGCACATTATCCGGAATATCTGACGGGTTTTGCGAAACGAACCAGACGCCCACGCCTTTTGAGCGAATAAGCCTTATCACCTGCTCAATCTTATCCAGCAGTACCTGTGGCGCATCGTTAAACAGCAGATGTGCTTCGTCGAAGAAAAACACCAGTTTTGGTTTCTCCAGATCGCCCGCTTCAGGCAATTGTTCATACAATTCTGAAAGCATCCACAGCAGGCTGGCGGCGTACAGTTTCGGCATCTGATAAAGCTTCTCGGCGCTGAGGATATTGATAACGCCTTTACCGTTGGCATCGGTACGCATCCAGTCTTTGATATCCAGCATCGGCTCACCAAAAAAGTGCGCCGCGCCTTGCTGTTCCAGCGATAACAGCCCGCGCTGGATGGCACCAACCGATGCGCTACTGATATTACCGTACTGATTCTGGAAAGATTTGGCGTTATCGCCGATGTACTGGGTAATCGCCCGCAGATCTTTAAAGTCGAGCAGCAACAATCCCTGATCGTCAGCAATACGGAAGATGATATTCAGCACGCCAGATTGCACATCGTTGAGATTCAACAGCCGCGCCAGCAACAGCGGCCCCAGATCCGAAACCGTCGCCCGCACCGGATGGCCTTTCTCGCCAAAGATATCCCACACCACCACCGGATTAGCATGCGGTTGCCAGTCATTGACGCCGATATTTTTAAGCCTTGCGAGTAGTTTTTCCGATGCCGTTCCTGCCTGCGCGATGCCGGTCAGATCGCCTTTCACATCGGCCATAAACACCGGAACACCGATTTCCGATAGAGACTCCGCCAGTTTTTGCAGCGTGACAGTTTTACCCGTCCCCGTTGCGCCAGTAATCAGCCCGTGACGGTTAGCCATTCCCGGCAGTAAAAACAGTTCTGTGTCCGGCGTGCGGGCAATTAACAGGGGTTCGCTCATGAGATATCCTCCAGTTTCCTGCCTGGAGTATAGGCAACGGCTGTGCACTCTTCACCGCTAAATTCAGCAGATTGCGAGACGCCTTCCAAAGAGATTTAAGTGCCGGGCGACAGGCACCCGGCAAAGGGATCAGAAGTCGGCTTTCAGAACCACGCGATAACGCGCCTTACCGTCGCGCACATGCTGGATGGCGTCGTTAATTTTCGACATCGGGAACAGTTCGGTGGTCGGCGCAACCTTGCTGCGGGCGGCAAAACGCATCAGCTTACGCAGCTCATAAGGTGTGCCGGTTGCTGAACCAGAGACGCTGCGGTCGCCCGCAATTAACGTAAAGGCCGGAACAGACAGCGGCGTGAGAACCGCACCGACCGTATGGAAATTACCGCCATAGGTCAGCGCCTCAAAATAAGGCTGCCAGTCGAGGCTGACGTTGACGGTGTTGATAATGAGATCAAACTGCCCCGCCAGTGCTTTCAGTGCCTGCGGATCGCGGCTATTCACCACTTTATCGGCACCCATCGCCAGCACTTCCTGCTCTTTCGCCGGATTAGAACTAAAGGCTGTCACCTCGCATCCCATTGCGTGCAGAAGTTTTATAGCGATATGCCCCAGCCCGCCAATACCAATTACCCCAACGCGGCTGGTGGCAGTGATATGGTGCATCAACAGTGGTTTAAAGACCGTGATACCGCCGCACAACAGCGGCCCGGCAGACTCGATATCAATATTTTCTGGCAGTGGAATCACCCATTGCCAGTCCGCACGCAACTTCTCGGCAAAACCGCCGCGATTCATAATTGTTGGCACCGCACCTTGCTCGCAGTTGATCTGATTACCGCTAATACAGGCATCGCAATGCCCGCAGCTGCGTGCCGTCCAGCCAATCCCGACACGCTGACCGACCTGCAAACCTTTATCCTGTGCGGCGCTCCCGAGCGCCACCACGCGACCAATCACCTCATGCCCGGCAACCAGCGGATACTGTGAAAATCCCCATTTGTTGTCGATCATCGACAGATCGGAATGGCAGATCCCGCAGTAATCCACCTGCACTTCAACATCTTGTGGCTTCAGTTCACCGGGATCGTACTCATAAACTTCCAGTTCGCCGCCCGCTTCTTTTGCGGCATAGCATTTTATCATCGACATTTTTTGATCCTTCTCTGGTGTTGTCTGGGAAGTGTAGAGCATGGCAGGGCGGGGTGCCTGGAGTGTGACAAAGGTTACACATCGCTGTATGCAATGCTGAAAATTTCAGCACTTAGCGAAGTGGGAGCAAGCTGGCGCTTGCATGGTGGCGTGCGCCAGGTATAATCCACAACGTTTTCCGCATACCTCTTCAGTGCCGAAGTGGCGAAATCGGTAGACGCAGTTGATTCAAAATCAACCGTAGAAATACGTGCCGGTTCGAGTCCGGCCTTCGGCACCAAAAGTATGTAAATAGACCTCAGTTGAGGTCTATTTTTATGCCTGAAATCCAGTGTTTATCTACCTTTCCCGCTATATTAACTCTCTCAAGGTCAACCGATATCAACGTACATCTACCAACATATGTTGGTACAGATGATGGTATTTCCGGTTCGATAATGCTTGTACCAACAGGGAGGGAATACGCATGGCATTAACAGATATCAAAGTCAGAGCAGCCAAGCCAACGGATAAGCAATATAAGCTGACTGATGGTGGCGGTATGCATCTGCTTGTCCATCCAAATGGTTCTAAGTACTGGCGTTTGCAGTACCGTTATGAGGGAAAGCAAAAAATGCTGGCACTTGGGGTTTATCCTGAAATCACACTAGCGGATGCCAGAGTACGTCGTGACGAGGCGCGTAAGCTGCTTGCGAATGGCGTCGATCCGGGAGACAAAAAGAAAAATGATAAGGTTGAACAGAGTAAAGCACGAACCTTTAAAGAAGTCGCGATTGAGTGGCATGGCACCAATAAAAAGTGGTCTGAAGATCACGCCCATCGTGTGCTAAAAAGTCTGGAAGATAATCTTTTTGCAGCGCTTGGTGAACGTAATATCGCTGAGTTAAAAACTCGAGATTTATTAGCACCCATTAAGGCCGTAGAAATGTCTGGACGTCTTGAAGTGGCCGCTCGTCTTCAGCAGCGCACTACAGCCATCATGCGCTATGCAGTGCAAAGTGGGTTAATTGATTATAACCCGGCACAAGAGATGGCTGGGGCGGTTGCTTCCTGTAATCGACAACATCGTCCCGCGCTTGAATTAAAGCGCATCCCTGAGTTGCTTACAAAAATAGATAGCTATACTGGTAGGCCGCTAACCCGATGGGCGACAGAACTCTCTTTGCTGATCTTTATTCGGTCCAGTGAGCTGCGTTTTGCTCGTTGGTCAGAGATCGATTTCGAAGCGTCTATATGGACTATCCCACCGGAGCGGGAGCCTATTCCTGGAGTGAAACATTCCCATAGAGGCTCAAAAATGCGTACAACGCATCTAGTGCCTCTTTCAACGCAAGCTCTTGCAATTTTAAAGCAGATAAAACAGTTTTGTGGGGCCCATGACTTGATATTTATTGGTGATCACGATTCGCACAAACCCATGAGTGAGAATACGGTAAATAGTGCGTTACGGGTCATGGGGTATGATACAAAAGTAGAGGTTTGTGGTCATGGCTTTCGAACAATGGCCTGTAGTTCATTGGTCGAATCAGGTTTGTGGTCTCGTGATGCTGTTGAACGTCAGATGAGCCACATGGAGCGAAATTCAGTGAGGGCCGCGTATATCCATAAAGCAGAGCATCTGGAAGAACGCCGCTTGATGCTACAATGGTGGGCCGATTTTCTGGATGCAAACAGAGAAAAATTTATCAGTCCATTTGAATATGCAAAGATTAATAATCCATTAAAACAGTAATCATCCCGGGCAAATGCCCGGGAACTTACTAGACTGGCCCCATGAATCTCCAGACAACCAATATCACTTAAATAAGTGATAGTCTTAATACTAGTTTTTAGACTAGTCATTGGAGAGCAGATGATTGATGTCTTAGGACCGGAGAAACGCAGACGG
>NZ_JBJQLJ010000012.1:0-133559 GCF_046486385.1 Escherichia sp. WS33 | reverse complement strand
GGCAGTCCGCTGCATAAATCTACGCAACAGGTTAGAACCCAAGGCCCGATACGGCATGCGGACTGCAGGCAGAGAAAACTGGCCGATTTTCTCTGCACTGGAGGGATAATACAAGGCCTGATAAGCGTAGCGCATCAGGCAGATTTGCGTTTGTCATCAGTTTAATGCCCGGAGAGATCCGGGCATATTTCCGAATACGGTCTTTTTATACCGTAAACCCTAACATCATCCCCGTATCTTCATGCTCCAGCAGATGGCAGTGCGCCATATAAGCATGTTCTTTCGGTGCGTTGTGATTAAACTTCACCAGCACTTCACTGACATTGCCTTCTACCTTAACGGTATCTTTCCAGCCCGCGCGATGAGCCGCTGGCGGTTTGCCATTTTCTGACAAGATACGGAACTGGGTGCCGTGAATATGGAACGGATGCAGCATCATGTCGCCCACGCCAGAGATAACCCAACGTTCGTACTGCCCTTTCGCCGCCGCAAACATCGGCTTATTCATATCAAACGCCTGACCGTTGATTTTATTGGCATGGTGGAAATCGAACTTCCCGCCATGGTTCATATGATTCATATTGCCGTGCCCCATATGGCCCATCATCTGGCTATGATCCATCCCGGCCATCGCCTGATCGCCATATTTCTCCATCAGCATCTGCATCCCCATCATATCGAGCATCGGGTCCATAGAAAGTTGCAGCTTGCGTACCGTCAGCCCTTCCAGCGAAGGTAACGCAGGCAGGCTACTTAATGTGTCTGGCAAAGCACCGGAGGCACTAATAGCAATCGGCTGAATCCGCATTACCGGATGCGGCTTGTCAAACGGCGCAATCGCCATCCCCATCTGGCTGACCGGTAGCGTCACCAGGTCAAAGGGTTTGTTGTCGTTAACCTCCACCAGCACTTCAAAACGCTCGCCCATCAGCACCGGCAGCTCGCTCACCTTCACCGGTTCAGGTAGCAGACCACCGTCGCTGGCAATCACATACAGCGGGCGATTGTCGCTGGTGGCGAAATTGAGCGAGCGGGCATTACAGCCATTGAGCAAACGCAGGCGCAGCCAACCACGTGGGGCAGCGTGTTGTGGGTAGATTGCACCGTTGGTCAGCAGCGTATCGCCAAACCAGCCCACGGCGGCGGTCATCACATCCAGTTGATAATCAATCTGCCCATCAGCGTTAAATTTTTTATCCTGAACAATCACCGGAACATCATCGATACCCCACTGTTTTGGCAGCATTAATTTCAGGATCTCGTCATCTTCAATTACCACCAGCCCAGCCAACCCCATCGCCACCTGTCGCCCGGTCTTGCCATGTTGATGTGGATGGAACCAGCAAGTAGCGGCAGGTTGATCAACGTTCAACGTCACCGAGCGCTTGCCACCTGGCGGAATAATTCCCTGCGGGCCGCCGTCGACTTCACCCGGTACTTCCAGCCCGTGCCAGTGCAACGTCGTCTCTTCCGTCAGTTGGTTATAGATATCAACCGTTACCGCTTTGCCGCGCTGTAATTTCACCGCCGGCCCCAGCAGATTGCCGTTATAGCCCCAGGTAGTTGCAGTTTTCTCGCCAAAGGTAGACTGACCTGCGCCAATAGTTAACTGAATGCGATTACGGGCATCGGTCGTGAGCAAATCAGGGATCGGTAACGTTGGGCGTTCCGCCGCAAAGACTGCGCGGCTCCACAGCGGCAAGGCTGAAGCCACACCCAGCGCGACGGAATATTTTAAGAAATCACGACGTTGCATAGTTATTTCCTTATTCTTAAGCAGGCGAAACAAAATCAAACGTTGAGCATAGTCCTTCCCCTTACGGGAAGGTCAAGCCGCAGACACAATTTAATCGACAATAATGGTCGTCGCCTCGCTCGCAGTGTGCTAACGTTTATCTTCTTTAAGCCCCTGGTAGAAGCAATGAAGACGTTTTTCAGAACAGTGTTATTCGGCAGCCTGATGGCCGTTTGCGCAAACAGTTACGCGCTCAGCGAGTCTGAAGCCGAAGATATGGCCGATTTAACGGCAGTTTTTGTCTTTCTGAAGAACGATTGTGGTTACCAGAACTTACCTAACGGGCAAATTCGTCGCGCACTGGTCTTTTTCGCCCAGCAAAACCAGTGGGATCTCAGTAATTACGACACCTTCGACATGAAAGCCCTCGGTGAAGACAGCTACCGCGATCTCAGCGGCATTGGCATTCCCGTCGCTAAAAAGTGCAAAGCCCTGGCCCGCGATTCCTTAAGCCTGCTTGCCTACGTCAAATAATCCCTGATACCTTTTTGTAGAAATATTGACCGTGCATCCGCGGTCAATGTTAGCTATTATGTTGCGCCCTTTTTTTACGGGTGTTAACAAAGGAGGTATCAACCCATGGCCGAAAAAAAACAGTGGCATGAAACGCTACACGACCAGTTTGGGCAGTACTTTGCGGTAGATAACGTTCTGTATCATGAAAAGACCGATCACCAAGATCTGATCATTTTTGAGAACGCTGCATTTGGTCGCGTAATGGCGCTGGATGGCGTAGTACAAACCACCGAGCGCGACGAGTTTATCTATCATGAGATGATGACCCATGTTCCGCTACTGGCCCACGGTCACGCGAAACATGTGCTGATTATCGGCGGCGGCGACGGTGCCATGCTGCGTGAAGTAACCCGACATAAAAACGTTGAGTCAATCACGATGGTGGAAATCGATGCGGGTGTCGTATCGTTCTGCCGTCAGTATCTACCCAACCATAACGCCGGTAGCTACGACGATCCGCGCTTTAAGCTGGTGATCGACGATGGCGTCAATTTCGTTAATCAAACCAGCCAGACCTTTGATGTCATTATCTCCGACTGCACCGATCCTATCGGTCCCGGCGAAAGCCTTTTCACTTCGGCATTTTATGAAGGCTGCAAACGTTGCCTGAATCCTGGCGGTATCTTCGTCGCACAAAACGGCGTCTGCTTTTTACAGCAGGAAGAAGCCATCGGCAGCCATCGCAAACTCAGCCATTACTTCAGCGACGTTGGCTTTTATCAGGCGGCGATTCCGACCTATTACGGCGGTATCATGACTTTTGCATGGGCGACAGATAACGACGCCTTACGCCATCTCTCAACCGAAATTATTCAGGCGCGTTTTCTCGCTTCTGGCCTGAAATGCCGTTATTACAATCCGGCAATCCATACGGCAGCTTTTGCCTTACCTCAGTATCTGCAAGACGCACTGGCTTCACAGCCGTCCTAAGGAGAAGATAAGAAATTGAAAAAACTGAAACTGCATGGCTTTAATAATCTGACCAAAAGTCTGAGTTTTTGTATTTACGATATCTGCTACGCCAAAACTGCCGAAGAGCGCGACGGTTATATTGCTTATATCGATGAACTCTATAATGCCAACCGTCTGACCGAAATCCTGTCAGAAACCTGTTCCATTATCGGGGCCAATATTCTTAACATCGCCCGCCAGGATTACGAACCACAGGGTGCCAGCGTCACTATTCTGGTGAGTGAAGAACCGGTTGACCCGAAACTCATCGACAAAACAGAACACCCCGGCCCACTGCCAGAAACGGTCGTTGCCCATCTCGATAAAAGTCATATTTGCGTACATACCTACCCGGAAAGTCATCCTGAAGGCGGTTTATGTACCTTCCGCGCCGATATTGAAGTCTCTACCTGCGGCGTGATTTCTCCGCTGAAGGCGCTGAATTACCTGATCCACCAGCTTGAGTCCGATATCGTAACCATTGATTATCGCGTGCGCGGTTTTACCCGCGACATTAACGGTATGAAGCACTTTATCGACCATGAGATTAATTCGATTCAGAACTTTATGTCTGACGATATGAAGGCGCTGTATGACATGGTGGATGTGAACGTCTATCAGGAAAATATCTTCCATACCAAGATGTTGCTTAAAGAGTTCGACCTTAAGCACTACATGTTCCACACCAAACCGGAAGATTTAACCGACAGCGAGCGCCAGGAAATTACCGCTGCGCTGTGGAAAGAAATGCGCGAGATTTATTACGGGCGCAATATGCCAGCTGTTTAACGGCTCTGGCGGAGCTCCCAGGCTCCGCCAGATTTATTTACTTCTGCTGCACGAAATTGCGGTAAGCCGCCACGACCTGCAGAAAATCCTCAACGCCGCATAGCGACAGGCTTTCTTCGTCGTAGTAGTTCATCCCCTCTTCCATTTCATCGCCAGCGAATTCCAGTTGATTGGCGCGAACCATCACCTCTTCACCGTCCATCCACAGGGTGTATTCATGCCCTGCCCGTTGCCAGGACCGTTCGCTACCTTTCAGTGCGTGCGCTGCTTGTTCCACTTCATCAAGCAAGGCCAGGTTTTCTTTCACCTCTTCATTAAACCAGTGCCCGACCACTTCATGCCCCATGGACATACGCACCTTTACCACTCCGGTAATATCGCGCAGAAATTCGTAATCCATAGTGTGTTCCTCTGCTCCCGGCAATGCGCCGAAATCGCATCGCGCCATTGATGTAATTATCGCAGCCTTACCGGAGAAAAACAGCGGAACGGCGATGGTTTAGAAATAAAAAATGCCCGGGAATCTCATTCACCGGGCATTGTGTCGTTTATGCGCAGCGCGTGCGCTTACTTATTACACCGCAGTCTGGAAAATCACCCCATCGGCTTTTTCGGTGTACTGAGAAAGCTGGTTGAAGTTCAGATAACGATAAGTATCAACGGCAGTTTTATCTACTTGCGCAACGTAGGTCTGGTACTCTTCCGGCGTCGGCAGTTTGCCAATCAGCGCCGCAACAGCCGCCAGTTCTGCAGAAGCCAGGAAGACATTCGCGCCAGTCCCCAGACGGTTCGGGAAGTTACGGGTAGAGGTGGAAACCACCGTCGCACCGTCTGCTACACGCGCCTGGTTACCCATACACAGAGAACAGCCCGGGATCTCGATACGAGCCCCGCTCTTACCGAAGACGCTGTAGTAGCCTTCTTCAGTCAACTGTGCGGCGTCCATACGGGTTGGCGGTGCCACCCACAGGCGGGTCGGCAACTGGCCTTTATGCGCATCCAGCAGTTTACCCGCAGCACGGAAGTGACCGATGTTAGTCATGCAAGAACCGATAAATACTTCGTCGATCTTCTCGCCCTGTACCGCAGACAGCGGACGCGCGTCATCCGGGTCGTTCGGTGCACAGAGGATTGGCTCTTTAATATCCGCCAGATCGATGTCGATCACTGCCGCGTATTCAGCATCTGCATCGGCTTCCAGCAGCTCAGGATTCGCCAGCCATTTTTCCATGCCCTGAATACGACGTTCGAGGGTACGACGATCGCCATAACCTTCCGCGATCATCCACTTCAGCAGGACGATGTTAGAGTTCAGGTATTCGATGATCGGTTCTTTGTTCAGCTTGATAGTACAACCAGCGGCAGAACGCTCAGCGGACGCATCGGTCAGTTCAAATGCCTGCTCAACTTTCAGATCCGGCAGACCTTCAATTTCCAGAATGCGACCAGAGAAGATGTTTTTCTTGCCTTTCTTCTCAACGGTCAGCAGACCTTGTTTGATCGCATACAGCGGGATCGCGTGTACCAGATCGCGCAGGGTGATGCCCGGCTGCATTTTGCCTTTGAAGCGCACCAGAACGGATTCCGGCATATCCAGCGGCATTACGCCTGTTGCGGCTGCAAATGCCACCAGACCAGAACCCGCCGGGAAAGAGATACCGATCGGGAAACGGGTATGGGAGTCACCACCGGTACCGACGGTATCCGGCAGCAGCATACGGTTCAGCCAGGAGTGGATTACGCCGTCACCCGGACGCAGCGACACACCACCACGGTTCATAATGAAGTCCGGCAGCGTGTGGTGCGTGTTCACGTCAACTGGCTTCGGATACGCCGCGGTATGGCAGAAAGACTGCATCACCAGGTCAGCCGAGAAGCCCAGGCACGCCAGGTCTTTCAGTTCATCACGGGTCATCGGGCCGGTGGTGTCCTGAGAGCCTACAGAAGTCATTTTCGGTTCGCAGTACGCGCCCGGACGAATGCCTTTCACGCCACAGGCACGGCCTACCATTTTCTGCGCCAGCGAGAAGCCGCGATCGCTCTCAGCGACATCTTTCGCCTGACGGAACACATCACTGTGCGGCAGACCAAGTGCTTCACGCGCTTTGGTGGTCAGGCCACGCCCGATAATCAGCGGAATACGACCGCCAGCACGCACTTCATCAATCAGCACGTCGGTTTTCAGTTCGAAGGTCGCCAGCAGTTCGCCGGTTTCGTGGTTACGCACTTCACCTTTGTACGGGTAAACGTCAATCACGTCGCCCATGTTCAGGTTAGAGACGTCGACTTCGATTGGCAGTGCACCCGCGTCTTCCATCGTGTTAAAGAAGATGGGTGCAATTTTACCGCCGAGGCACAAACCACCGCCGCGTTTGTTCGGCACATGTGGAATATCATCGCCCATAAACCACAGAACGGAGTTAGTGGCGGATTTACGCGAAGAACCCGTACCCACAACGTCACCGACGTACGCCAGCGGGAAACCTTTCTGTTGCAGAGCTTCGATTTGCTTGATCGGACCAACAACACCTGGCTGGTCTGGCTCAATACCTTCACGGGCGTTTTTCAGCATCGCCAGCGCGTGCAGTGGGATATCCGGGCGTGACCACGCATCCGGTGCCGGAGAAAGGTCATCGGTGTTAGTTTCGCCAGTGACTTTGAAGACGGTAACGGTCAGTTTTTCAGCCAGCGCCGGGCGATTCAGGAACCATTCGGCATCCGCCCAGGACTGCATAACCTGCTTCGCATATTCGTTGCCTGCTTTCGCTTTCTCTTCTACGTCATAGAAGTTATCGAACATCAGCAGCGTGTGAGAAAGTGCTTTGGCAGCAATAGGTGCCAGTTTGGCATCATCCAGCGCGTCGATCAGCGGATGAATGTTGTAACCACCCTGCATGGTGCCCAGCAGTTCGATGGCTTTTTCCGGAGTCAGCAGAGGGGATTTGGCTTCGCCTTTCGCGATAGCAGCCAGGAAGCCTGCTTTGACATAGGCGGCTTCATCGACGCCTGGGGGAACACGGTTGGTTAACAGATCTAACAGGAATTCTTCTTCGCCCGCGGGCGGGTTTTTCAGCAGCTCTACAAGTGCGGCCATTTGGTTTGCATCCAGGGGTTTGGGCGCAATCCCCTCAGCGGCACGCTCAGCTACGTGCTTACGGTATTCTTCTAGCACGACGGTTCTCCTCGCTCTCATTGTCATAGTGCGGCAGGCGATTCTCTTCACGCTCCTGTGAGACAGCAGTTTGTAGGGTAAATGCCCAGTACCGCAACGGGCAGAATAGCAGGATTTTGACGATGTGTTAATCTGTTTACAAAAAAGCAACATAAAAAAGTGGCTGAATCGTTAAGGATGGTCTAGAGATTGTTTCCCTCCGTAAAAACTTCGTTAATTCGCATGGTGATAATCACCTTTCTCAACGAATCCCAAGATTAGTCAAAATTTAAACTACCGCCTCTTTATACTCGGATTCACAGCACCTGCGGGTGGCAGTTCGCCGACCATTGCGATTTCCTTGAGATCCGAATTATGAAAATGACTTTGCCGTTTAAACCCCATGTGCTGGCGCTAATTTGCAGTGCCGGGCTTTGTGCCGCCTCTACCGGGCTATATATAAAAAGCCGCACAGTGGAAGCGCCTGTGGAACCGCAATCGACACAACAGACTGCGCCTGACATCACCGCAGTTACGCTTCCTGCAACGGTTTCCGCACCGCCCGTAACGCCCGCCGTCGTCAAATCCGCATTCAGCACTGCACAAATCGATCAATGGGTTGCGCCTGTCGCGCTGTACCCCGATTCTCTGCTTTCACAAGTGTTAATGGCATCAACCTATCCGGCAAACGTTGCTCAAGCAGTGCAATGGTCGCACGATAATCCACTTAAACAAGGCGATGCTGCTATTCAGGCGGTATCTGACCAGCCGTGGGACGCCAGCGTTAAATCACTGGTGGCCTTTCCACAATTGATGGCATTGATGGGCGAAAACCCGCAATGGGTGCAAAACCTGGGCGATGCTTTTCTGGCGCAGCCGCAGGACGTGATGGACTCGGTACAGCGATTGCGGCAACTGGCGCAACAAACCGGCTCGCTGAAGTCATCAACCGAACAGAAAGTTATTACCACAACGAAGAAAGCTGTACCGGTAACACAGACAGTCACGGCTCCCGTCATACCATCCAATACCGTTTCAACTGCCAGCCCCGTCATTACAGAGCCTGCAACAACCGTCATTTCCATTGAGCCCGCCAATCCTGATGTGGTCTATATTCCCAACTACAACCCAACCGTGGTTTACGGGAACTGGGCCAATACTGCGTATCCGCCGGTTTATCTGCCACCACCAGCCGGAGAACCGTTTATTGACAGCTTTGTGCGCGGATTCGGCTATAGCATGGGTGTTGCTACCACGTACGCACTATTCAGCAGCATCGACTGGGACGACGACGATCATGACCATCATCATCATGACGATGATGATTATCATCACCACGATGGCGGTCATCGTGACGGTAATGGCTGGCAACACAACGGCGACAACATCAATATCGACGTCAACAATTTCAACCGTATCACCGGTGAGCATCTTACTGATAAGAATATGGCATGGCGGCACAATCCAAACTACCGTAATGGTGTGCCCTATCATGATCAGGATATGGCAAAGCGGTTTCATCAAACCGATGTCAACGGCGGAATGAGCGCCACGCAGCTACCTGCTCCAACACGCGACAGCCAGCGTCAGGCGGCAGCAAGTCAGTTTCAGCAACGAACACACGCCGCCCCCGTCATTACACGAGATACCCAACGTCAGGCAGCGGCACAGCGGTTTAATGAAGCTGAAAACTATGGGAGCTATGACGACTTCCGCGACTTCAGCCGTCGCCAACCACTGACCCAGCAACAAAAGGACGCCGCTCGTCAGCGTTATCAGTCGGCCTCGCCTGAGCAGCGCCAGGCAGTCCGCGAGAAAATGCAGACTAACCCACAGATCCAGCAGCGAAGAGACGCAGCGCGTGAGCGTATTCAGTCAGCCTCGCCTGAGCAGCGCCAGGTGTTTAAGGAAAAAGTACAGCAGCGCCCACTGAACCAACAGCAACGTGATAACGCCCGCCAGCGTGTTCAATCAGCATCACCTGAACAACGTCAGGTTTTTCGGGAAAAAGTTCAGGAGAGCCGCCCACAACGTCTAAACGACAGTAACCATACTGTCAGGCTGAATAACGAGCAACGGTCAGCAGTACGCGAACGTCTCTCTGAGCGCGGAGCAAGGCGACAGGAAAGGTAAATTGCAGACGTAAAAAAAGCGGCGTGGTTAGCCGCTTTTTTAATTGCCGGATGTTCCGGCAAACGAACACTTACTTCTTCTTCGCTTTCGGGTTCGGCAGGTCGGTAATGCTACCTTCGAACACTTCTGCCGCCAGGCCCACAGACTCGTGCAGAGTCGGGTGCGCGTGGATGGTCAGTGCGATGTCTTCAGCATCACAACCCATTTCGATTGCCAGGCCGATTTCACCCAGCAGCTCGCCGCCGTTGGTACCGACAATCGCACCACCGATCACACGGTGAGATTCTTTGTCGAAAATCAGCTTGGTCATACCGTCTGCGCAGTCGGAAGCGATAGCACGACCAGAAGCAGCCCACGGGAAGGTGGCGGTTTCATAGCTGATGCCTTTCTCTTTCGCTTCTTTCTCAGTCAGACCTACCCATGCAACTTCTGGTTCGGTATAGGCGATGGACGGGATAACTTTCGGATCGAAGTAGTGTTTCTTACCGGCGATAACTTCAGCGGCAACGTGACCTTCGTGAACACCTTTGTGTGCCAGCATCGGCTGACCGACGATATCGCCGATAGCAAAGATGTGCGGTACGTTGGTACGCAGCTGTTTGTCAACGCGGATGAAACCACGGTCGTCCACTTCCACGCCAGCTTTGCCTGCGTCGAGGTTTTTACCGTTCGGCACACGACCAATCGCTACCAGCACGGCGTCGTAACGCTGCGGTTCAGCGGGTGCTTTTTTGCCTTCCATCGTCACATAAATACCGTCTTCTTTCGCTTCAACGGCGGTAACTTTGGTTTCCAGCATCAGGTTGAATTTCTTGCTGATACGCTTGGTGAAGACTTTAACGATGTCTTTGTCAGCTGCCGGGATAACCTGGTCGAACATTTCAACCACGTCAATCTGTGAACCCAGCGCGTGGTATACGGTGCCCATTTCCAGACCGATGATACCGCCACCCATTACCAGCAGGCGTTCTGGTACTTCTTTCAGTTCCAGCGCGTCAGTGGAGTCCCAGATACGCGGATCTTCATGCGGAATAAACGGCAGTTGGATCGGGCGAGAACCCGCTGCAATGATCGCGTTGTCGAAGTTGATCACGGTTTTACCGTTCTCACCTTCAACTTCCAGGGTGTTAGCCCCGGTAAATTTACCCAGACCGTTGACCACTTTGACTTTGCGGCCTTTCGCCATACCAGCCAGACCACCGGTCAGCTGATTGATCACTTTCTCTTTCCAGGTACGAATCTTGTCAATATCGGTTTTCGGTTCGCCGAAGACGATACCGTGTTCAGCCAGCGCTTTGGCTTCTTCGATAACTTTTGCTACGTGCAGCAGTGCTTTAGAAGGGATACAGCCGACGTTCAGGCAAACACCGCCAAGGGTGTTGTAACGTTCTACGATTACGGTTTCCAGACCTAAATCAGCGCAACGGAAGGCAGCGGAGTAACCTGCGGGGCCTGCCCCAAGTACCACGACCTGAGTTTTGATTTCAGTACTCATCATGACCTCTATATATTTATCTCCGGCGGTCATACCCGTCGTCTTTCAGGCCGCAGCGGCGTTAGCTTCACGCCCTCACCCCAGTCACTTACTTATGTAAGCTCCTGGGGATTCTGGCGCTTGCTACCTTGCTGCACCCAGAAATCCATAGGGTATGTGAAGTAATACCCTAACCACCACCGGGTCGTTCTATCCGTCGGTATTTTACAAAATTGTTAACAATTTTTAAACAACAAACGGCAACCGATTTGTCTATTCGCTAATAACCTCAATACATTCATGAGATTACCAGAAAAAAGCCGGCCGTTGGGCCGGCTCTTTTACTTACATCACCAGACGGCGAATGTCAGACAGCGTGTTGTTAATGATGGTAATGAAACGGGCACCATCAGCACCGTCGATCACGCGGTGGTCGAAGGAGAGAGAAATCGGCAGCATCAGACGCGGCACGAACTCTTTACCATTCCACACCGGCTCCATCGCGGACTTGGAAACGCCGAGGATAGCCACTTCCGGCGCGTTCACAATCGGCGCGAAGTGGGTAGTACCCAGGCCGCCGATGCTGGAGATGGTGAAGCAACCGCCCTGCATTTCGCCCGCAGTCAGCTTACCGTCACGCGCTTTCTTAGAAATAGTCATCAGCTCGCGAGACAGCTCGATGATGCCTTTCTTGTTGACGTCTTTGAATACCGGAACAACCAGACCGTTCGGGGTATCCACCGCCACACCGATGTTGATGTATTTCTTCAGGGTCAGACGCTGACCGTCTTCCGACAACGAACTGTTGAAGCGAGGCATCTGCTCAAGAGCTGCAGCAACGGCTTTCATGATGAAGACAACCGGGGTGATCTTCACATCCAGCTTACGTTTCGCCGCTTCTTCGTTCTGCTGTTTACGGAACGCTTCCAGCTCGGTGATATCGGTTTTGTCGAAGTGAGTAACATGCGGGATCATCACCCAGTTACGGCTCAGGTTCGCACCAGAAATTTTCTGGATACGGCCCAGTTCCACTTCTTCGATTTCACCAAACTTGCTGAAGTCCACCTTCGGCCACGGCAGCATGCCTGGGATACCGCCGCCAGTCGCCGCCGGAGCTGCTTCTGCACGTTTGATAGCTTCTTTCACGTAAGCCTGAACGTCTTCGCGCAGGATACGACCTTTACGGCCAGTGCCCTTCACTTTCGCCAGGTTAACGCCAAACTCGCGTGCCAGACGGCGGATCAGCGGAGTCGCGTGAACGTAAGCGTCGTTTTCTGCAAATTCAGATTTGCCTTCCGCTTTCGCAGCCGGTGCTGCTGCCGGAGCTTCAGCTTTTGCTGCCGGAGCCGGCGCTGCCGCTTCCTGTTTCGCAGGAGCTGCCGCAGGCGCTGCGCCTTCAACTTCGAAGATCATAATCAGCGAGCCAGTTTTCACTTTATCGCCAACGTTGACTTTCAGTTCCTTCACGACGCCTGCAAACGGAGCCGGGACTTCCATAGAAGCTTTATCGCCTTCTACGGTGATCAGTGACTGTTCAGCGGCAACTTTGTCGCCCACTTTCACCATCACTTCGGTCACTTCAACTTCGTCACCGCCGATATCCGGAACGTTAACTTCTTTCACGCCAGCCGCTGGTGCAGGGGCCGCTGCCGGAGCCGCTTCCTGTTTAGCCGCCGGAGCTGCCGCGCCTGCTTCACCCGCGACTTCGAAGACCATAATCAGCGAGCCGGTAGACACTTTGTCACCCACGTTCACTTTGATCTCTTTCACGGTGCCAGCAAACGGAGCCGGAACTTCCATAGAAGCTTTATCGCCTTCTACGGTGATCAGCGACTGTTCAGCTTCAACTTTATCGCCAACTTTCACCAGGATTTCGGTCACTTCAACTTCGTCGCTGCCGATATCCGGAACGTTAACGTCTTTTGCCGCTGCAGCCGCTGGTGCTGCTGCCGGAGCTGCTTCTTTCTTCTCTTCTGCCTGAGCAGGTGCAGCGTCTGCTGCACCGTCGGCGGAATCGAAAATCATAATCAGTGCGCCGGTCTGGGTTTTATCGCCAACAGAGACTTTGATCTCTTTAACGATACCCGCCTGCGGAGACGGAACTTCCATAGAGGCTTTGTCGCCTTCTACGGTGATCAGCGACTGTTCGGCTTCAACTTTGTCGCCCACTTTGACCAGGATCTCGGTGATTTCAACTTCATCAGCCCCGATGTCCGGTACTTTGATTTCGATAGCCATTATTCTTTTACCTCTTACGCCAGACGCGGGTTAACTTTATCTGCATCGATGTTGAATTTGGCGATTGCGTCAGCAACCACTTTCTTATCGATTTCGCCACGTTTAGCCAGTTCGCCCAGCGCCGCAACCACGACATAAGAAGCATCAACTTCGAAGTGGTGACGCAGGTTCTCACGGCTGTCGGAACGACCGAAGCCATCAGTACCCAGTACGCGGTAGTCGTCAGCCGGTACGTAAGTACGGACCTGCTCAGCGAACAGTTTCATATAGTCGGTAGATGCCACTGCCGGAGCGTCGTTCATCACCTGAGCGATATACGGAACGCGCGGAGTTTCCAGCGGGTGCAGCATGTTCCAGCGTTCACAATCCTGACCATCTCGCGCCAGTTCGGTGAAGGAGGTCACGCTATAAACGTCAGAACCTACGCCGTAATCTTTCGCCAGGATCTCTGCCGCTTCACGGACGTGACGCAGGATGGAACCGGAGCCCAGCAGCTGAACTTTACCTTTGCTACCTTCAATGGTTTCGAGTTTGTAGATACCTTTACGGATACCTTCCTCAGCACCTTCCGGCATTGCCGGCATGTGGTAGTTTTCGTTCAGCGTAGTGATGTAGTAGTAAACGTTCTCTTGTTTTTCACCGTACATACGCTCCAGACCGTCATGCATAATGACAGCAACTTCGTAAGCGTAAGCCGGGTCGTAAGAGATACAGTTCGGAATAGTCAGCGACTGAATGTGGCTGTGACCATCTTCGTGCTGCAGACCTTCGCCGTTCAGGGTGGTACGACCGGAAGTACCGCCGATCAGGAAGCCACGCGCTTGCTGGTCGCCAGCCGCCCAGCACAGATCGCCAATACGCTGGAAGCCGAACATCGAGTAATAGATGTAGAACGGGATCATCGGCAGATTGTTGGTGCTGTAAGAGGTCGCCGCTGCCAGCCAGGAACAACCTGCGCCCAGCTCGTTGATCCCTTCCTGCAGAATCTGACCTTTCTCGTCTTCTTTATAGTAAGCAACCTGCTCGCGGTCCTGCGGGGTGTACTGCTGACCGTTCGGGCTGTAAATACCAATCTGACGGAACAGACCTTCCATACCGAAAGTACGCGCTTCGTCGGCGATGATCGGTACCAGACGATCTTTGATCGACTTGTTCTTCAGCATTACGTTCAGGGCACGAACGAAAGCGATAGTGGTAGAGATCTCTTTGCTCTGCTCTTCCAGCAGCGCGCCGAAGTCTTGCAGGCTCGGCAGCTCAAGCTTCTCGGTGAAGTTCGGCTGACGGCTTGGCAGATAACCGTGCAGTTTCTGACGCTGTGCGTGCAGATAGGTATGCTCTTCAGAACCTTCCGGGAAGGTGATGTACGGCAGTTTTTCGATATCTGCATCAGACACCGGCACATTGAAACGGTCGCGGATGTGACGCACGCCGTCCATGTTCATTTTCTTAACCTGGTGCGCGATGTTTTTACCTTCAGCCGCGTCGCCCATGCCGTAACCTTTAATGGTATGAGCAAGGATTACTGTCGCTTTGCCTTTGGTTTCCTGCGCTTTCTTGAATGCAGCGTAGATTTTCTTCGGATCGTGACCACCACGGTTCAGTGCCCAGATCTGCTCGTCAGTCCAGTCTGCAACCAGTGCTGCGGTTTCAGGATATTTACCGAAGAAGTGTTCACGAACGTACGCACCATCTTTCGATTTGAAGGTCTGGTAGTCGCCGTCAACGGTTTCGTTCATCAGCTGGATCAGTTTACCGCTGGTATCTTTACGCAGCAGTTCATCCCAACGGCTACCCCACATCACTTTGATCACGTTCCAGCCAGCACCTTCGAAGATGCCTTCCAGTTCGTTGATGATCTTGCCGTTACCGGTGACCGGGCCGTCAAGACGCTGCAGGTTACAGTTGATAACGAAGACCAGGTTATCCAGTTTTTCACGGGTAGCGATGGTGATCGCACCTTTGGATTCCGGTTCGTCCATTTCACCGTCGCCGAGGAACGCGTAAACGGTCTGTTTAGAGGTATCTTTCAGGCCACGGTGTTCCAGATATTTCAGGAATTTAGCCTGGTAAATAGCACCAATCGGCCCCAGACCCATAGATACGGTCGGGAACTGCCAGAATTCCGGCATCAGTTTCGGGTGCGGATAGGAAGAGAGGCCATTGCCGTGAACTTCCTGACGGAAGTTATCCAGCTGCTCCTGAGTCAGACGACCTTCCAGGAAAGCACGAGCGTACACGCCCGGGGAGATGTGGCCCTGGAAGTAAACCAGGTCGCCGCCATCCTGCTCGTTGCGTGCACGGAAGAAGTGGTTAAAGCACACATCATAAATGGTTGCGGAAGACTGGAAGGACGCCATATGGCCGCCCAGTTCGAGGTCTTTTTTCGACGCACGCAGCACCGTCATGATGGCGTTCCAGCGGATAGCTGAACGAATACGGCGTTCCAGTTCCAGATTACCCGGATACTCCGGTTGTTCTTCAACGGGGATGGTGTTGATGTAGTTGCTGATACCTGTGCCTGCGGCTACGTTTACACCGCCTTTGCGGGCTTCAGCAAGCAGTTGGTCGATCAGATACTGAGCACGCTCAACACCTTCTTCACGGATGACCGATTCGATCGCCTGGAGCCAGTCGCGAGTTTCGATCGGATCCACGTCATTTGGGAAACGTTCTGACATGGGTTATTCCTTATCTATCTAATAACGTTGAGTTTTCTGGAACCTGTCCCATTGAACTCTCGCCGGAAAGCTCAATAAGACAGGTTCTACGTTTAGTTGCCGCGCTTTTATATGCGCTTGATTTACAACATCTTCTGGATAATTTTTACCAGAAAAATCACTAATTCTTTCGTTGCTCCAGACGACGCAGAGAACGCTCACGGCGGCTCTCTTCACGACTTCTGTCGAGCAAAATTTCTTCGATAAAGGCCAGATGGCGATGCGATGCTTCGCGCGCTTCTTCCGGCTTACCGGCCATAATCGCTTCAAATATGCGGGTGCGGTGACTACTCACCAGCGGCAGCATCTCGCGACGCGAATAGAGCAATTCGAAGTTCTGGCGGACATTCTGGGCCAACATCGGCTCCATACACCTTAGCAGATGAAGCAGAACCACATTGTGGGCCGCTTCGGTGACGGCAATCTGATACTGGAGTACGGCGTTTGATTCCGCGTCCAGATCGCCAGACTGCTGCGCCAGCTCTATGGCGTGGTGGAGTTCACGGATGCGTTCCTTGTCTTCATCGGTACTACGCAGCGCGGCGTAATAAGCGGCGATACCTTCCAGGGCGTGTCGTGTTTCGAGCAAGTCATACTGTGACTCAGGATGGTCGGAGAGCAGCTCCACCAGCGGATCGCTGAAGCTTTGCCATAGGCTGCTCTGGACAAAAGTGCCGCCACCCTGGCGACGAAGCAACAAGCCCTTCGCTTCGAGACGTTGAATCGCCTCACGCAAGGAGGGACGGGAGACGTCAAACTGTTTTGCCAGTTCGCGTTCCGGTGGGAGTTTTTCGCCCGGGCGGAGAGTGCCTTCGAGGATCAAAAACTCCAGTTGCTGCTCAATCACATCGGAGAGTTTTGGTTGGCGGATTTTGCTGTAGGCCATGAGTTCCTGTCTTAAGCCACTTGCCGAAGTCAATTGGTCTTACCAATTTCATGTCTGTGACGCTAAAGTAACAAAGTATTCACCTTATGTCCATACAGGTTTTGATTGAAATCATGAAACTGTGCACATTTTAACAACTTGACATATATAACGTTTCAAAGTTGTAACTATGCACAAATGTAGACTTTACGTAGGAAAGGAGTTTTTTAACGATTATTAAACTATAAAAATCCGAATTGAACCGATTCACTTACCAATTTTGTGATTTTTAATTCAATTAAAACGAATTTAAATTCATTCTACATATTGAGAGGGGTTGAGGCTGAGCTTTACAAACGGTTTCTTTTTAAGCAACTCATCTTCAACCATGCATAAAGCGGGTGCATTCGCTGCTGCATACCATTATTCTTGATCTGACGGAAGTCTTTTTGTAACAATTCAAACTTCTTTGATGTAAACAAATTAATACAACAAACGGAATTGCAAACTTACACACGCATCACTGCGTAGATCAAAAAAACAACCACCGCACGAGGTTTCATGATGGAAGGTCAACAGCACGGCGAGCAGCTAAAGCGCGGCCTTAAAAACCGCCATATTCAGCTTATCGCGCTGGGTGGCGCGATAGGGACCGGGTTATTCCTGGGTAGCGCCTCCGTAATACAGTCCGCAGGGCCAGGGATTATCCTGGGTTACGCCATTGCTGGTTTTATCGCCTTTCTGATCATGCGTCAGCTGGGTGAAATGGTGGTCGAAGAACCTGTCGCAGGCTCCTTTAGCCACTTTGCTTATAAATACTGGGGCAGTTTTGCCGGTTTCGCCTCTGGCTGGAACTACTGGGTACTGTACGTTTTAGTTGCCATGGCTGAGCTGACTGCCGTGGGTAAATACATTCAGTTCTGGTATCCGGAAATCCCCACCTGGGTTTCTGCCGCCGTATTCTTTGTGGTGATTAACGCCATCAACCTGACCAACGTTAAAGTGTTTGGCGAGATGGAGTTCTGGTTTGCCATTATCAAAGTTATCGCGGTGGTAGCGATGATCATCTTCGGCGGCTGGCTGCTATTCAGTGGCAACGGCGGCCCGCAGGCGACCGTTAGCAACCTGTGGGATCAGGGTGGTTTCCTGCCGCACGGCTTCACCGGGCTGGTGATGATGATGGCGATTATCATGTTCTCGTTCGGTGGTCTGGAACTGGTGGGGATCACCGCAGCAGAAGCTGATAACCCGGAGCAAAGTATACCGAAAGCAACTAACCAGGTTATCTACCGCATCCTGATTTTCTATATTGGTTCGTTAGCCGTTCTGCTCTCACTGATGCCGTGGACCCGCGTTACCGCCGATACCAGTCCGTTTGTGCTGATCTTCCACGAGTTAGGCGATACCTTTGTGGCGAATGCGCTGAACATCGTGGTACTGACTGCGGCGCTCTCCGTGTACAACAGCTGCGTATATTGCAACAGCCGTATGCTGTTTGGTCTGGCACAACAGGGTAATGCGCCAAAAGCGCTGGCGTCTGTCGATAAACGTGGTGTACCAGTAAATACCATTCTGGTGTCTGCACTGGTAACGGCGTTGTGCGTACTGATTAACTACCTTGCCCCAGAGTCCGCTTTCGGACTGTTAATGGCGCTGGTGGTATCTGCACTGGTAATCAACTGGGCGATGATTAGCCTGGCGCATATGAAATTCCGTCGCGCCAAGCAGGAACAAGGCGTGGTAACTCACTTCCCTGCTCTGCTTTATCCGCTGGGTAACTGGATCTGCCTGCTGTTTATGGCGGCGGTACTGGTGATTATGCTGATGACCCCAGGAATGGCGATTTCGGTATACCTGATCCCGGTATGGCTGATCGTGTTAGGTATCGGCTATCTGTTTAAAGAGAAAACCGCCAAAGCCGTAAAAGCGCATTAATCTCTCTACGCCCTCACCCGTACAGGGTGAGGGCAATAATCTTTACACCAACGCCCCGTAAATCGTCAGTAGTGCAATCACCACCACGACCACGAACGAGGTTTTCTTCGCCATTGAAACCGCTGCCCTCGGCGTCTCCACCTTATCGACATGCGGTTCACGCGCCAGAGAGAACTGCGCCAGACGCGTTAACACCTGATACTGCGAAGTATGGAAATCACCCAGCGAAGCAAACCAGGCCGGTAACGCTTTCTCACCATGACCGATCAAGGCATATACCACACCCGCAAGACGAACCGGCACCCAATCCAGTACATGAAGCACGGCATCAATGCCGGACTGTAAACGATGATGCGGCGTCTGATATCGCGCCAGCCAGTATTGCCATGCACGCAAAAACGCATACCCCATCAGCGTAACGGGTCCCCAGGTTCCCCCCACAATCAGCCAGAACAGCGGTGCAAGATAAAAACGAAAGTTAATCCACAGCAATGCATTTTGCAGCTCACGCAAATACTCACGTTCGTCGCAGCCTGCCGGGACGCCGTGAATCATGGTGAGTTCGCCAGCCATCGTGGCACGGGCATGGCTATCATTACGTGAAGCAGCTGTCAGATAAGCATGATAATGAAGACGAACTTTACCTGCGCCAATACACAGCAAACCAATCAGCAGCCACACCAGTAGCGTGGGAACGTTGAACAATACTCCCTGCAATGCGCGTAACAGTAAAAAAGTCACGCCCATCGCAATAATGGTCATGCCTAACGTGCGCCCGAGAGAAAAATGTTTCACCCGCCGAAAGAACGCTTCAAGACGATGATCAAGCTGCCAGTGCTCGCCCAACTTAAACAGGCGCTCGAAAATTAACACCAGTAAGGTTGTAAATAGCGTCATGTTGTCTCCTTGCTGACCAGCACACGAAACCGTGCCCAATCAAATGCAGGACCGGGATCGGTTTTCCGATCCGGCGCAATATCACAATGGCCCGTCATGTTTTTAGCGATATCCGGATAGCAATCAATCAGTGCCCGCGTAACCGCCGCAAGCTGTTGATACTGCGCATCGGTATACGCCAGCGTATCGGTGCCTTCAAGCTCAATCCCAATAGAAAAATCATTGCAGCGTTCGCGCCCCTGATACTGAGAGACTCCCGCATGCCATGCACGTTTATCGAAAGGAACATACTGGACTATTTCACCATCACGGCGAATCAAACAGTGAGCGGAGACGCGCAAATGGGCGATCTCAGCAAAGAAAGGATGTGCCTGCGGATCAATAGTTCCAGTGAATAATGCGTCGATCCACGGACCGCCAAACTCGCCTGGCGGCAGGCTAATATTGTGCACCACCAGCAGGGTGGGTGTTTCGTCATCCGGGCGGCAATCGTAATGTGGTGAGGGAACGCGGCGCGCGCCAACCAGCCACCCCTGTTCTAACAACATGCAGGATCTCCTTATATGTGGTGCTAATACCCGGTTCAGAGTAGCATGTTTCTACCTTATGATTCGTTAGCTATCTGGAGTTTTAACATGCCGCCTCGCCGCTATAACCCTGACACCCGACGTGACGAGCTGCTGGAACGCATTAATCTCGATATCCCCGGCGCGGTAGCCCAGGCGCTGCGGGAAGATTTAGGCGGAACAGTCGATGCCAACAATGATATTACGGCAAAACTTTTACCGGAAAATTCTCGCTCTCATGCCACGGTGATCACCCGCGAGAATGGCGTCTTTTGCGGCAAACGCTGGGTTGAAGAGGTGTTTATTCAACTGGCAGGCGACGATGTCACCATAATCTGGCATGTGGATGACGGCGATGTCATCAATGCCAATCAATCCTTGTTCGAACTTGAAGGCCCATCCCGCGTGCTGTTAACGGGCGAACGCACTGCGCTTAATTTTGTGCAAACCCTTTCAGGAGTTGCCAGTAAGGTACGCCACTATGTCGAATTGCTGGAAGGCACCAACACGCAGTTGTTGGATACGCGCAAAACCTTACCCGGCCTGCGTTCAGCTCTGAAATACGCGGTACTTTGCGGCGGCGGAGCGAATCACCGTCTGGGGCTTTCTGATGCCTTCCTGATCAAAGAAAACCATATTATTGCCTCCGGCTCAGTGCGCCAGGCGGTCGAAAAAGCGTCCTGGCTGCACCCGGATGCGCCAGTAGAAGTCGAAGTAGAGAATCTGGAAGAACTTGATGAAGCCCTGAAAGCAGGAGCCGATATCATCATGCTGGATAACTTCGAAACAGAACAGATGCGCGAAGCCGTCAAACGCACCAACGGCAAGGCGCTACTGGAAGTGTCTGGCAACGTCACTGACAAAACACTGCGTGAATTTGCCGAAACGGGCGTGGACTTTATCTCCGTCGGTGCGCTAACTAAACACGTACAAGCACTCGACCTTTCAATGCGTTTTCGCTAATAGTTGACAGATTTATCCGCTCCATCGCGGGCGGATAATCTCCCCTTCCCCAACTTTCTTCGTAACGCCTCGCAAATTTCTTGTCTTTCGCTGCAACGAAATAAAAAACCTCGGAATCTGCTTTCCCGTTTCGTTTTTTGCCCCTCGCCTGTGCTGATGGCGTTTGCCAAAGTAGCGCCAACCAAATCAAGGAGCGAAACAGATGGACAAGCAACGCGGTTTTACACTTATCGAACTGATGGTGGTTATTGGCATCATTGCCATTTTAAGCGCCATTGGTATTCCCGCTTATCAAAACTACCTGCGCAAAGCCGCACTCACCGACATGCTACAAACCTTTGTGCCTTACCGTACCGCCGTAGAGTTGTGCGCGCTGGAACATGGTGGATTAGATACCTGCGACGGTGGCAGCAATGGCATTCCCTCGCCTACCACCACCCACTATGTTTCAGCCATGAGTGTGGCAAAAGGCGTGGTGTCGCTGACCGGGCAAGAAAGTCTCAATGGACTAAGCGTCGTCATGACACCGGGTTGGGATAACGCAAACGGCGTCACCGGCTGGACGCGCAACTGCAATATTCAAAGTGACAGCGCATTGCAGCAAGCCTGCGAAGATGTCTTCCGCTTTGATGACGCCAACTAAGGAGCGGCAATGAATATTCCACAGCTCACGGCCCTGTGTCTGCGTTATCAGGGAGTCTTGCTGGATGCCAGCGAAGAAGTGGTTCATGTTGCGGTGGTCGATGCCCCCTCACATGAGTTGCTGGACGCATTGCATTTCGCTACCACCAAACGTATTGAGATCACCTGCTGGACGCGCCAACAAATGGAAGGTCACGCCAGTCGCACACAACAGACATTGCCCGTAGCTGTTCAGGAGAAGCATCAGCCCAAAGCAGAGTTGCTAGCTCGAACGTTACAATCTGCGCTGGAACAACGCGCGTCTGATATTCATATCGAACCAGCGGACAATGCCTACCGCATCCGCTTGCGTATCGACGGCGTATTGCATCCTTTACCGGATGTTTCACCGGATGCCGGAGTCGCATTAACCGCCAGATTAAAAGTGCTGGGAAACCTGGATATTGCGGAACATCGCCTGCCGCAGGACGGGCAATTCACTGTCGAACTGGCAGGAAACGCCGTCTCATTTCGTATTGCGACCTTACCATGTCGGGGTGGTGAAAAGGTGGTATTAAGGTTGTTACAGCAGGTGGGTCAGGCACTGGATGTCAACACGCTTGGAATGCAGCCGTTACAACTGGCGGACTTTGCTCATGCCTTGCAACAACCACAGGGACTGGTGCTGGTAACTGGCCCTACAGGCAGCGGCAAAACGGTCACGCTTTATAGTGCCCTGCAAACGCTGAATACCGCTGACATTAATATTTGTAGCGTCGAAGATCCGGTTGAGATCCCCATAGCCGGACTAAACCAGACGCAAATCCATCCGCGTGCCGGACTCACCTTTCAGGGCGTGTTGCGTGCGTTATTGCGCCAGGATCCTGACGTCATCATGATCGGAGAGATCCGCGATGGCGAAACAGCAGAGATCGCTATTAAAGCGGCGCAAACTGGTCACCTGGTGTTGTCTACCCTACACACTAATTCCACCTGCGAAACGCTGGTACGTTTACAGCAAATGGGAGTCGCCCGCTGGATGCTCTCATCAGCGCTTACGCTGGTAATAGCCCAGCGTCTGGTACGTAAACTTTGCCCACATTGTCGCCAGCAGCAAGGGGAGCCCATCCATATTCCAGTCAATGTATGGCCGTCGCCGCTGCCCCACTGGCAGGCACCCGGTTGTGTACATTGCTACCACGGTTTTTATGGTCGTACGGCCTTATTTGAAGTTCTGCCCATAACGCCGGTCATTCGTCAGCTTATTTCCGCTAATACCGACGTTGAATCGCTGGAAACGCACGCACGACAGGCGGGTATGTGTACGCTTTTTGAAAACGGCTGCCTGGCCGTGGAGCAAGGCTTAACCACCTTTGAAGAGTTAATCCGCGTACTGGGGATGCCGCATGGCGAGTAAGCAACTCTGGCGCTGGCATGGCATAACCGGCGACGGCAATGCGCAAGATGGGATGCTATGGGCAGAGAGCCGTGCTTTGCTGCTCATGGCACTACAGCAACAGATGGTTACCCCACTTAGCCTGAAGCGAATCGCCATCAATTCTGCGCAGTGGCGAGGAGATAAAAGCGCGGAAGTCATTCATCAACTGGCGACGCTACTCAAAGCCGGGTTAACGCTTTCTGAAGGGCTGGCACTGCTGGCGGAACAGCATCCCAGTAAGCAATGGCAAGCGTTGCTGCAATCGCTGGCGCACGATCTCGAACAGGGCATTGCTTTTTCCAATGCCTTATTACCCTGGTCAGAGGTATTTCCGCCACTCTATCAGGCGATGATCCGCACGGGTGAACTGACCGGTAAGCTGGATGAATGCTGCTTTGAACTGGCGCGTCAGCAAAAAGCCCAGCGTCAGTTGACCGACAAAGTGAAATCAGCGTTACGTTATCCCATCATCATTTTAGCGATGGCAATCATGGTGGTTGTGGCAATGCTGCATTTTGTTCTGCCGGAGTTTGCCGCTATCTATAAGACCTTCAACACCCCACTACCGGCACTAACGCAGGGGATCATGACGCTGGCAGACTTTAGTGGCGAATGGAGCTGGCTGCTGGTGTTGTTCGGCTTTCTGCTGGCGATAGCCAATAAGTTGCTGATGCGCCGACCGACCTGGCTTATAGTGCGGCAGAAATTGCTGTTACGCATCCCGATTATGGGTTCACTGATGCGGGGACAAAAACTCACGCAGATTTTTACGATTCTGGCGCTGACACAAAGTGCAGGCATTACTTTTTTGCAGGGCGTAGAGAGCGTCAGAGAAACAATGCGCTGCCCGTACTGGGTGCAACTTCTGACACAAATCCAGCACGATATCAGTAACGGTCATCCCATCTGGCTGGCGCTAAAAAATACCGGGGAGTTTAGCCCGCTCTGTTTGCAATTAGTGAGAACAGGAGAGGCATCCGGCTCGCTGGACCTCATGTTAGACAACCTCGCCCATCATCATCGGGATAACACAATGGCGCTGGCGGATAACCTCGCAGCCTTACTGGAACCGGCGTTGCTGATCATAACGGGAGGAATTATCGGTACGCTGGTGGTGGCGATGTATCTGCCAATTTTCCATTTAGGCGATGCGATGAGTGGGATGGGATAACGCTGGCGTGTTGCTCCACACCAGCGTTGGAAGATTACAGGTTGTTGAAGATGCGGTTTTCTTGTTCCTGCACACGGATAAATGTGGTGCGCTTGGTCAGTTCTTTCAGGCGTGAAGCCCCAACGTATGTACAAGCTGAACGCAGGCCGCCCAAAATATCACGCGCGGTATTTTCAACCGGGCCTCGCAGCGGCAGCTTAACGGTTTTACCTTCTGCTGCGCGATATTCCGCAACGCCGCCAACGTGACGTTTCATCGCAGACTCGGAGCTCATGCCGTAGAACAGCATAAATTTCTCGCCGTTCTCCTCAACGATGCGACCGCCGCTCTCTTCGTGGCCCGCCAGCATGCCGCCAAGCATGACGAAATCGGCACCGCCGCCAAAGGCTTTTGCGACATCGCCCGGCGTGGTGCAGCCACCGTCGCTGACGATCATTCCGCCCAGACCGTGCGCCGCATCGGCACATTCGATTACCGCAGAAAGCTGCGGATAACCGACGCCTGTTTTGACGCGAGTTGTACAAACAGAACCTGGGCCAATGCCAACTTTAACGATATCAGCACCGGAGAGGATAAGCTCCTCACACATTTCACCAGTCACTACGTTGCCAGCACAAATGGTTTTGGTCGGCCACGCTTCACGCGCTTTCGCAACGAACTGCACGAAGTGTTCGGAATAACCATTCGCCACATCAATACAAACGAAGTTTAATGCCGGGTTCAGGTCGAGAATCTGTTTAGTTTTTTCGAAATCCGCATCAGACGTACCGGTAGAAACCATCACATGTTTCAGCACATCAGCGGAAGAATTGTTGATAAACGCTTGCCACTCTTCGACAGAATAGTGTTTATGCACAGCAGTCAAAATATCAAAAGAAGCCAGCGCAGAGGCCATAGAAAATGTACCTACGGTGTCCATATTTGCGGCGATAATTGGCACGCCGGACCAGCTCTGACCTGAATGTTTGAAGGTGAATTGACGTTCCAGTTCAACATCGGAACGGCTTTTAAGAGTGGAGCGTTTAGGGCGGATGAGAACGTCTTTAAAACCTAACTTCAGATCTTCTTCAATACGCATGTGCGGATTCCTGGGGTTAATGGCTATAAGGGTAAGAGCGCAACTCCAGTGACGCTATCATACGCACTAATCAATGCGGCGCAAGACTGCGAAATTGTCTTTTTTTACGCTACAATCCCATAAATTTACCTGGTAAATAGTGAGCGAACGTTTCATCAATTTCGCTTTCGTGCGCTCATTTTTAACGTTTTGATAATCATGATGAATTCCCGGGAATATAAATTATGAGGTATATAGTTGCCTTAACGGGAGGCATTGGCAGTGGCAAGAGTACCGTTGCCAATGCGTTTGCTGATCTCGGAATTAACGTCATTGATGCCGATATTATTGCGCGTCAGGTGGTTGAACCTGGTGCACCTGCGCTACATGCCATTGCTGATCACTTTGGCGCTAACATGATTGCTGCTGATGGAACATTGCAGCGCCGGGCCTTGCGCGAGCGGATCTTCGCCAACCCGGAAGAGAAAAACTGGCTTAACGACCTGCTGCATCCGCTGATTCAGCAAGAGACGCAACACCAGATCCAGCAAGCAACTTCCCCCTATGTACTGTGGGTTGTGCCATTGCTGGTAGAAAACTCACTGTATAAAAAAGCGAATCGAGTGCTGGTGGTGGATGTCAGCCCAGAAACGCAACTTAAGCGCACCATGCAGCGCGATGATGTAACTCGCGAACATGTCGAACAAATCCTTGCTGCTCAGGCAACGCGCGAAGCCCGCCTTGCCGTGGCAGATGACGTCATTGATAATAACGGCGCACCGGATGCTATCGCATCGGATGTTGCCCGCCTGCACGCACACTATTTGCAGCTTGCGTCGCAGTTTGTCTCACAGGAAAAACCGTAATGCAGACCCAGGTCCTTTTTGAACATCCACTAAATGAAAAAATGCGTACATGGCTGCGCATTGAGTTTTTGATTCAGCAACTCACCGTTAATTTACCCATCGTTGACCACGCTGGCGCGCTGCATTTCTTCCGTAATGTCAGTGAATTACTGGATGTTTTCGAGCGCGGCGAAGTCCGCACTGAGCTGTTGAAAGAACTTGACCGGCAGCAACGTAAACTCCAGACCTGGATTGGCGTGCCTGGCGTGGACCAGAGCCGTATTGAAGCATTAATTCAGCAGTTAAAAGCGGCGGGGAGCGTATTAATTTCCGCGCCGCGTATCGGGCAATTTCTGCGTGAAGATCGTTTGATTGCTCTGGTGCGTCAGCGACTGAGCATCCCAGGCGGCTGTTGCAGCTTTGATTTACCTACATTGCACATTTGGCTGCATCTACCCCAGGCGCAGCGCGACAGCCAGGTAGAAACCTGGATTGCCAGCCTGAACCCGCTCACCCAGGCACTTACCATGGTGCTGGATTTAATTCGCCAGTCGGCCCCCTTCCGTAAACAAACCAGCCTGAATGGTTTTTATCAGGATAACGGTGGCGATGCCGACTTGCTGCGCCTGAATCTGTCGCTCGATTCACAGCTTTATCCGCAAATTTCCGGACATAAGAGCCGTTTTGCCATTCGTTTTATGCCGCTGGACACTGAAAACGGACAGGTACCGGAACGTCTGGATTTCGAACTGGCCTGTTGCTAAGGAGTGAAAATGTCAGAAACTATTACGGTGAATTGCCCAACCTGCGGGAAAACGGTGGTGTGGGGTGAAATCAGCCCGTTTCGGCCATTTTGCTCCAAACGTTGTCAGCTGATCGACCTCGGAGAATGGGCTGCTGAAGAAAAACGAATCCCCAGCAGTGGCGATCTTTCCGAAAGCGATGACTGGAGCGAAGAGCCAAAGCAGTGACATTTGTCTGATGCCGCACGTAGGCCTGATAAGACGCGGACAGCGTCGCATCAGGCATCTTGTGCAAATGTCGGATGCGGCGTGAACGCCTTATCCGACCTACAGACGCTTAAGCTTCGCAATTACCGGTTCATTGGCTGGCGGAAAATCATCGGCATTAAGACCGACTAGCGACATCCACTCACCGGGTTGCCCTTCTTTACCCCACGGCTCCCCTTCCCAGCTTTCGACCAGCCAGAACCACAGAGTTATATGCCTGTCCGGGAATTCATATTCCAGTTTTTCAAATAGCGAAAAATGTTGTGGGGTAATCCCGACTTCTTCCTGAAGTTCACGCACCACCGCCTGTTCCGGCGTTTCGCCCATTTCAATTTTACCGCCGGGAAACTCCAGTTTATTCGCCATGTGCGCATCTGCTGCGCGACGCGTTATAAAGATTTCATTGTTCTCGTTGCGAATAATACCTACCGCAATTTGCAGCTTTTTCATTGTCTTAAACCTATAAAAAAGGCGCAGAATCCTGCGCCTTTTACTTCAACTGTTAGCTTTTATTGCAGGCGACCATGGCACTGCTTGTATTTTTTACCAGAACCGCACGGGCAAGGATCGTTACGTCCTACTTTGCGCTCACCGGTTTGCGCCGCCAGTGCAGCTGCGGCTGCAGAGTCGTCATCCTGATGGCTAAGCTGCTGCATTTGCGCTAAACGCTCGGCTTCCATACGACGCTGTTGTTCCAGCTCCTCAACCTCTTCAGGCATACGTACCTGGACTTTGCTCAGCGTGCTGATAACTTCATATTTTAACGACTCCAGCATCGCTGCAAACATGGAGAACGATTCACGTTTGTATTCCTGCTTCGGATCTTTCTGTGCATAGCCACGCAGGTGGATACCCTGACGCAGATAGTCCATCGCTGCCAGGTGCTCTTTCCACAGGGAGTCAAGCGTTTGCAGCATGACGCCTTTCTCGAAGTGACGCATCATCTCAGCACCAACCACTTCTTCTTTACGCTGATACACTTCGATGGACTGCGCCAGAATGCGCTCACGCAGCGTCTCTTCATGCAGTTCTGGTTCTTTATCCAGCCACTCGGCAATTGGTAAATCGAGGTCGAAATCGTTCTTCAGACGTTCCTGCAGCCCCGGAATATCCCACATTTCTTCCAGCGACTGTGGCGGAATGTAGGCATCAATGGTGGCTTTGAACACATCTTCACGAATGCTGTTGATGGTTTCGCTCACATCGCTGACATCCAGCAGTTCGTTACGCTGGGAGTAAATGGCGCGACGCTGATCGTTAGCCACGTCATCATATTCCAGCAGTTGCTTACGAATGTCGAAGTTACGGCTTTCAACTTTACGCTGGGCGTTGGCAATCGCTTTAGTCACCCACGGGTGTTCAATGGCTTCGCCTGGCTTCATACCCAGTTTACGCATCATGCCGGATACTCGGTCGGAAGCAAAAATACGCATCAGCGCATCTTCCATCGACAGGTAGAAACGGGAAGAACCAGCATCCCCCTGACGACCAGAACGACCGCGCAACTGGTTATCGATACGACGGGATTCGTGACGCTCGGTACCGATGATATGCAGGCCACCTGCTTCCAGTACCGCATCGTGACGTACCTGCCAGTCGGCTTTAATTTTTTCAATTTGCTCTGCGGTCGGATTTTCCAGCGCGGCAACTTCTGCCTGCCAGCTACCACCGAGCACAATATCTGTACCACGACCCGCCATATTGGTCGCGATAGTCACCGCAGCCGGATAACCTGCCTGAGCAACAATCGCCGCTTCGTTGGCGTGGAATTTGGCGTTCAGGACGTTGTGCTTAATACCGGCTTTGGTCAGTTCGTTTGACACCAGCTCCGATTTTTCGATGGAGATAGTACCCACCAGCACCGGCTGGCCTTTCGCAGTACGTTCTTTGATATCTTCAATGATCGCCTGAATTTTTTCCGCTTCAGTCATGTAGACCAGGTCCGGCAGATCTTTACGAATCATTGGACGGTTGGTCGGAACAACGACGGTATCCAGCTTGTAGATGGAGCTAAATTCGAAAGCTTCGGTATCAGCAGTACCGGTCATCCCCGCCAGTTTTTCATACAGACGGAAGTAGTTCTGGAAGGTGATCGAAGCCAGCGTTTGGTTTTCGTTCTGGATCTGCACACCTTCTTTCGCTTCCACAGCCTGGTGCAGACCATCGGACCAGCGACGGCCCTGCATGGTACGACCGGTGTGTTCGTCAACGATGATAACTTCACCATCTTTAACGATGTAGTCGACGTCGCGGGTAAACAGCGCATGAGCGCGCAGCGCCGCCGTTACGTGGTGCATCAGCATGATGTTGGCCGGAGAGTACAGAGACTCCCCTTCATCCATGATGCCCTCTTTCACCAGCAGTTCTTCAATCAGCACCAGACCACGTTCGGTCAGGTTCACCTGGCGAGATTTTTCGTCCACCGAGAAGTGGCCTTCGCCCTGGAAGGTTTCGGAGTCTTCTTTTTCCTGACGGATCAGGTGCGGAATAATTTTATTCACGCGTTTATACATTTCCGAGCTGTCTTCTGCCGGGCCGGAAATGATCAGCGGTGTACGCGCTTCATCGATCAGGATGGAGTCCACTTCGTCCACCAGCGCATAGTGCAGTTTACGCTGTACACGTTCTTCAGGGCTGAACGCCATATTGTCGCGCAGGTAGTCAAAGCCGTATTCGTTGTTCGTACCGTAAGTGATGTCAGCTGCGTAAGCTTCGCGCTTTGCCGGTGCTGGCATGCCCGGCAGGTTGATACCGACAGTCAGGCCAAGGAATTCAAACAGCGGACGGTTGTTTTCGGCGTCACGTTGCGCCAGGTAGTCGTTGACGGTAACTACGTGCACGCCTTTACCGGTTAGTGCGTTCAGGTAAGCAGGCAGCGTTGCGGTCAGGGTTTTACCTTCACCGGTACGCATTTCGGCGATGCAGCGTTCGTTAAGAACCATACCGCCGAGTAACTGAACGTCGAAGTGACGCATACCAAAGACGCGCTTACTTGCCTCACGTACCACGGCGAAAGCTTCCGGGATCAGATTTTCCAGCACTTCGCCTTTTTCCAGACGTGCACGAAACTCTGCGGTTTTCCCTTTCAGTTCTTCGTCGGAGAGTTTTTCCATCTCCGGTTCCATGGCATTGATGATGTTGACCACTTTGCGCATCCGGCGCAGGGTGCGATCGTTACGACTACCGAAAACTTTAGTTAACAATTTGATTAGCATAATAAAATCTCAAACGCCCCGCGTTGCGGAGTTAATAAAATGAAGTAAAGGTTTATTGTTGTTAGGTGAGGCGTTGAGGGCCAGCACGGATGCCTTGCGCCTGGCTTATCCAGACGGGCGTGCTGAATTTTGCTTGTGGGGTAAAATGCGCATAATCAATGCGATAACCCTTTTCAGACGGCGTGCCTTCCTGGGTCAGCAGCGCGCTGAGCGTATCCAGTAATGCAAGATGTTGCGCCTGAAGAGGCAAAGATTCTTCAGCAACGGGCAGTGTTTGCGGTGCCATTGCGAAAGAAAGATGACGGATTACCGTGCGAATGGCATGTTGATGCCAGTAATCAACGGAATAGTTCGAATTCGGGCGGCGTGTGTTCGCTTCCAGCAAGGCCAATTGACCAAAGTTAACTTTGGCTGAAGGCTCGTGGTTGCGGGTTGTCGCTTTTGCGGGCGCGTTTGGTTCGGCGGCGTTGCTGAGCGCAGGCAAACCTAAACTCGCCGCAACCATCCCTAATAAGAGATGCGGCCAGAAGTAGCGTTTACCAAACTGTCGCCAGCGCGTCAGTATTCCACTCACGTTATTGCCATCCCGATCGTATTCAAACGTATTTAGCGCACAAATCTTATCATTAAAGCCTGCAGTCCACAGCACGAATGAAGATAAGTTGTGCGGAAAAGTGCTTAAGAAAACAGCGTTCGCACCGTTTTTTATAGCTCTTATAAAATTCAAAAAAAAACGACTGGTTCACCTGGCCGGAGAGAGTGCCAGATTTGCCAGTCGAATTTTATACGACAGTATAAATGTCGTTATGCCAGTACAGCTGAAGGCGCTTTGAAGGCCAACGGCAGTTCTGCGTCGTCCTGGAAGGTCACATATTCCCAGGCTTCCTGTTTCGCCAGGACAGCCTGCAGCAGTTTGTTATTCAGTGCATGACCGGATTTATAAGCGGTAAATGCACCAATAATATTGTGACCACACATGAACAAGTCACCGATCGCATCGAGCATTTTGTGACGCACAAATTCGTCTTCAAAACGCAGGCCGTCTTCGTTCAGTACGCGATAATCGTCAACAACGATGGCACAATCGAAGCTGCCGCCCAGGCACAAACCACGGGACTGCAGATATTCGATATCACGCATGAAACCGAACGTACGCGCACGGCTGATCTGGCGCATAAACGCATCAGCGGAGAAGTTCATCGCATAGCGCTGGTTGCTGGAATCAATAGCCGGATGGTTAAAATCGATGGTGAAATCCAGCGAAAAACCATTGTACGGCTTAAATTCAGCCCACTTATCGCCATCTTCGACACGAACAGTCTCTTTGATGCGAACAAATTTTTTGGCGCAGTTCAACTCGTCGATACCGGCGTCAAGCAGCAGGTATACAAACGGAGCGGCGCTGCCGTCCATGATCGGGATTTCCGGCGCGTTAACTTCGATAACAATGTTATCGATGCCCAAGCCCGCGAGAGCAGCATTGAGGTGCTCTACGGTTGAAATCCGTACATCATGCTCGTTGACCAGACACGTACAGAGCATGGTATCACGCACAGATTTGGCATCGGCCGGGAAATCTACCGGTGGATTCAAGTCGGTGCGACGATAGATGACCCCGGTGTTGGCCGGCGCAGGGCGTAACGTCAGGGTGACTTTCTTGCCGGTATGTAAACCGACACCCGTCGCCTGAACGATACGTTTAAGTGTCCTTTGTTTGATCATCGTATTATCTCGCCAAATTACCTATCCAACCGAAGTGTACTATACATTCGGCGGGCCAGTTTAGCACAAAGAGCCTCGAAACCCAAATTCCAGTCAATTCTTAATCAGCTTGCTTACGCAGGAATGCTGGGATATCCAGATAATCCGGCTCTTTCGCAGTTTGCGGCGCATTGTCATTCACGACTTTAGCAACCGGCTTCTGCTCCTGGGTCAGCGGAGCCATCCCATGCTGCTGGTAGCGATCCATCACTGGCTGCTGAACCTGCTTATTGGTCACCAGAGTGATTTCAGGACGTTTGTCCATGCCGATACCTGTCGCAACAACGGTTACGCGCAGCTCGTCATTCATATCCGGGTCAAGAGAAGTACCGATAACCACAGTCGCGTTGTCGGAAGCAAATGCACGGATGGTGTTACCTACCGTTTCGAACTCATCCAGACGCAGGTCGAAGCCCGCCGTGATGTTAACCAGCACGCCGCGCGCGCCAGACAGGTCGATATCTTCCAGCAGCGGAGAAGAGATAGCCATTTCAGCAGCTTCTTCCGCACGGTCTTCACCGCTCGCCACGCCAGAACCCATCATTGCGTAGCCCATCTCAGACATTACGGTGCGTACGTCTGCAAAGTCCACGTTCATCAAACCCGGACGAGTAATCAGTTCAGCGATACCTTGCACAGCGCCTTTCAGTACATCGTTCGCTGCGCCAAACGCATCCAGCAGGGAGATACCGCGGCCCAGAACTTTCAGCAGTTTGTCGTTCGGGATAGTGATCAGAGAGTCCACATGCTTGGACAGTTCAGTGATCCCCTGCTCCGCGAATGCCATACGCTTCTTGCCTTCAAAGTTGAAAGGCTTAGTGACGACAGCAACGGTCAGGATACCCAAATCTTTTGCCACTTCAGCGACGACTGGTGCTGCACCTGTACCGGTACCACCACCCATACCCGCAGCAATAAAGACCATGTCTGCACCTTCCAGCGCCGCACGCAATGCATCGCGATCCTCATCAGCCGCATTGCGGCCAACTTCTGGATTAGCGCCAGCGCCCAGTCCTTTGGTGATACCGCTACCGATTTGAATCGTCTGTCCAACCGCTGTTTTACGCAGCGCTTGTGCATCGGTATTTACCGCGAAGAATTCAACACCTTCAATGCGCTCGCGCACCATGTGTTCAACAGCATTACCGCCGCCGCCGCCGACGCCGATGACTTTAATCACCGCGTCATTGGTAAGTTCCATTGGTTCAAACATAGTTTCTCTCCGATTTGTGCCTGTCGCCTGAGGCCGTAATCATCGTCGGCCTCATAAAAATTAAAACTCTTTTCGCAGCCAACTATTGAGTCGCTTGATCCACGAGCCAACTGATGCTGTAACACGTTTTTCTACTTCAGCTTCACCGTTAAGATGTGACTCTTTCCCATAGTGAAGCAATCCCACCGCCGTCGAATAATACGGCTCCTGAGCATAATCCGTTAAACCGGTAATGTTCAGCGGCGCGCCGATACGCACTTGCGTATGAAACACGCGCTGAGCACAGGCTGCAAGACCTTCGATCTGCGCTGCGCCACCGGTTAATACAATGCCTGCCGCCAGGTGATGTTTAACCCCTTGTTGGCGAAGCTTTTCCTGCAACTGCAATATCTCTTCGTTGACCAGGTTGAGCAGCTCGGTATAGCGCGGCTCGATCACCTCTGCCAGGGTCTGACGTTGCAGACTCCGTGGCGGACGACCGCCTACGCTCGGCACTTCCACGCTCTCATCTTTTCCAACGATGGAACCCAGCGCACAACCGTGGCGAACTTTAATCGCTTCGGCGTCGCTTGGCGGCGTGCCAAAGGCGTAAGCGATATCACTGGTCACGACATTGCCAGCATAAGGAATTACCTTAGTGTGGCGCAATGCCCCACCGGTATAAACGGCGATATCCATTGTACCACCACCGATATCGACGACGCAGACACCCAGTTCACGTTCATCTTCCGTCAATACCGAATAACTTGATGCCAGTCCGGCAAATATCAGTTGGTCAACTTTCAGCCCACAACGTTCAACCGCTTTGACGATGTTTTTCGCCATATCGTTGTGACATGTGATCAGGTGCACTTTTGCCTGCATCCGCACGCCCGAAAGTCCTACCGGATTCTTGATCCCTTCCTGATAGTCAATCGCATACTCTTGCGGGATCACATGCAGCACACGATGTTCATCGCGCACACGCACCGATTTCGCGGTATGGACGACGTTTTCCACATCTTCTTGCGTCACTTCTTCTTCAGAAATAGGCACCATACCAATTTCATTCTGGCAGCTGATGTGCTTACCAGAAAGCGCCAGATATACCGAAGAGATCTGACAATCTGCCATCAATTCTGCCTGGTCAATGGCGCGTTGTACGCACTTGACCACGGATTCGAGGTCGTTCACCCCGCCTTTATCCATACCACGTGACGGGCAGCTGCCCACGCCAATGATATTGACCATACCGTCGGGCAGAACTTCCCCTACTAAAGCGGCAACCTTCGCGGTACCAATCTCCAGTCCTACTACCAGTTTTCTGTCCGTCGCCTTGATCATTGTTGTTCTGCCTGTGCCTGATTTTGTTGCTGAGTAGATTCCTCTGGCGGCAAGGGCGCCCAGCCTACTGCCGCTCCAGAGTCATAACGCAAATCAACGTAGCTAATCCGTTTGCCATCGGTTTGCGCCTGCTGCTGTAAAACCGGATAAAGTTCTACAAAGCGAGCCAAACGTTTCATCGTATCGCCCCGGCCAAGATTGAGCTTAATATCGTTATTCAGCGTCAACTGCCAGGAACGCCGCGCGGTCATCGCCGCTTCCTTCAGAGTAAATCTGTCCTTTGCCAGCATCTGCCCCATTTCGCGATAGCCCTGCAACACTTCATTGGCGCTGCCTTCCGGGCCATACAGCATTGGAAGCACCTGCTTGCTGGTGCGATCTGGCGGCACGCTGAAGGTGTTTCCTTCCGCGTCTACCATGTGTTGATCATTCCACCGCGCAATCGGCACATATTCAACCAGATGAATCTTCAATTCATCAGGCCACTGCTTTCTGACGCTCACCTGCTTAATCCACGGCAGGCGTTGTTCTATTTGCGTCTGGATGATGTTGACATCCTGGGTCATAAAGGTACCCGGCTCACCCAATGCCAGGATCGACTGCCGGATATCGTCATTACGCGTGTAATGGCGTTCACCGGTCAACACCAGCTTTGAGAGCGGCAGGCGTTGCGCATCTTCCATCCAGCCCAACACGACCCAGCCGCTCACCAACACTGTCGTTAAAACGGTCAGCAGGAAAAGGATCCCCGCCAGACGCGTTCCATTATTGCGGCGAGAAGAAACCTCTTCTTCGCTATTTCGCGTGTTCAGAGCAGCCTGCGACATATTAGTCCGCCAGTTCCAGAATTCGTACTACCAACTGCGAGAAGCTCATACCTGCCTGACGTGCCGCCATCGGCACCAGGCTGTGGCTGGTCATACCCGGTGAGGTATTGGCTTCCAGCAGATAAAACTGTCCATCGCTGTCCAGCATAACGTCAATACGTCCCCATCCTTTGCAACCTAACGTCGTCCATGCTTTCAGCACTAATGCCTGCAAATTGGCCTCTTGTGACGCTTCCAGACCTGCGGGGCAGAAATACTGTGTCTCATCAGAGAGATACTTCGCCTCATAATCATAGAAGGTTCCGGACGGTTGAATACGTATTGACGGTAAAATTTCTTCACCGAGTATCGCAACCGTGAACTCCGGCCCACTTAGCCATTTTTCAATCAATACTTCTTCATCGTGCTGAAATGCCAATCTTAATGCATCTTGTAGAGCATTTTCTGCTACTACTTTTGACATTCCCACACTGGAACCTTCGCGGCTCGGCTTAACGATAACCGGCAAACCCAGAGCAGAAATTTCTGCTAACTGCTTATCGCTCAGGCCTTTTTCAAACTCTGCGCGGGTTAACGCTACCCACGGCGCGACCGGTAAACCGGCACCTTGCCACAGCAGTTTGCTGCGTAGTTTATCCATTGAAAGCGCAGATGCCATCACTCCGCTGCCGGTATAAGGCAAGCCCATCAGCTCGAGCATGCCCTGCAGCGTACCATCTTCACCGCCGCGACCGTGTAGCGCGATAAACACTTTCTGAAAACCCATCGACTTCAGTTGCGTCACGTCGACTTCTTTCGGGTCGACAGGATACGCATCAATACCGCCTTCACGCAGCCCGGCTAACACCGCTGCGCCAGAATTCAGAGAAACTTCCCGCTCAGCGGAAGTCCCGCCCAACAGGACCGCGATTTTATCAGTCATGTTGTTCTTCCTCCGGAGTTTGCGGCTTCAGTTTGATTTCAGCTAAAGAACGGGCAATTTTTCCGATATTACCAGCCCCCTGAACGAGAATCAGGTCGTTACCGGTTAATACCGGTGCCAGCATCTCGGCTACCTGCGCAGGGTCCGGCACCAGAATGGGATCAATTTTCCCACGTCCACGAATTGTGCGACACAGCGAACGGCTGTCCGCTCCCGGAATTGGCGCTTCGCCAGCCGGATACACTTCCAGCATCAACAGGGTATCAACCTGCGTCAGCACATTGGCGAAATCATCATACAGGTCGCGCGTACGGGTAAAACGGTGCGGCTGAAACAGCATTACCAGGTTTTTATCCGGCCAGCCTGCGCGCGCCGCTTTAATGGTGGCGTCAACTTCCGTCGGGTGGTGGCCGTAGTCATCGACCAGCATTGCCGTACCGCTTTTACCATTCACTGGCTCCAGCGGGAATTCACCGAGGAAATCAAAACGGCGCCCAGTCCCCTGGAAGCTCTCCAGCGCACGTAAAATAGCCTCGTCATCAATTCCCTCTTCCGTAGCAACCGCAACCGCAGCTGCGGCGTTCAGCGCGTTATGACGACCTGGCGCATTCAGGGTGACGCGCATCGGCTCTTTGTCCTGGCGCAGCAGCGTAAAGTGCCCCTGCGGGCCAATCTGCTGATAATCTTCTACACGCACGTCGGCATCTTCGCTGAAGCCGTAAGTCGTGGTCTGACGTCCCACTCGCGGTAACAATTCGCGGATCACCGGATCATCAACACACATCACCGCACGACCGTAAAACGGCAGGTTGTGCAGAAAATTAATAAAAGTCTGTTTTAAATTCTCAAAGTCGCCCTGGTAGGTATCCATGTGGTCGGCTTCGATATTGGTGACAATCGCCACCATCGGTTGCAGATGCAGGAACGATGCATCACTCTCATCTGCTTCGGCAATCAGGTACCGACCATGCCCCAAACGCGCATGAACCCCCGCCGCTTTTACCAGCCCGCCGTTAACGAAGGTTGGGTCGAGCCCCGCTTCTGCGTAGATGCTGGAAACCATCGCGGTGGTTGTCGTTTTGCCGTGCGTTCCTGCAATGGCGATGCCATGACGAAAACGCATTAACTCAGCCAGCATTTCGGCACGACGGATCACCGGAATACGCGCTTCATGAGCTGCGACAATTTCCGGGTTATCGGCAGAAATGGCGCTGGAAACAACGACCACGCTGGCATCACGTACGTTTTCCGGGCGATGGTTGAAATAAATCGTCGCTCCCAGATTCATTAACTGCTGCGTGACCGGATTTGGCGCTAAATCGGAACCACTGATCTGATAACCTTCATTGGCCAGAACTTCGGCAATACCGCCCATACCGGCACCACCGATGCCGACAAAATGTATGTGCCGAACGCGACGCATTTCGGGCACGATGGAACGCAGTTTTGCCAATTGTTGTGTATTCATTCTTTACGCCATTAACTTCTTAAATTCATACGATGCAAAAGGCATCGCTACAATTACGCCCGGGCAGCCCGGCTCACTTCATTTGCCACTCGCTCGGTGGCATCCGGAATGGATGCAGCGCGGGCGCGTTCTGCCATGGTTAATAAGGTTTCTCGCGACCACCCGGCCAGGGTGTTGGCGACAGCATCCACGCTAAGCTGTGGCTGCTCGATAATTTTGGCTGCGCCCGCTTTTTCCAGCGGTAGCGCATTCCAGTATTGCTGGCGGTCTTTATGTTGAAACGGCACAAACAACGCCGGTAGTCCTGCCGCGGCGATTTCACTCACCGTTAAAGCACCGGAGCGGCAAACGACGACATCCGCCCACGCATACGCCGCCGCCATATCATCAATAAATTCCGTCACTTTATGCTGCGGTTGCCCCGCTTCGGCATACGCCTGTTCAACGGATTGTTGCGAACCTTTACCGCTCTGATGCCAGATAGTGACTGAATCACCCAGTTTCGCAGCAACCTGCGGCATTGTCTGGTTAAGAATGCGTGCGCCCTGGGAACCACCCACTACCAGCACACGAACCGGACCTTCACGTCCAGCCAAACGTTGCTGCGGCAACGGCAGCGCCAGCACATCGGTACGCACCGGGTTACCCACCACTTCCGCATTAGGGAAAGCGCCTGGAAACGCCTGCATCACTTTGGTGGCAATCTTCGCCAGCCATTTATTGGTTAAGCCCGCAATACCGTTTTGTTCATGAAGTACAACCGGAATGCCTAACGACCACGCGGCCAGACCACCTGGACCTGATACATAGCCGCCCATACCGAGTACCACGTCAGGTTTGTACGCTTTCATAATCGCCCGCGCCTGACGCCAGGCGTTGAAGATACGCAGCGGCGCAGCTATCAGTGCTTTTATACCTTTTCCACGCAGACCAGAGATACGAATGAAATCAATTTCGATGCCATGTTTTGGCACTAAGTCCGCTTCCATACGGTCGGCAGTCCCCAGCCAGCGAACTTGCCAACCCTGAGCCATTAGATGGTGCGCAACCGCCAGTCCCGGGAATACATGTCCACCGGTTCCGCCTGCCATCACCATTAATCGCTTTCCTTGACCACTCATCGTGAACCTCGTACAAACGCCTGCGCTTTCTCCAGACGCGTTTCATAATCAATACGCAACAGCATCATGATGGCTGTCGACATAATCAGTAAGCTCGAACCACCGTAACTGATCAGCGGCAATGTCAGACCTTTGGTCGGTAACATCCCCGCCGCCGCGCCTACGTTAACCAGCGCCTGGAAGCTAAACCAGATGCCAATAGAACAGGCGAGAAAACCGGAAAAACGGTGGTCAATTTCTAACGCTTTGCGGCCAATCGACATCGCGCGAAAAGCGACGAAGAATACCATTAAAAGTGCCAGCACCACACCGACATACCCCAGTTCTTCGCCGATAATGGCGAAAATAAAGTCAGTGTGCGCTTCCGGCAGATACTCCAGTTTTTGTACCGAGTTACCTAAACCTTGTCCCCAAAGTTCGCCGCGACCAAACGCCATCAGCGATTGCGTTAACTGATAGCCGCTGCCAAAGGGATCTTCCCACGGGTTCCAGAATGCGGTAACACGGCGGATACGGTACGGTTCGGCGAGTATCAGCAACACAACCGCTGAAATGCCCATACCGATAATGGCAATGAACTGCCACAATTTCGCTCCCGCCAGGAACAACATCGCCAGCGTAGTCACAAACAACACCACCACCGTACCAAGGTCTGGCTGTGCCAGCAGTAACACTGCCAACACCAGAATCACGCCCATCGGTTTCAGGAAGCCGCGCAGGTTATTACGTACTTCGTCGCCTTTACGCACCAGATAGTTGGCGATATAACAAAACAGCGACAGTTTTGTCAGCTCCGCAGGCTGGATACGCAGCAAACCGAGATCGATCCAACGCGATGCCCCTTTAACCGAGCTACCCACTACCAGCACGATCATCAGCAGGATGATAGATCCGAGCAGCATCGTGGCACTGTAGCGTTGCCAGAACTCCATCGGCAGACGCAGCGTAATGATCGCCAGAATGAATGCCAGGATCAGATAGACGCCATCACGCTTCGCGAAGAAGAACGGATCGTTGGTTAAGCGTTGCCCTATGGGCATTGACGCCGAGGTCACCATGATAAAGCCAATCGCCGCAAGGCCGAAGGTCAGCCACAGTAAGGTGCGATCGTACATGATCAGGCTGTCGGTATCTTTTTCCCGCGAGCCCATCACCCAGCCTTTTAGCGCCGTGGAGATCCAGACCAGGATACTGAATCCTGGCAGGCGCGGCATTTTCAGGCGAGGGAGAGATAAACGCATCAACCTAACTCCTTCGCCAGACGGGCAAACTCATTGCCTCGTTGTTCAAAGTTCTTGAACTGATCAAGGCTGGCACAGGCCGGGGAGAGCAGAACCATATCGCCCGGCTGAACACGCGGAGCCAGCAAGCGCATCGCCTGTTCCATAGTTTCGGTTTGTTCTGCCACTTCCGGGCGTAGCGCCGCCAGCTGCGCACCGTCACGACCAAAACAGTACAAACGCACGTTGTCGCCATTCAGATAGCGCGCCAGTGGACTGAAGTCCGCCGATTTACCATCGCCGCCCAGCAACAAATGCAGCGTGCCGTCTACCTGCAAGCCATTCAACGCCGCTTCCGTACTGCCGACGTTAGTGGCTTTCGAATCGTTAATCCAGCGTACGCCATTGTGCTCCAGCACCACTTCAAAGCGATGCGGCAGACCGGTGAAGGTGGTTAACGCTTTCAGGCTGCTGGCGCGCGGCAAACCAGCTGCGTCTGCCAGTGCCAGTGCTGCCAGCGCATTGGTGTAGTTATGCTGCCCGGAAAGTTTCATCTCTTTCACGTTCAGCACTTTCTCGCCTTTCACTCGCAGCCAGGTTTCTCCCTGCTGATGATTCAGGTGATAGTCACCCATGTTGACGCCAAAGCTGACGCAGCGTTCATCAGCACCGCGAATCGGCATTGTTAAGGCATCATCAGCATTGACGACACAAACTTTCGCATTTTCGTAAATACGCAATTTTGCCGCACGGTATTGCTGCAAACCAAACGGATAGCGGTCCATATGATCTTCAGTCACGTTCAGAATGGTCGCCGCCACCGCCTGTAAGCTGGAAGTGGTTTCCAGCTGGAAGCTCGACAGTTCCAGCACGTACAGTTCGCACTCAGCATCAAGCAGCATCAACGCTGGCAGGCCAATATTGCCACCCACACCAACGTTAACCCCCGCCGCTTTCGCCATTTCACCCACTAGCGTGGTGACCGTGCTTTTGCCGTTAGAACCGGTAATCGCCACAATCGGTGCTTGTGCTTCGCGGCAGAACAGCTCGATATCGCCAACGATTTCGATTCCGGCATCAGCGGCAGCGCTTAAGGATGGATGCGCCAGTGCAATACCGGGACTGGCGACAATCAGATCTGCCGCCATCAGCCATTCATCATTCAGACTGCCCGTGTGGCGTTCTACGGCTTCGGGTAATTTATCCAGGCCAGGCGGTGTCATACGCGTATCCATAACGCGCGGCGTCAGACCGCGAGCGAGGAAAAAGTCCACGCAGGAAAGCCCAGTGAGGCCCAGGCCGATAATGACGACATTTTTACCCTGATAATCAGCCATGATTAACGTACCTTCAGCGTTGCCAGACCAATCAGAACCAGCATCAGCGAAATAATCCAGAAACGCACAATGACGCGCGGTTCCGGCCAGCCTTTCAGTTCATAGTGGTGATGAATCGGTGCCATGCGGAAAATACGTTGTCCGCGCAGTTTAAAGGAGCCGACCTGCAGGATGACAGAAAGCGTTTCTACCACGAACACGCCCCCCATAATCACCAGCAGGAATTCCTGACGTAGCAGTACGGCGATAATGCCTAACGCACCACCTAACGCCAGCGAACCTACATCGCCCATAAAGACCTGCGCCGGATAGGTGTTAAACCACAGGAAGCCCAGTCCTGCCCCGACTATCGCGGTACAGACAATAACCAGTTCCCCTGCGTGTCGCAGATACGGTATATGCAAGTAGCTGGCAAAGTTCATATTGCCGGTCGCCCACGCCACCAGCGCAAAACCACCGGCGACAAATACGGTCGGCATAATTGCCAGGCCGTCGAGACCATCGGTCAGGTTTACCGCGTTGCCAGTACCCACAATGACGAAGTAAGCCAGCAGAATGTAGAACAGCCCCAGCTGCGGCATCACATCTTTAAAGAATGGGACCACCAGCTGCGTTGCGGGCGTGTCTTTGCCGGCAAGGTACAGGGCGAAGGCGACACCCAGCGCAATGACCGACATCCAGAAATACTTCCAACGAGCGATCAACCCTTTGGTGTCTTTACGCACCACTTTGCGATAATCATCAACAAAGCCAATAACACCGTAACCTACCAGCACCACCAACACGCACCAGACGTACGGATTGGACGGGTAAGCCCACAGCAGTACGGAGATCACAATCGCCGTCAGGATCATAATCCCGCCCATGGTCGGCGTACCGCGCTTGCTGAAGTGTGATTCAGGACCGTCGTTACGCACCACCTGACCAAAGGAAAGTTTTTGCAAATGAGCAATCATACGCGGGCCCATCCACAATGAGATGAACAGCGCGGTCAGCAGGCTGACGATGGCGCGAAACGTCAGATAGGAAAAGACGTTAAAGCCGGAATAATATTTGACCAAATGTTCGGCCAGCCAAACTAACATGTCCCATTCTCCTGTAAAGCGCGTACTACCTCTTCCATGGCGGCACTACGTGAACCCTTAACTAAAATCGTAATTACCTGTTGCTCAGCAATCAGTGATTTAAGACGCGTAATTAACGCAGTTTTATCAGCAAAATGTTCGCCAACGCCGCTGGCGGTGCTGATAGCATGGCTTTGTTTACCCACGCTTAACACGCGGTCAATACCAGCAGCTTTTGCCGCCTCGCCCACCTGTACATGGCAGGCTTCGCTTTCAGCGCCCAGTTCCGCCATATCGCCCACCACCAGCACGCGGTAGCCCGGCATTTCAGCCAGTACCTGAACAGCGGCGGTCATTGAACCGACATTGGCGTTGTAGGAGTCGTCGAGCAGCAACTGGTTTTCTGCCAGTTGGATGGGGAACAGACGGCCTGGAACAGCTTTCAGATTTGCCAGCCCCGCTTTGATAGCATCAAGCGTTGCGCCCACGGACATGGAGAGCGCAGCGGCTGCCAGCGCATTCGCAATATTGTGACGCCCCGGCAACGGCAGCAGAACATCGACGCTACCGGTTGGGGTTTGTAGGGTAAATTCCGTACCGTGCGAGGTCACATGGATATTGGTGGCGGTGAAATCGCTGTTGGCGGCATTGGGTGAGAAACGCCACACTTTGCGTGAGCCAATTACGCTCTGCCAGTTCAGCCAGTCGTTGTTGTCGGCGTTCATAATGGCGATACCGTTTTCCGGCAGGCCGCTAAAGATTTCACCTTTCGCTTTCGCGACACCCGCAAGCGAGCCAAAACCTTCCAGATGCGCCGCTGCCAGGTTGTTGACCAGCGCAGCTTCCGGGCGAGTCAGACTCACAGTCCAGGCTATTTCGCCCTGATGGTTCGCGCCAAGTTCAATAACTGCGTAATCGTATTCCGGCGTTAAGCGCAACAGCGTCATCGGTACACCGATGTCGTTGTTGAGATTGCCTGCCGTATAAAGCGTGTTGCCGCACTGGCTTAAAATCGCCGCCGTCATCTCTTTAACGGAGGTTTTGCCGGAGGACCCCGTCAGAGCAACCACGCGCGCCGGAACTTGCTGGCGAACCCATGCAGCCAGTTCACCAAACGCCAGACGCGTATCCTTGACGATTAACTGCGGCAGGTCGATGTCCAGCGGACGGCTAACCAGTAGTGCGCCTGCGCCGCCAGCTTTCGCCTGGTCGGCAAAATCGTGGGCATCAAAACGTTCGCCTTTCAGGGCAACAAACAGGCAGCCCGGCGTCAGTTTTCGGGTATCAGTGGTTACAGCATCAAGGGTGATATCTGCACCTTGCAGTTCACCGTTGAGAATGTCGGTAAGTTGGCTAAGGGTTACGCTAATCATGCAATCACCCCCAGCAGACGCGCCACCGTGACGCGATCGGAGTAGTCCAGACGCTGATTGCCAACAATCTGGTAATCTTCATGGCCTTTGCCCGCGACCAGTACCACATCATTCTCTTTAGCCTGCATAACGGCGCAAGTCACCGCTTCAGCACGGCCTTCCATCACTTTGGCATGTCCGGCATCTAACATTCCCGCCAGAATATCGTTGATGATGGCACGCGGTTCTTCGGTACGCGGGTTATCGTCCGTCACCACCGCCACGTCAGCAAACTCTTCGGCAATTGCGCCCATCAGTGGACGCTTACCTTTATCGCGATCGCCACCACAGCCAAAGACGCACCACAGCTTGCCCGCACAGTGCAGGCGCGCCGCCTGTAAGGCTTTTTCCAGTGCATCCGGCGTATGCGCGTAATCCACCACCACCGTCGGTTTGCCTGGCGCAGTGAACACTTCCATACGTCCGCAAACCGGTTGCAGACGCGCGGCGGTTTTCAGCAGATCAGCCAGTGGATAGCCGAGTGCCAGCAGTGTCGCCAGCGCGAGCAGCAGGTTGCTGACGTTAAAAGCGCCCATCAGATGGCTTTCAATTTCGCCATCGCCCCAACTTGAGCTAAAGCGAATCGTCGCACCGCTGTCGTGATAGTTCACGTCGATCGCTTTTAACCAGCGTCCGTGACAGTTCGGATTGATATGATCTTCCATTGATACCGCAACCGCGTCCGGCAGTTTTGCCAGCCAGCGGCGGCCCACTTCATCGTCGGCGTTAATAATCGCCTGACCGCAATGATGTTCAGAATAAAGCAGCCATTTCGCAGCTTCGTAGTGTTCCATATCACCATGATAATCAAGGTGATCGCGGCTTAAGTTGGTAAAGACCGACGCCGCAAATTTCAATGCCGCCACACGGTGCTGTACCAGCCCGTGGGAGGAAACTTCCATTGCGCAAAACGTCGCGCCCTGCTCCACCAGCCCCGCCAGCTCATGCTGAACATCGACTGCGGAACCGGTAGTATTTTCTGTCGGGATCACTTTCCCAAGCAGACCGTTACCAACGGTGCCCATTACCGCGCTGGTTTCGCCAAGCAGTTGGCTCCACTGCGCCAGCAGCTGGGTAGTCGTGGTTTTGCCGTTGGTGCCCGTTACGCCTACGAGACGTAAATTGTCAGAGGGTTCATGGTAAAAGCGGCCCGCCAGTGCAGATAAACGCTCGTTGAGCTGGCTGAGATAGATGACCGGTACGCCGTGCATTTCACGGATTTCACCATCGGTCGCCTCATCTTTCGCCTCTGCAATAATGGCAGCCACACCTTGCGCTATCGCCTGCGGGATATATCGACGCCCGTCCGCCTGATGACCTACTACAGCTACAAAGAGATCGCCCGCCGCAGCCACACGGCTGTCGAGTGTCATCTCTCGCAGTGCTCGCGAAGGTGCGTCTGGCACCCACGGAGCAAGAAGGTCGCGCAAATTACGATCTGCCACCTGTCCCCTCGCCTTGATTAATCACAAATTCATTTTTATCGCCCGTTGTCAGCGCATCCGGCTCGATGTTCATGGTACGCAATACGCCGCCCATGATGGCACCAAAGACCGGCGCGGAAACGGCGCCGCCGTAGTATTTACCCGCCTGCGGATCGTTGATAACAACAACCAGCGCGAAGCGCGGCTGACTCGCAGGCGCAACGCCTGCGGTATAAGCAATATATTTATTGATGTAGCGACCGTCCGGCCCGACCTTTTTCGCGGTACCGGTTTTAATGGCGATACGATAGCCTTTAATCGCCGCTTTCACGCCGCCGCCGCCTGGTAGCGCCACGCTTTCCATCATATGCACCACGGTGCGAACAATGGATTCCGGGAAGACACGTTCACCGGGAACCGGGGGGTCAACTTTGGTAATCGACAGTGGGCGATAAATGCCGTAGCTGCCGATAGTTGCGTAGACTCGCGCTAACTGTAACGGTGTTACCATTAGCCCGTAGCCGAAAGAGAAGGTGGCCCTCTCTATGTCAGACCACCGTTGTTTTTGAGGATATAAGCCACTGCGTTCTCCGACCAACCCCAAATTGGTCGCTTTTCCCAGTCCAAAACGTGAGTAAGTATCTACTAACGCTGAGGACGGCATCGCTAACGCCAGCTTGGAAACACCGACGTTACTCGACTTCTGTAATACCCCGGTCAGGGTTAATTCGCTGTAGCGTGCCACGTCTTTGATTTCGTGGCCGTTAATTCGATAAGGAATGGTATTGAGTACCGAGTTTTCCCGCACCACGCCACGTTGCAACGCGGTCATTACCACCATCGGTTTAACCGTTGAGCCCGGTTCAAACACGTCGGTGATGGTACGGTTACGCATCGCCTCTTTCGGCGTGCCGCTCAGATTGTTAGGGTTGTATGACGGGCTGTTAGCCATCGCCAGCACTTCACCGGTGTTGACATCCACCAGCACGGCGCTACCGGATTCAGCCTTGTTAAAGGCCACCGCGTTGTTCAGTTCGCGATAAACCAGCGCCTGCAAGCGTTCATCAATACTCAACGCCAGGTTGTGCGCCGCCTGGCTGTCAGTAGAAGAAATATCTTCAATTACGCGACCATAGCGGTCTTTACGCACAATGCGCTCACCCGGCTGCCCGGTAAGCCATTTATCGAAACTCTTCTCAACGCCCTCAATCCCTTGACTATCGACGTTAGTAAAGCCGATGAGGTGAGCAGTCACTTCGCCGGACGGATAGTAACGGCGAGACTCTTCACGCAGATGAATCCCCGGCAGTTTCAGTTTTTTGATGTAGTCCGCCATGTCAGGGTTCACCTGACGCGCCAGATAAATAAAGCGCCCTTTCGGGTTGGCGTTAATGCGGGCTGAAAGCTGATCCAGCGGAATATTGAGCGCGTTAGCCAGCGCCTTCCAGCGGTCACCGACGCTGATACCGCCAGCGTCATGCACTTCTTTCGGGTCAGCCCAAATCGCTTTTACCGGCACGCTCACCGCTAACGGGCGACCAGAACGGTCAGTAATCATGCCGCGGGAGGTGGAAACTTGCTGAACGCGAAGAGAACGCATGTCGCCCTCTTTCACCAGCATATCCGGGGAGATAACTTGTAACCACGCTACGCGTCCGAGCAGAAAAGCCAGCGCCAGGAGAATACAGCCGCATAACAACGCAAAACGCCAACTGATAAAGTTGGCATGTTCTTCCTGACGTTTTGGTTTCTGCGTTTTCGCCGCTGCTTTCATGCGTCGCGTTTATCCTTATTTTTGCACTACGATATTTTCTTGTGACGGATCAACATGCTGCATTTGCAGCTTTTCCGTGGCGATCCTTTCCACCCGGCTATGGTCGCCGAGCGCATTCTCTTCAAGGATCAGGTTGCGCCATTCAATGTCTAAAGCATCTCGCTCCAGCAGCAGTTGTTCGCGCTGAGCGGTCAGTAAACGGGTATGGTGCGCCGTGGTTACCACAGTCACCGCCGTCAAAATAATGCAAATGAACAGGCAGAGTGGCAGCTTCCCAAATCGCAAAAGATCGTCACCGATAACACCAGGCAATGCATGGCGCTCGTGGCTTCCCATCGATCCTTTAACTTTGCTTAGAGCTTCTGTCACTCTGCTGATCATGCATTCGTCCTCTCTGCAATACGCAGAACTGAACTACGGGCACGAGGGTTCTCAGCCACCTCTTCTTCGCCCGGCATTAACTTGCCTAGTGCTCGCAGCTGACGGCCACCCAGTTTTTTGAGCTGCTCTTCAGTCATCGGTAACCCTGCCGGAACTTGCGGACCGCGGCTGTTTTCACGCATAAAACGTTTCACAATACGGTCTTCCAGCGAGTGGAAGCTGATGATCGAAAGCCGCCCACCCGGGGCCAGCACGTTGAGCGAGCTTTTTAGCGCCTGCTCTATCTCCTCCAGTTCACTGTTTACCCAAATGCGCACCGCCTGGAAGGTACGGGTCGCGGGATGTTTAAACTTATCTTTCACCGGCGTTGCAGCAGCCACGACTTCCGCCAGTTCTTTGGTGCGGGTCATCGGCTGTTCGCGGTTACGCTCGACAATGGCGCGGGCAATGCGTTTGGCAAAACGCTCTTCACCATAGGTTTTCAATACCCAGGCGATATCGGCTTCTTCTGCGGTTTGTAGCCATTCAGCGGCTGACTGCCCACGGGTTGGGTCCATACGCATGTCCAGCGGACCATCGCGCATAAAGGAAAAGCCGCGCTCAGCATCATCAAGTTGCGGTGAAGAGACGCCAAGATCGAGGAGAATGCCGTCGATCTTGCCGATAAGATCGCGCTCGGCAACGTATTCGCCCAGCGCGGAGAAAGGTCCGTGGATGATGGAGAAGCGCGGATCATCAATAGTCTTCGCAACGGCGATAGCCTGCGGGTCGCGATCGATCGCCAGCAAACGCCCCTCTTCGCCAAGCTGCGAGAGGATCAGACGTGAGTGACCACCGCGACCAAAAGTCCCATCAATGTAGATGCCATCAGGACGGATATTGAGGCCATTAACGGCTTCATCCAGCAGCACCGTAGTATGTTTATAGTTTTCCATCATTTTATAGAGACAAGTCCTGCAGTCGCTCCGATAAGTCTCCGGTAGCCAACTGCTCTGCGTCGATATCTTCCTTGACCTGTTGATGCCAGGTTGTTTCATCCCACAGCTCAAACTTGTTGAACTGTCCAACCAGCATCACTTCTTTTGTCAGCCCGGCATGTTGCCGCAGTACTGGCGCGATTAACAATCGACCTGCGCCATCCATCTGACATTCGCTGGCATGACCTAACAGTAGGCGCTGCACACGGCGCTCAACCGGGTTCATGCTCGACAGACGCGATAATTTTTGCTCGATAATTTCCCATTCAGGCAGGGGGTAAAGCAGCAGGCACGGGTGATGAATGTCAATGGTGCAAACCATTTGACCGGCAGCGTTCTCAAGCAGCTGTTCCCGGTAACGGGTAGGCACTGATAAGCGCCCTTTGCTGTCGAGATTGACTAACGTTGCTCCCCGGAACATGCCAGCCTCACCCCTTATTCCCACTTTGCCCCACAATTTCCCACTGAAAGGAGTTTACGGAGCGGAGGAAAAGCTTGTCAAGCCAGTCACAAGGCATACCGAGGTAAAAAACCCGATGTTTACGGCTAATATCAGCGTTGTTTATTTTACGTCCAACGTGCGCAGCAAATTAACGTTATGAATAGCTGTAAGAAAAAATCCCTCATCGTCATCACCGTTTTAAAATGACTCACTATTTTCCACAGCAAATATAAAGTGTCAGTTTGCGACGCGAGCGGCATTTTAGGACATATCTTCCCCGGTTAACAGTCCCTGTTGCGTCTGTGTGGCGCTTGATGCCAGCGGGTTTGCGCAAAAGCAAAGAAAAGTGCTTGTTAAATCGGCAATTCATCTCTGCATGTAACAAAATAATGCAAAAACGCGCTGTCGATATCACTTAATTATTGTGAATTTCAGCTGGTGATTTAATTAACGGGCGGGTTTAAAAGAACTTATCAATAATAGTCAGGAATAGTCTTATTTACTTTAAGGATATTGATGTCCATTCCCGTACTCTACGCGCCAGAGGGAAATTCACCTGGCGCGTATTTTTGTTCGCGGCTTAGCTACGGCTGAGCACACCGCGACGATAGAGATTACGTTTAATGCGCGTTAAACCAGGTTTTGGCTTACGCGGTTCGTCCAGGCTTGCCAGGACAATCTCCAGCACACGCTCTGCGACATCGCGGTGACGTTGAGCCACTGCCAGCACCGGGCACTGTAAGAAGTCGAGCAGTTCGTTATCGCCAAAGGTGGCAATTGCCAGGTCAGAAGGCAGTTTACCATCGCGACGTAGCGTTACATCCATCACCCCTTGCAACAACGCAAACGACGTTGTGAACAGCGCCTGCGGCATCGGATGCGTTTCCAGCCATTTTTCGAATAACTGGGCAGCCGCCTCCCGCTCATAGCTGTTGGCATACAGGAAATGCACTTCGCGCGGATCATCTTTCCAGGCAGTACGGAAACCTTGTTCACGCAGGAAGCTGACAGAAAGCTCCGGCAGCGCGCCAAGATAAAGCACCGTCTCGGCGGGAAACTTACGTAACTCTTCCGCCAGCATTTCGGCATCATCCTGATCGGCACCAACCACGCTGGTGAAGTGTTCACGATCGAGGGCGCGGTCCAGCGCGACAATCGGGAACGGGTCGTTAGCCCAGCGTTGATAAAAAGGATGCTCAGGAGGCAACGACGTCGAAACAATAATGGCATCGACCTGACGCTGTAAAAGGTGCTCAATACAGCGCATTTCGTTGTCTGGCTGATCTTCTGAGCAGGCAATTAGCAGTTGATAACCCCGTTGCCGCGCCTGGCGTTCAAGATAGTTAGCGATGCGGGTATAGCTGGTGTTCTCCAGATCGGGGATCACAAGACCAATAGAACGTGTGCGTCCAGCACGAAGCCCAGCTGCCACGGCGTTCGGGTGGTAATTGTGCTCACGCACCACAGCCATGACTTTTTCAACGGTTTTGTCGCTCACACGGTATTGCTTCGCTTTGCCGTTAATAACATAGCTTGCAGTGGTCCGCGACACTCCCGCCAGCCGAGCGATTTCATCCAGTTTCACAATTGCCCCTTGCGTAAAATGTAAAAACCATAGCCATTGTACTGGTATGGGTTAAATTCATTAACATCTAAGCGCAGAAAATTAACTGCGGCAACTGCTTTTATTCCAGGTTCCCACTGATTTCGCAAAAAAAGCCCAACGTGACATGTTGGGCTGCAAATTGCGCACTGAGATCATTCTCAACGCATTATTTTATCGCCGCGCGAAAGTCCGACCACACCAGAGCGAGCAACTTCCACAATTTTCGCCACATCGCGAATCGATGCTAAAAATGCATCAAGCTTATCGCTGGTGCCTGCTAATTGAACGGTATAAAGCGAGGGGGTGACATCGATAATTTGCCCACGGAATATTTCCGTATTACGTTTCACTTCGTCACGCCCGTAACCGCTGGCCTGAATTTTCACCAGCATGATTTCCCGCTCAACATGCGCGCCCTGCCCCAACTCACTCACGCGCAAGACATCGACCAGCTTGTGTAATTGCTTTTCGATCTGCTCAAGCACTTTTTCATCGCCCACGGTCTGGATGGTCATACGCGATAATGTCGGATCGTCGGTTGGCGCAACGGTCAGGCTTTCAATGTTGTAGCCACGCTGGGAAAAAAGGCCAATCACGCGGGATAACGCGCCTGATTCATTTTCGAGTAAGACTGATAATATCCGGCGCATAATCAGGTTCTCTCCGTTTTGCTTAACCACATTTCATCCATTCCGCCCCCGCGAATCTGCATCGGGTAGACGTGCTCACTGCCATCGACGGTAACATCAACAAACACCAGGCGATTATTGCGCACCTGTTCCAGCGCCTCGCTAAGTTTGCTTTCCAGCTCATGCGGATGAGAGATCTGGATCCCGACGTGACCATAGGCTTCCGCCAGACGGACGAAATCGGGTAGTGATTGCATATAAGATTGTGAATGACGGCCGGAATAGATCATGTCCTGCCACTGTTTCACCATCCCCAGATAGCGGTTATTGAGATTCACCACCAGTACCGGCAACTCGTATTGCAACGCGGTAGACAGTTCCTGGATGTTCATCTGAATACTGCCGTCGCCAGTGACGCAAACCACGGTTTCTTCTGGCAACGCCATTTTGACGCCCAGTGCCGCAGGTAAACCAAAACCCATCGTGCCGAGGCCACCGGAATTGATCCAGCGACGCGGTTTGTCGAATGGATAATAAAGTGCAGCAAACATCTGGTGCTGCCCGACATCGGACGTCACGTAAGCGTCTCCCTTCGTCAACCGCCAAAGAGTCTCGATCACCGCCTGCGGTTTAATCTTTTCACTGTGAGTGTCATATTTCAGGCACTGACGAGCGCGCCACTGTTCAATCTGCTGCCACCAGTCGCGGATCTCATCCAGCGGTTGATGGGCGGATTCTTGCGACAGGAGTTCAAGCATTTGTTCGAGGACCTGGCGAGCATCCCCCACAATCGGGATATCAGCAGTCACGGTTTTAGAAATGGAAGTAGGATCAATATCGATATGCAGAACAGTGGCATTTGGGCAGTACTTTGCCAGATTATTCGTCGTTCGGTCATCAAATCTTACCCCGACGGCGAAAATCACATCCGCGTTATGCATCGTCATATTGGCTTCGTAGGTGCCGTGCATTCCCAGCATGCCCAGCGCCTGACGATGCGTTGCCGGAAATGCCCCCAGGCCCATCAATGAGGAAACAACGGGCAGATTCAACGCCTCCACCGTTTCTTTCAACTGCTGATGGCAGCCCGCCGTGATTGCCCCACCGCCTACGTAGACAACCGGTTTTTTTGCCGCCACCAGCGTTTGCAGAGCACGCTTAATTTGCCCTTTATGTCCGGTAGTAGTGGGATTGTAAGAACGCATACTAACCGACTCCGGCCAGACATAGGGTAATTTGTTCGCCGGATTAAGAATATCTTTCGGTAAATCAACGACTACTGGTCCAGGACGACCACTTGCCGCCAGCCAGAAAGCCTTTTTCAGCACCTGCGGAATGTCTTCCGTTTGCTTAACCAGAAAACTGTGTTTAACCACCGGTCGCGAAATCCCCACCATGTCGCACTCCTGAAAGGCATCGTAACCTATCAACGAGGTCGCTACCTGCCCGGAAAGGACAACTAATGGAATGGAATCCATATAAGCGGTGGCGATGCCGGTAATCGCATTGGTCGCCCCTGGACCCGACGTTACCAGCACGACGCCGACTTCCCCGGTCGCACGCGCCAGGCCATCGGCCATATGCACCGCCGCCTGCTCATGACGAACTAATACATGATCAATACCACCCACGGTATGCAATGCATCGTAAATATCAAGGACTGCGCCTCCGGGATAACCGAATACTTGTTTAACGCCCTGATCGATAAGCGATCGGACGACCATCTCGGCTCCAGACAACATCTCCATGGCCTGCCTCACTGTTTGACGGAAAAAATGTGTAAAACACATTAACCGTCCGATCTTGCTTAAGCAATTGGCAGCCAGAGACATAAACGCAGGGTAATAAGAATAAACAGGAGGAAAGGTGAAAAGAAACGATAAAATCCTCCATTACGAAGGATTAAATTGACAATAAATCGGCTGAATCCCACAACTTACAGCAATTTCTCTATTTTTTTAATTAATCCTAAAATAGAGAGCACACACATTCAGAATAAAATTCTACATTCAATAAAAAATGCAGAATAAACCAGACATTCATGTCTGGCCTATTCTGCATTCAGTTAGCGTTTGCAAATTGAGACTAATTGTTCTTCCATCCACTGATGGCCTTTATCGCGCCCGGCAGCTTCATGCCAGGAGAGATAACAGGTTCTGCTGTTTTGTTTTAACGGCAGCGGTAATACCTGTAATTCTAAGGATTCAGCGAACTCTTCAGCCAGCCAACGCGGCGCAATAGCGACCAAATGCGTTTGCGACACCACGCTAAGTACGCTCATCATTGCCATGCCCTGATACGCGATACTGGCTTGCTTATCTACCGTGTCATACCAAGGTTGACTAAATGACGCGAAACGATCGAGCGAAACCGCCGCATGTTGTTCGTTATAAACATCATGTTTCAGTAACGGGCCCTTAATTGTTGGATGATTTTTGCTGGCTACCAGCACCATTTCATCTTTAAATAATGGCACGCTGGTAAATTCAGGACGATGGAAGTCTTCATAACTAATCACAAACTCCGTTTCCTGATAACGCAGCTGATGTTCAGTGTTCTGATTTAATGAAGACTTGAACATAACATGTATATTTGGCGCAATCTGCTCAATGTGATTATAAATCTGCGAGGTCAGAATGCTGTCTAACGGGCTGCAAACACAAAGATGAAATACACGTTCACTGCTCGCGGGTTCAAAACCTGAACCAGGCAATTCATTTTGTACTAGTTGCAATGCCTGACGAACTGAGCCAAAAAGTTGAAATGCGCGAGCAGTCGGTTGAATACCACGGCCATAACGAACAAAAAGCTCGTCATTAAACATCACCTTCAGGCGTGCAACAGCGTTACTGACCGCAGGTTGCGACATACCCAGAACATGAGCGGCACGGGTAATGTTTTGCTCCTGCATCACGGCATCGAAAACGGTTAATAAGTTGAGATCGACCATGCGTAGCTGTGGCTTGCTTAACTCCGCCGTCTCTGAATGATCTGTTTGTACCTCTGGCATACTTAACTCCACTGTCACACTTAACTCCCTTTCCCTTATTGGAATGCAGAGAAATAATCCTGAAGAATATGATTTATCATGCATATAAAATAAGAAAAAGCAAAATGAGTAAAATTCGGAAAACATAAAGATACGGGTTCTGATAAAAACAGAATCCATTGCCGTGGAATGAGTCATTTACCACAGCATAATAATCCATAATGTTTTTGTTGCGAAAACAATCTAATCATAACTACCGCGAATACTCAATCATCTACAAAATGGATTAAATGTGCTTATTTAATAATTAATTTATATATTTAATGCATTAATTCTTAACATTAATTGATCAATAATATTCACCAAATCAATATCAAAAAAAATCGCAAAACATATAATTCAATACAAATCATCAGGATAGGTTTTGCAACGCGTGCATTTTGTCCCCTTTTTCCTCGTTGATTAGATGCAAAAATTTATGCTGAAATATGTCAACCGATGAAAAGCGTCGGTAGTTAAGCAGAAATTAATATCGCTTACTTTAACCACCGCAGCACAATTAGCTAATTTTACGGATGCAGAACTCACGCTGGCGGGACGTTTTTATTGCGTCAGGGTTGACATCCGTTTTTGTATCCAGTAACTCTAAAAGCATATCGCATTCATCTGGAGCTGATTTAATGACTCACATCGTTCGCTTTATCGGTCTACTACTACTAAACGCATCTTCTTTGCGCGGTAGACGAGTGAGCGGCATCCAGCATTAAGCCAGCACGCAGTCAAACAAAAAACCCGCGCCATTGCGCGGGTTTTTTTATGCCCGAAGCGAGGCGCTCTAAAAGAGACAAGGACCCAAACCATGAGCCAGCAAGTCATTATTTTCGATACCACATTGCGCGACGGTGAACAGGCGTTACAGGCAAGCTTGAGTGTGAAAGAAAAACTGCAAATTGCGCTGGCCCTTGAGCGTATGGGTGTTGACGTGATGGAAGTCGGTTTCCCCGTCTCTTCGCCGGGCGATTTTGAATCGGTGCAAACCATCGCCCGCCAGGTTAAAAACAGCCGCGTATGTGCGTTAGCTCGCTGCGTGGAGAAAGATATCGACGTGGCGGCCGAATCCCTGAAAGTCGCCGAAGCCTTCCGTATTCATACCTTTATTGCCACTTCGCCAATGCACATCGCCACCAAGCTGCGCAGCACGCTGGATGAAGTGATCGAACGCGCTATCTATATGGTGAAACGCGCCCGTAATTACACCGATGATGTTGAATTTTCTTGCGAAGATGCCGGGCGTACACCCATTGCCGATCTGGCGCGAGTGGTCGAAGCGGCGATTAATGCCGGTGCCACCACCATCAACATTCCGGACACCGTGGGCTACACCATGCCGTTTGAGTTCGCCGGAATCATCAGCGGCCTGTATGAACGCGTACCTAACATCGACAAAGCCATTATTTCCGTACATACCCACGACGATTTAGGCCTGGCGGTCGGCAACTCACTGGCGGCGGTACATGCCGGTGCACGCCAGGTGGAAGGTGCAATGAACGGGATCGGCGAGCGTGCCGGTAACTGTTCGCTGGAAGAAGTCATCATGGCGATTAAAGTTCGTAAGGATATTCTCAACGTCCACACCGCCATTAATCACCAGGAGATATGGCGCACCAGCCAGTTAGTTAGCCAGATTTGTAATATGCCGATCCCGGCAAACAAAGCCATTGTTGGCAGCGGCGCATTCGCTCACTCCTCCGGTATCCACCAGGATGGCGTGCTGAAAAACCGCGAAAACTACGAAATCATGACACCAGAATCTATTGGTCTGAACCAAATCCAGCTGAATCTGACCTCTCGTTCGGGGCGTGCGGCGGTGAAACATCGCATGGATGAGATGGGGTATAAAGAAAGTGAATATAATTTAGACAATTTGTACGATGCTTTCCTGAAGCTGGCGGACAAAAAAGGTCAGGTGTTTGATTACGATCTGGAGGCGCTGGCCTTCATCGGTAAGCAGCAAGAAGAGCCGGAGCATTTCCGTCTGGATTACTTCAGCGTGCAGTCTGGCTCTAACGATATCGCCACCGCCGCCGTCAAACTGGCCTGTGGCGAAGAAGTCAAAGCAGAAGCCGCCAACGGTAACGGTCCGGTCGATGCCGTCTATCAGGCAATTAACCGCATCACTGACTATAACGTCGAACTGGTGAAATACAGCCTGACCGCCAAAGGTCACGGTAAAGATGCGCTGGGTCAGGTGGATATTGTCGCCAACTACAACGGTCGCCGCTTCCACGGCGTCGGCCTGGCCACCGATATTGTCGAGTCCTCCGCCAAAGCCATGGTGCACGTACTGAACAATATCTGGCGTGCCGCAGAAGTCGAAAAAGAGTTGCAACGCAAAGCTCAACACAACGAAAACAACAAGGAAACCGTGTGATGTCGAAGAATTACCATATTGCCGTATTGCCGGGGGACGGTATTGGTCCGGAAGTGATGACCCAGGCGCTGAAAGTGCTGGATGCCGTGCGCAACCGCTTTGCGATGCGCATCACCACCAGCCATTACGATGTAGGCGGCGCAGCCATTGATAACCACGGGCAACCACTGCCGCCTGCGACGGTTGAAGGTTGTGAGCAAGCCGATGCCGTGCTGTTTGGCTCGGTAGGCGGTCCGAAATGGGAACATTTACCACCAGACCAGCAACCAGAACGCGGCGCGCTGTTGCCTTTGCGTAAGCACTTCAAATTATTCAGCAACCTGCGCCCGGCAAAACTGTATCAGGGGCTGGAAGCATTCTGTCCGCTGCGTGCAGACATTGCCGCTAACGGCTTCGACATCCTGTGCGTGCGCGAACTGACCGGCGGCATCTATTTCGGTCAGCCAAAAGGCCGCGAAGGTAGCGGACAATATGAAAAAGCGTTTGATACCGAGGTGTATCACCGTTTTGAGATCGAGCGTATTGCCCGCATCGCGTTTGAATCTGCTCGTAAACGTCGCCACAAAGTCACCTCAATCGACAAAGCTAACGTGCTGCAATCCTCTATTTTATGGCGTGAAATCGTCAACGAGATCGCCACGGAATACCCGGATGTCGAACTGGCGCATATGTACATCGACAACGCCACCATGCAGCTGATTAAAGATCCATCACAGTTTGACGTTCTGCTGTGCTCCAACCTGTTTGGCGACATTCTGTCTGACGAGTGCGCAATGATCACTGGCTCGATGGGGATGTTGCCTTCCGCCAGCCTGAACGAGCAAGGTTTTGGTCTGTATGAACCGGCAGGCGGCTCAGCACCAGATATCGCAGGCAAAAACATCGCCAACCCGATTGCGCAAATTCTGTCGCTGGCACTGCTGCTGCGCTACAGCCTGGATGCCGATGATGCGGCTTGCGCCATTGAACGCGCCATTAACCGCGCATTAGAAGAAGGCATTCGCACCGGGGATTTAGCCCGTGGCGCTGCCGCCGTTAGTACCGATGAAATGGGCGATATCATTGCCCGCTATGTGGCAGAAGGGGTGTAATCATGGCTAAAACGTTATACGAAAAATTATTCGACGCTCACGTAGTGTACGAAGCCGAAAACGAAACCCCGCTGTTATATATCGACCGCCACCTGGTGCATGAAGTGACCTCACCGCAGGCGTTTGATGGTCTGCGCGCCCACGGTCGCCCGGTACGTCAGCCGGGCAAAACCTTCGCCACTATGGATCACAACGTCTCTACCCAGACCAAAGACATTAATGCCTGTGGTGAAATGGCGCGCATCCAGATGCAGGAGCTGATTAAAAACTGCAAAGAATTTGGCGTCGAGCTGTATGACCTGAATCACCCGTATCAGGGGATCGTCCACGTAATGGGGCCGGAACAGGGCGTCACCTTGCCGGGGATGACCATTGTCTGCGGCGACTCGCATACCGCCACCCACGGCGCGTTTGGCGCACTGGCCTTTGGTATCGGCACTTCCGAAGTTGAACACGTACTGGCAACACAAACCCTGAAACAGGGCCGTGCGAAGACCATGAAAATTGAAGTCCAGGGCAAAGCCGCGCCGGGCATTACAGCAAAAGATATCGTGCTGGCAATTATCGGTAAAACTGGCAGCGCAGGCGGCACCGGGCATGTGGTGGAGTTTTGCGGCGAAGCAATTCGTGATTTAAGCATGGAAGGTCGTATGACCCTGTGCAATATGGCAATCGAAATGGGCGCAAAAGCCGGTCTGGTTGCACCGGACGAAACCACCTTTAACTATGTCAAAGGCCGTTTGCATGCGCCGAAAGGCAAAGATTTCGACGACGCCGTTGCCTACTGGAAAACCCTGCAAACCGACGAAGGCGCAACTTTCGATACCGTTGTCACTCTGCAAGCAGAAGAAATTTCACCGCAGGTCACCTGGGGCACCAATCCAGGCCAGGTGATTTCCGTGAACGACAATATTCCCGATCCGGCTTCGTTTGCCGATCCGGTTGAACGCGCGTCGGCAGAAAAAGCGCTGGCCTATATGGGGCTGAAACCGGGCATTCCGCTGACCGAAGTGGCTATCGACAAAGTGTTTATCGGTTCCTGTACCAACTCGCGCATTGAAGATTTACGCGCGGCAGCGGAGATCGCCAAAGGGCGAAAAGTCGCGCCAGGCGTGCAGGCACTGGTGGTTCCCGGCTCTGGCCCGGTAAAAGCCCAGGCGGAAGCGGAAGGTCTGGATAAAATCTTTATTGAAGCCGGTTTTGAATGGCGCTTGCCTGGCTGCTCAATGTGTCTGGCGATGAACAACGACCGTCTGAATCCGGGCGAACGTTGTGCATCCACCAGCAACCGTAACTTTGAAGGCCGCCAGGGGCGCGGCGGGCGCACGCATCTGGTCAGCCCGGCAATGGCTGCCGCTGCTGCTGTGACCGGACATTTCGCCGACATTCGCAACATTAAATAAGGAGCACACCATGGCAGAGAAATTTATCAAACACACAGGCCTGGTGGTTCCGCTGGATGCCGCCAATGTCGATACCGATGCAATCATCCCGAAACAGTTTTTGCAGAAAGTGACCCGTACGGGTTTTGGCGCGCATCTGTTTAACGACTGGCGTTTTCTCGATGAAAAAGGCCAACAGCCAAACCCGGACTTCGTGCTGAACTTCCCGCAGTATCAGGGCGCTTCCATTTTGCTGGCACGAGAAAACTTCGGCTGTGGCTCCTCGCGTGAGCACGCGCCCTGGGCATTGACCGACTACGGTTTTAAAGTGGTGATTGCGCCGAGTTTTGCTGACATCTTCTACGGCAATAGCTTTAACAACCAGCTGCTGCCGGTGAAATTAAGCGATGCAGAAGTGGACGAACTGTTTGCGCTGGTGAAAGCCAATCCGGGGATCCATTTCGACGTGGATCTGGAAGCGCAAGAGGTGAAAGCGGGAGAGAAAACCTATCGCTTTACCATCGATGCCTTCCGCCGCCACTGCATGATGAACGGTCTGGACAGTATTGGGCTTACCTTGCAGCACGACGACGCCATTGCCGCTTATGAAGCAAAACAACCTGCGTTTATGAATTAATCCCCTTGCCCGGTCAAATGACCGGGCTTTCCGCTATCGTCCACGTCATCAAACGTCTTTAACCTTTGCGGTTAAAAATAATGCGACAACAGAAATAACCGCAATTACCCAGTAGACAGCAAAGTGCCCCCAACTTTGTGCAATTGCTCCCTGAATAACGCCAGCCAGAATTACCCCGGTAGAAATACTGTTAGTAAATAAGGTGGTAGCTGCCCCCGCTCTTCCAGGCATTAAATCCTGAAACCATAGCATCCCAATACCCGCAACAATGCCGATAAATACAGCGTTAAAAAGTTGCAGCGTCATCAACGCCATACGGCTATGAAAGAAAATCAATCCGGTGTAAAACAGTACTCCTGCCGCCACTGCTATGACCATCATTCGCCGCTTACCATAACGTTTGACATAGTAGCCAGCCAGAATCATTGCTGGTATTTCCAGTCCAGCTGCCGTCCCCATCAGGAAACCCGCCAGTTTGTCTGGCAATCCTAACTCGCTACTGATCCACAACGGCATATCAATAATGTACATGGTGTTGCAGGTCCACATTAACGTCGAGGCGACAAATAACATCCGTACGTTACTATCCTGCCAGCCACCTTGCATTGATAAAGCATTTTCCGACGGCAGTTCTACCCGCGCCACAGACGGAAGCATAAATGCAATCAATACCAGACTGAGTGTGAATATCCCGGCGGCAATCGAAAACATCACCGTAAAGCCGTAATTCAACGCCAGCATAAAGGCCAACGGTGGACCGATAACCCATGCCAGAGAAAGCTGCGCACGCATCACCGAGCTAAACATCACCACTTCTCGCGCCGAGTTATCCGCATATTCCCGCGCCAGAGCAAATAACTGTGGCATTGCCGTATTGGCCAGAGATGCCAGAAGCACACCACAGGTGATAAGCGTCAGATAATGACGATTAAATGCAAACAATAGCGCATTGCCGATAGCCATCAAACAGCAAAATATAATCAGTTTTCGCCGATCGCCCTGACTGTCAGAACGTTTTGCCAACCAGAGGCTTACGCCGATCCCAGCAATAGCATTCACCGTATAAAAGAGTCCGATCCAGAAAGGTTGCGCGCCAACCTCACGACTCAGAAATAAGCTCAATGTAGGAGCCTGTAGCGCCCCGGCCACCCCCATCATAAAAGCGACCAGCATAAATGCCGCGTAAACACCGTTCATACGGCGAGCCATCGTCATTATCCAGATCATACGTTCCCTTTTTAGCGCGGCGAGAATAAAAAAAACCAGCAGGTATAATCTGCTGGCGGGTGATTTTACACCAATACTCAGTCACACATGATGCAGGCAAGTCAACTTTCAGAATTGCGGTCATCCCACTGCATCAGTCCTTCAAGCATGGTTAATCGTTGTGGGACGCTTAACCAACGCAACCAGCACAACTTCGCTGTCGCGGTAAAATAGTGCTGATAAAACTGACGCATGGGGCACCTCCTTGCTTCATCGTTAGGAATTATTGACTTAATATAGGGAAAATAAAATTGCTGTCTTTTGCGCAGGAGTTCCCCTTTTATGCCATCTGCTCGTCTGCAACAACAGTTCATCCGCCTGTGGCAATGCTGCGAGGGTAAATCGCAGGACACAACGCTCAACGAACTGGCAGCGTTATTGAGCTGCTCGCGTCGTCATATGCGTACCCTGCTCAACACCATGCAGGATCGCGGCTGGCTGACGTGGGAAGCGGAAGTCGGGCGCGGTAAACGCTCGCGTCTGACATTCCTCTATACCGGGCTGGCGCTTCAGCAACAGCGGGCGGAAGACCTGCTGGAGCAGGATCGTATCGACCAACTAGTGCAGTTGGTTGGCGACAAAGCGACTGTGCGGCAAATGCTGGTTTCTCATCTGGGCCGCAGCTTCCGCCAGGGGCGGCACATCCTGCGCGTGCTCTACTATCGTCCGTTGCGTAATCTGCTACCTGGCAGCGCATTGCGCCGTTCCGAAACCCATATTGCCCGGCAAATCTTCAGTTCGCTAACGCGCATAAATGAGGAAAATGGGGAACTGGAAGCAGACATCGCCCACCACTGGCAGCAAATATCACCGCTTCACTGGCGTTTCTTTTTGCGTCCAGGAGTCCATTTTCATCATGGTCGTGAACTGGAAATGGACGACGTGATCGCCTCTTTAAAACGAATCAATACGCTGCCGCTCTATTCGCATATTGCGGACATTGTGTCGCCGACGCCCTGGACGCTGGATATCCATCTCACGCAACCGGACCGCTGGTTACCGTTACTGCTGGGACAAGTTCCGGCGATGATCCTGCCGCGCGAATGGGAAACCCTCAGTAACTTTGCCAGCCATCCCATCGGCACCGGTCCGTATGCGGTGATCCGCAACACCACCAATCAACTGAAAATTCAGGCATTCGATGACTTCTTCGGTTACCGGGCATTAATCGATGAAGTTAACGTCTGGGTTCTGCCGGAAATTGCCGACGAGCCAGCTGGAGGTCTGATGCTAAAAGGTCCACAGGGCGAGGAAAAAGAGATTGAAAGCCGCCTGGAGGAAGGTTGCTACTATTTACTGTTCGACAGCCGCACCCATCGCGGGGCGAATCAGCAAGTCAGGGACTGGGTAAGCTATGTGCTTTCTCCAACTAATCTGGTCTATTTCGCTGAGGAACAGTACCAGCAACTGTGGTTCCCGGCTTATGGACTGCTCCCCCGTTGGCACCATGCCCGCACCATAAAGAGCGAAAAACCGGCTGGCCTGGAAAGCCTCACCCTGACCTTTTATCAGGATCACAGTGAGCATCGGGTGATTGCCGGGATCATGCAGCAGATTCTGGCAAGTCACCAGGTCACGCTGGAAATCAAAGAGATCAGCTACGATCAGTGGCATGAAGGAGAGATCGAGAGCGATATCTGGCTTAATAGCGCCAACTTTACGCTGCCGCTGGATTTTTCGCTGTTCGCGCACTTGTGCGAGGTGCCGCTGCTCCAACACTGTATTCCGATCGACTGGCAAGCCGACGCCGCCCGCTGGCGCAATGGCGAAATGAACCTGGCGAACTGGTGCCAGCAACTGGTCGCCAGTAAAGCAATGGTGCCGCTTATCCACCACTGGCTGATCATTCAGGGGCAACGCAGTATGCGCGGCCTGCGCATGAATACCCTCGGCTGGTTCGATTTTAAATCAGCGTGGTTTGCGCCACCGGATCCATGATTGCTGGTTGATAACAAAATCACTACACTAACGCCGTTCTCAACGGGGTGCCACGCAGACGCGTGCGCTGAGAAAATACCCGTCGAACCTGATCCGGATAACGCCGGCGAAGGGATTTGAGGCTCCTTCTCAAGTCCTTTGCCACTCTTTTTTGAGGTGCAAAGTGTTAAAAAAATGTCTGCCCCTGCTGTTGCTGTGCACAGCGCCCGTTTTCGCTAAACCCGTTCTGACTGTTTATACCTACGATTCCTTCGCCGCCAACTGGGGGCCAGGCCCGGTGGTAAAAAAAGCCTTTGAAGCCGACTGTAATTGCGAACTGAAACTGGTGGCGCTGGAAGATGGCGTTTCGCTTCTCAACCGTCTGCGCATGGAAGGCAAAAACAGTAAAGCCGATGTGGTGCTGGGGCTGGATAACAACCTGTTAGACGCCGCCAGTAAAACCGGACTATTTGCCAAAAGCGGCGTGGCAGCGGATGCCGTTAACGTTCCCGGCGGCTGGAATAATGACACTTTCGTACCGTTTGATTACGGCTATTTCGCCTTCGTCTATGACAAGAACAAACTGAAAAATCCGCCGCAAAGCCTGAAAGAGCTTGTTGAGAGCGATCAAAACTGGCGGGTGATTTATCAGGATCCGCGCACCAGTACGCCGGGGCTGGGCCTGCTGTTGTGGATGCAAAAAGTCTATGGCGATGACGCCCCACAAGCCTGGCAGAAACTGGCGAAGAAAACGGTCACGGTCACCAAAGGCTGGAGCGAAGCCTACGGCCTGTTTTTAAAAGGTGAAAGCGATCTGGTGCTGAGTTACACCACCTCTCCGGCTTATCACATTCTCGAAGAGAAAAAAGATAACTACGCCGCCGCGAACTTTAGCGAAGGTCACTATCTGCAGGTGGAAGTCGCCGCCCGCACCGCTGCCAGCAAGCAGCCGGAGCTGGCGCAAAAATTCCTCCAGTTTATGGTTTCTCCGGCTTTTCAGAATGCGATCCCAACCGGCAACTGGATGTATCCGGTGGCAAACGTCACGCTGCCTGCCGGTTTTGAACAATTGACCAAACCCGCAACCACGCTGGAGTTCACGCCAGCCGAAGTGGCGGCACAACGTCAGGCATGGATTAGCGAATGGCAACGCGCCGTCAGCCGTTAATTCCCGGCTGGTTAATTCCAGGTGTAAGCGCCGCCACGCTGGTGGTAGCGGTTGCGCTGGCGGCGTTTCTCGCCCTGTGGTGGAACGCGCCGCAGGGTAACTGGGTGGCAATCTGGCAGGACAGCTACCTGTGTCATGTGGTGCGCTTCTCCTTCTGGCAGGCGTTTCTCTCGGCGCTACTCTCTGTCGTACCCGCGATATTCCTCGCCCGCGCCCTCTATCGCAGGCGCTTTCCGGGTCGGCTGGCGCTGTTGCGTCTGTGCGCAATGACCTTGATCCTCCCGGTGCTAGTTGCTGTTTTCGGCATTCTTAGCGTCTATGGTCGTCAGGGCTGGCTGGCATCGCTCTGCCAATCGCTCGGTCTGGAGTGGACCTTTTCGCCCTACGGCCTGCAAGGCATTTTGCTGGCGCACGTATTTTTTAATCTGCCGATGGCGAGCCGCTTATTACTCCAGGCACTGGAAAACATTCCCGGCGAACAACGTCAGCTTGCCGCCCAGCTTGGGATGCGCGGCTGGCATTTTTTCCGCTTCGTCGAATGGCCGTGGCTACGGCGACAAATCCCGCCGGTTGCCGCGCTTATCTTTATGCTCTGTTTCGCCAGCTTCGCCACCGTGCTATCGCTGGGCGGCGGTCCGCAGGCAACTACTATCGAGCTGGCTATTTATCAGGCGCTGAGTTACGACTACGATCCTGCCCGCGCGGCGATGCTGGCGCTGCTCCAGATGGTGTGTTGCCTTGGGCTGGTGCTGTTGAGTCAGCGACTAAGTAAGGCCATTGCGCCCGGTACCACGCTGCTGCAAGGCTGGCGCGATCCGGACGATCGTCTGCATAGCCGCATTTGCGACACGGTGTTAATAGTGCTGGCGCTGCTGCTGTTGCTGCCACCGTTGCTGGCGGTGATCGTCGATGGGGTAAATCGCCAGTTGCCGGAAGTGCTGGCACAACCGGTGCTGTGGCAGGCGCTGTGGACCTCGTTGCGTATTGCGCTGGCGGCAGGTGTATTGTGCGTAGTGCTGACCATGATGCTGCTATGGAGCAGTCGCGAACTGCGGGCGCGGCAGAAAATGCTGGCGGGTCAGGCGCTGGAGATGAGCGGCATGTTGATCCTCGCCATGCCGGGGATTGTGCTGGCTACCGGCTTCTTTTTACTGCTCAACAACACCATTGGCCTGCCGCAATCTGCTGACGGCATTGTGATTTTCACCAATGCGTTAATGGCGATCCCTTATGCGCTGAAAGTACTGGAAAACCCGATGCGCGATATCACCGCCCGCTACAGTATGTTGTGTCAGTCGCTGGGCATTGAAGGCTGGTCGCGCTTAAAAGTGGTCGAGCTGCGCGCCCTGAAACGTCCACTGGCGCAGGCGCTGGCTTTTGCCTGCGTGCTGTCGATTGGTGATTTTGGCGTAGTGGCGTTGTTCGGTAACGATGATTTCCGTACCCTGCCGTTTTATCTCTACCAGCAAATTGGCTCCTATCGCAGCCAGGACGGCGCGGTCACCGCGTTAATTCTGCTACTACTCTGTTTTCTGCTGTTTACCGTGATTGAAAAACTACCGGGGCGAAATGTTAAAACTGACTGATATCACCTGGCTTTATCACCATTTGCCGATGCGTTTTAGCTTAACGGTAGAACGCGGCGAGCAGGTGGCAATCCTCGGGCCAAGCGGCGCGGGTAAAAGTACCCTGCTGAATTTGATTGCCGGTTTTCTGACGCCAGCCAGCGGTTCGCTGACTATCGACAGCGTTGATCACACCACGACGCCGCCGTCACGCCGCCCGGTATCGATGCTGTTTCAGGAGAACAACCTGTTCAGCCACCTGACGGTCGCGCAGAACATCGGGCTGGGGCTTAATCCGGGATTGAAGCTGAACGCGGCGCAGCAGGAGAAAATGCACGCTATCGCCCGCCAGATGGGGATTGATAATTTAATGGCGCGGTTACCGGGCGAGCTTTCCGGCGGTCAGCGACAGCGCGTGGCGTTAGCGCGTTGTCTGGTGCGCGAACAGCCGATTTTATTGCTCGATGAACCGTTCTCTGCGCTCGATCCGGCGTTACGTCAGGAGATGCTGACGCTGGTGAGCACGAGCTGCCAGCAGCAAAAAATGACGCTATTGATGGTGTCGCACAGTGTGGAAGATGCGGCGCGGATCGCCACACGCTCGGTGGTGGTCGCCGACGGGCGCATCGCCTGGCAGGGTAAGACCAATGAGTTGTTGAGCGGTAAGGCGAGTGCTTCGGCACTATTGGGGATTACGGGTTAGTATGCACTGTCGGATGCGGCGTGAACGCCTTATCCGACCTACGGGTAGTGCGTTTTGTAGGCATGATAAGACGCGGTCAGCGTCGCATCAGGCAACCCGCACAAGACTATCTCCTAACCCCCAACCGCTTTACGCAAAATATCGATATACACCGGCATCAACGGGTGGCGAATTAACACCACCAGCGCCACCACGCCGATGGCAGAAATTAACGGCGTCAGCCACAACAAACGGCCGCGCGACAAATAATGACTTAAACGATCGGTTGCTTTACCGCTGCGCCATAACCGCCAGCACAGCCAGCCACCAACCCACAAAAATACCGCCGTCGCCAGCAGCAACCATTTAAACTCGCCGCTCTGCATTCCGGCTGGAATATCGATCGCCGCGCCCGCCAGAATCCCAGGCAGGAAGTAAAACGGTGGCCACAGCAGGCAGCCAATAATATTCGGCGTAATGAATTTTGCCACCGGCAGATCCAGCATTCCCGCCACCATTGGCACCAGCGGACGCGTCGGGCCAACAAAGCGACCGACCAGAATGGTGAACATGCTGTGTTGATGCAACGCATGTTCAGTTTTATCGAGTAATGCTTTGTTTTTCTTCAGAAATGACCAGCGATGCAACGGCTTTTTAAAACGCCAGCCCAGCCAGAAGGAGATCCAGTCGCCCAGCAGACAACCGACAATCCCTGCCAGCCAGGCGTGCCAGAAACTTAACTCGCCGCTGCCAATCAGCGCTCCCAGCCCCGCCATCAGCACCGTACCGGGTAGAATCAAACCGACCAGCGCCAGCGACTCCAGAAAGGCCACCAACACCACCGCCATCAATGAATACACGGTAGATTGGGTAATAAAGTGTTCCAGCAATGCTTGCATAATGTGCCTGTCAAATGGACGAAGCAGGGATTCTGCAAACCCTATGCTACTCCGTCAAGCCGTCAATTGTCTGATTCGTTACCAATTATGACAACTTGACGGCTACATCATTCACTTTTTCTTCACAACCGGCACGGAACTCGCTCGGGCTGGCCCCGGTGCATTTTTTAAATACTCGCGAGAAATAGAGTTGATCGTCAAAACCAACATTGCGACCGACGGTGGCGATAGGCATCCGGGTGGTGCTCAAAAGCAGCTTCGCCTGGCTGATACGTTGGTCCTCGCGCCAGCTTAAGACGCTAATCCCTAACTGCTGGCGGAAAAGATGTGACAGACGCGACGGTGACAAGCAAACATGCTGTGCGACGCTGGCGATATCAAAATTGCTGTCTGCCAGGTGATCGCTGATGTACTGACAAGCCTCGCGTACCCGATTATCCATCGGTGGATGGAGCGACTCGTTAATCGCTTCCATGCGCCGCAGTAACAATTGCTCAAGCAGATTTATCGCCAGCAGCTCCGAATAGCGCCCTTCCCCTTGCCCGGCGTTAATGATTTGCCCAAACAGGTCGCTGAAATGCGGCTGGTGCGCTTCATCCGGGCGAAAGAAACCCGTATTGGCAAATATTGACGGCCAGTTAAGCCATTCATGCCAGTAGGCGCGCGGACGAAAGTAAACCCACTGGTGATACCATTCGCGAGCCTCCGGATGACGACCGTAGTGATGAATCTCTCCTGGCGGGAACAGCAAAATATCACCCGGTCGGCAAACAAATTCTCGTCCCTGATTTTTCACCACCCCCTGACCGCGAATGGTGAGATTGAGAATATAACCTTTCATTCCCAGCGGTCGGTCGATAAAAAAATCGAGATAACCGTTGGCCTCAATCGGCGTTAAACCCGCCACCAGATGGGCATTAAACGAGTATCCCGGCAGCAGGGGATCATTTTGCGCTTCAGCCATACTTTTCATACTCCCGCCATTCAGAGAAGAAACCAATTGTCCATATTGCATCAGACATTGCCGTCACTGCGTCTTTTACTGGCTCTTCTCGCTAACCCAACCGGTAACCCCGCTTATTAAAAGCATTCTGTAACAAAGCGGGACCAAAGCCATGACAAAAACGCGTAACAAAAGTGTCTATAATCACGGCAGAAAAGTCCACATTGATTATTTGCACGGCGTCACACTTTGCTATGCCATAGCATTTTTATCCATAAGATTAGCGGATCCTACCTGACGCTTTTTATCGCAACTCTCTACTGTTTCTCCATACCCGTTTTTTTGGATGGAGTGAAACGATGGCGATTGCAATTGGCCTCGATTTTGGCAGTGATTCTGTGCGAGCTTTGGCGGTGGACTGCGCCAGCGGTGAAGAGATCGCCACCAGCGTAGAGTGGTATCCCCGTTGGCAAAAAGGGCAATTTTGTGATGCCCCGAATAACCAGTTCCGTCATCATCCGCGTGACTACATTGAGTCAATGGAAGCGGCACTGAAAACCGTGCTTGCAGAGCTTAGCGTCGAACAGCGCGCAGCTGTGGTCGGGATTGGCGTTGACACAACCGGCTCGACGCCCGCACCGATTGATGCCGACGGTAACGTGCTGGCGCTGCGCCCGGAGTTTGCCGAAAACCCGAACGCGATGTTCGTATTGTGGAAAGACCACACTGCGGTTGAAGAAGCGGAAGAGATTACCCGTTTGTGCCACGCGCCGGGCAACGTTGACTACTCCCGCTACATTGGCGGTATTTATTCCAGCGAATGGTTCTGGGCAAAAATCCTGCATGTGACTCGCCAGGACACCGCCGTGGCGCAATCTGCCGCATCGTGGATTGAGCTGTGCGACTGGGTGCCAGCTCTGCTTTCCGGTACCACCCGCCCGCAGGATATTCGTCGCGGACGTTGCAGCGCCGGGCATAAGTCGCTATGGCACGAAAGCTGGGGTGGCTTGCCGCCAGCCAGTTTCTTTGATGAGCTGGACCCGATCCTCAATCGCCATTTGCCTTCCCCGCTGTTCACTGACACCTGGACTGCCGATATTCCGGTGGGCACCTTATGCCCGGAATGGGCGCAGCGTCTCGGCCTGCCTGAAAGCGTGGTGATTTCCGGCGGCGCGTTTGACTGCCATATGGGCGCAGTTGGCGCAGGCGCACAGCCTAACGCACTGGTAAAAGTTATCGGTACTTCCACCTGCGACATTCTGATTGCCGACAAACAGAGCGTTGGCGAGCGGGCAGTGAAAGGTATTTGCGGTCAGGTTGATGGCAGCGTGGTACCTGGATTTATCGGTCTGGAAGCAGGCCAATCGGCGTTTGGTGATATCTACGCCTGGTTTGGTCGCGTACTCGGCTGGCCGCTGGAACAGCTTGCCGCCCAGCATCCGGAACTGAAAGCGCAAATCAACGCCAGCCAGAAACAACTGCTTCCGGCGCTGACCGAAGCATGGGCCAAAAATCCGTCTCTGGATCACCTGCCGGTGGTGCTCGACTGGTTTAACGGCCGCCGCACACCGAACGCTAACCAACGCCTGAAAGGGGTGATTACCGATCTTAACCTCGCTACCGACGCTCCGCTGCTGTTCGGCGGTTTGATTGCTGCCACCGCCTTTGGCGCACGCGCAATCATGGAGTGCTTTACCGATCAGGGGATCGCCGTCAATAACGTGATGGCGCTGGGCGGCATCGCGCGGAAAAACCAGGTCATTATGCAGGCCTGCTGCGACGTGCTGAATCGCCCGCTGCAAATTGTTGCCTCTGACCAGTGCTGTGCGCTCGGTGCGGCGATTTTTGCTGCCGTCGCCGCGAAAGTGCACGCAGACATCCCATCAGCCCAGCAAAAAATGGCCAGTGCGGTAGAGAAAACCCTGCAACCGCGCAGCGAACAGGCACAACGCTTTGAACAGCTTTATCGCCGCTATCAGCAATGGGCGATGAGCGCCGAACAACACTATCTTCCAACTTCCGCCCCGGCACAGGCTGCCCAGGCCGTTGCGACTCTATAAGGACACGATAATGACGATTTTTGATAATTATGAAGTGTGGTTTGTCATTGGCAGCCAGCATCTGTATGGCCCGGAAACCCTGCGTCAGGTCACCCAACATGCCGAGCACGTTGTTAATGCGCTGAATACGGAAGCGAAACTGCCCTGCAAACTGGTGTTGAAACCGCTGGGCACCACGCCGGATGAAATCACCGCTATTTGCCGCGACGCGAATTACGACGATCGTTGCGCTGGTCTGGTGGTGTGGCTGCACACCTTCTCCCCGGCCAAAATGTGGATCAACGGCCTGACCATGCTCAACAAACCGTTGCTGCAATTCCACACCCAGTTTAACGCGGCGCTGCCGTGGGACAGTATCGATATGGACTTTATGAACCTGAACCAGACTGCACATGGCGGTCGCGAGTTCGGCTTCATTGGCGCGCGTATGCGTCAGCAACATGCCGTGGTTACCGGTCACTGGCAGGATAAACAAGCCCATGAGCGTATCGGCTCCTGGATGCGCCAGGCGGTCTCTAAACAGGATACCCGTCATCTGAAAGTCTGCCGTTTTGGCGATAACATGCGTGAAGTAGCGGTCACCGATGGTGATAAAGTTGCCGCACAGATCAAGTTCGGTTTCTCCGTCAATACCTGGGCGGTTGGCGATCTGGTGCAGGTGGTGAACTCCATCAGCGACGGCGATGTTAATGCGCTGGTCGATGAGTACGAAAGCTGCTACACCATGACGCCTGCCACACAAATCCACGGCGAAAAACGACAGAACGTGCTGGAAGCGGCGCGTATTGAGCTGGGGATGAAGCGTTTCCTGGAACAAGGTGGCTTCCACGCGTTCACCACCACCTTTGAAGATTTGCACGGTCTGAAACAGCTTCCAGGTCTGGCCGTACAGCGTCTGATGCAGCAGGGTTACGGCTTTGCGGGCGAAGGCGACTGGAAAACCGCCGCCCTGCTTCGCATCATGAAGGTGATGTCAACCGGTCTGCAGGGCGGCACCTCCTTTATGGAGGACTACACCTATCACTTCGAGAAAGGTAATGACCTGGTGCTCGGCTCCCATATGCTGGAAGTCTGCCCGTCGATTGCCGTAGAAGAGAAACCGATCCTCGACGTTCAGCATCTCGGTATTGGTGGTAAGGACGATCCTGCCCGACTGATCTTCAATACCCAAACCGGTCCAGCGATTGTCGCCAGCCTGATTGATCTCGGCGATCGTTACCGTCTGCTGGTTAACTGTATCGACACGGTGAAAACACCGCACTCCCTGCCGAAACTGCCGGTGGCGAATGCGCTGTGGAAAGCGCAACCGGATCTGCCAACTGCTTCCGAAGCGTGGATCCTCGCTGGTGGCGCGCACCATACCGTCTTCAGCCATGCGCTGAACCTCAACGATATGCGCCAGTTCGCCGAGATGCACGACATTGAAATCACGGTGATTGATAACGACACCCGCCTGCCAGCGTTTAAAGACGCACTGCGCTGGAACGAAGTGTATTACGGATTTCGTCGCTAAGTAGCCACATCAGGTATGTAACGCCTGATGCGACGCTGACGCGTCTTATCTGGCCTACACGCTGCGATTTTGTAGGCCGGATAAGCAAAGCGCATCCGGCATTGTTTTCCCCCTCGCCCCTTTGGGGAGAGGGCCGGGGTGAGGGGAAACGACCTCTCAGGAGTCAACATGTTAGAAGATCTCAAACGCCAGGTATTAGAAGCCAACCTGGCGCTGCCAAAACACAACCTGGTCACGCTCACATGGGGCAACGTCAGCGCCGTTGATCGCGAGCGCGGCGTCTTTGTGATCAAACCTTCCGGCGTCGATTACAGCGTCATGACCGCTGACGATATGGTCGTGGTTAGCATCGAAACCGGTGAAGTGGTTGAAGGTACGAAAAAGCCCTCCTCCGACACGCCAACTCACCGGCTGCTCTATCAGGCATTCCCCTCCATTGGCGGCATTGTGCATACGCACTCGCGCCACGCCACCATCTGGGCGCAGTCGGGTCAGTCGATTCCAGCAATCGGCACCACCCACGCCGACTATTTCTACGGCACCATTCCCTGCACCCGCAAAATGACCGACGCAGAAATCAACGGCGAATATGAGTGGGAAACCGGTAACGTCATCGTAGAAACCTTTGAAAAACAGGGTATCGATGCAGCGCAAATGCCCGGCGTTCTGGTCCATTCCCACGGCCCGTTTGCATGGGGCAAAAATGCCGAAGATGCGGTGCATAACGCCATCGTGCTGGAAGAGGTCGCTTATATGGGGATATTCTGCCGTCAGTTAGCGCCGCAGTTACCGGATATGCAGCAAACGCTGCTGGATAAACACTATCTGCGTAAGCATGGCGCGAAGGCATATTACGGGCAGTAATGACTGTATAAAACCACAGCCAATCAAACGAAACCAGGCTATACTCAAGCCTGGTTTTTTGATGGATTTTCAGCGTGGCGCAGGCAGGTTTTATCTTAACCCGACACTGGCGGGACACCCCGCAAGGGACAGAAGTCTCCTTCTGGCTGGCGACGGACAACGGGCCGTTGCAGGTTACGCTTGCACCGCAAGAGTCCGTGGCGTTTATTCCCGCCGATCAGGTTCCCCGCGCTCAGCATATTTTGCAGGGTGAACAAGGCTTTCGCCTGACACCGCTGGCGTTAAAGGATTTTCACCGCCAGCCGGTGTATGGCCTTTACTGTCGCGCCCATCGCCAATTGATGAATTACGAAAAGCGCCTGCGTGAAGGTGGCGTTACCGTCTACGAGGCCGATGTGCGCCCGCCAGAACGCTATCTGATGGAGCGGTTTATCACCTCACCGGTGTGGGTCGAGGGTGATATGCACAATGGCACTATCGTTAATGCCCGTCTGAAACCGCATCCCGACTATCGTCCGCCGCTCAAGTGGGTTTCTATAGATATTGAAACCACCCGCCACGGTGAGCTGTACTGCATCGGCCTGGAAGGCTGCGGGCAGCGCATCGTTTATATGCTGGGGCCGGAGAATGGCGACGCCTCCTCGCTTGATTTCGAACTGGAATACGTCGCCAGCCGCCCGCTGCTGCTGGAAAAACTCAACGCCTGGTTTGCAAACCACGATCCCGATGTGATCATCGGCTGGAACGTGGTGCAGTTCGATCTGCGAATGCTGCAAAAACATGCCGAGCGTTACCGTCTTCCGCTGCGTCTTGGGTGCGATAATAGCGAGCTGGAGTGGCGCGAGCACGGCTTTAAAAACGGCGTCTTTTTTGCCCAGGCTAAAGGTCGGCTAATTATCGACGGTATCGAGGCGCTGAAATCCGCGTTCTGGAATTTCTCTTCATTCTCGCTGGAAACTGTCGCTCAGGAGCTATTAGGCGAAGGAAAATCTATCGATAACCCGTGGGATCGAATGGACGAAATTGACCGCCGTTTCGCCGAAGATAAACCTGCGCTGGCAACTTATAACCTGAAAGATTGCGAGCTGGTGACGCAGATCTTCCACAAAACTGAAATCATGCCATTTTTACTCGAACGAGCAACGGTGAACGGCCTGCCGGTGGATCGGCACGGCGGTTCGGTGGCAGCGTTTGGTCATCTCTATTTTCCGCGAATGCATCGCGCTGGTTATGTCGCGCCTAATCTCGGCGAAGTGCCACCGCACGCCAGCCCTGGCGGCTACGTGATGGATTCACGGCCAGGGCTTTATGATTCAGTGCTGGTGCTGGACTATAAAAGCCTGTACCCGTCGATCATCCGCACCTTTCTGATTGATCCCGTCGGGCTGGTGGAAGGCATGGCGCAGCCTGATCCAGAGCACAGTACCGAAGGTTTTCTCGATGCCTGGTTCTCACGAGAAAAACATTGCCTGCCGGAGATTGTGACTAACATCTGGCACGGGCGCGATGAAGCCAAACGCCAGGGTAACAAACCGCTGTCGCAGGCGCTGAAAATCATCATGAATGCCTTTTATGGCGTGCTCGGCACCACCGCCTGCCGCTTCTTCGATCCGCGGCTGGCATCGTCGATCACCATGCGTGGTCATCAGATCATGCGGCAAACCAAAGCGTTGATTGAAGCACAGGGCTACGACGTTATCTACGGCGATACCGACTCAACGTTTGTCTGGCTGAAAGGCGCACATTCGGAAGAAGAAGCGGCGAAAATCGGTCGTGCACTGGTGCAGCACGTTAACGCCTGGTGGGCGGAAACGCTGCAAAAACAACGGCTGACCAGCGCATTAGAACTGGAGTATGAAACCCATTTCTGCCGTTTTCTGATGCCAACCATTCGCGGAGCCGATACCGGCAGTAAAAAGCGTTATGCCGGACTGATTCAGGAGGGCGACAAGCAGCGGATGGTGTTTAAAGGGCTGGAAACCGTGCGCACCGACTGGACGCCGCTGGCCCAGCAGTTTCAGCAGGAGCTATACCTGCGTATCTTCCGTAACGAGCCATATCAGGAATACATCCGCGAAACCATCGACAAACTGATGGCGGGTGAACTGGATGCGCGGCTGGTTTACCGTAAACGCCTTCGCCGTCCGCTGAGCGAATATCAGCGTAATGTTCCGCCTCATGTACGCGCCGCTCGCCTTGCCGATGAAGAAAACCAAAAGCGCGGTCGCCCCTTGCAATATCAGAATCGCGGCACCATTAAGTACGTATGGACCACCAACGGCCCGGAGCCGCTGGACTACCAACGTTCACCACTGGATTACGAACACTATCTGACCCGCCAGCTACAACCCGTGGCGGAGGGAATACTCCCTTTTATTGAGGATAATTTTGCTACACTTATGACCGGGCAACTTGGGCTATTTTGAGCAAAAAAAAGAGTTCGCCAGATACCATTTTGATGCGTGACGAATGCTTTGCCATCCAGTACCATAGCGCCCTTTCCATTCCTGGACCTGAATAACGCCACTACCTCATAAGCACGGTAGCGGGTGGTTATTGCCTGCAATTAAAGATATAGAGCCGAACACATATGCCTTTTACACTTGGTCAACGCTGGATCAGCGATACAGAAAGCGAATTGGGACTTGGAACCGTTGTCGCGGTGGATGCGCGAACTGTCACTTTACTTTTCCCATCTACTGGTGAAAACCGTCTGTACGCACGCAGTGATTCCCCCGTGACCCGCGTGATGTTCAACCCTGGTGATACCATTACCAGCCATGACGGCTGGCAGATGCAAGTCGAAGAAGTAAAAGAAGAAAATGGCTTGCTGACCTATATCGGTACTCGCCTGGATACTGAAGAGTCCGGCGTAGCCCTGCGTGAAGTTTTCCTTGATAGCAAACTGGTGTTCAGCAAACCGCAGGACCGTCTGTTTGCCGGGCAGATTGACCGTATGGACCGCTTTGCGCTGCGTTATCGCGCGCGTAAGTATTCCAGCGAACAGTTCCGTATGCCGTACAGCGGCCTGCGCGGTCAGCGTACCAGCCTGATTCCGCATCAGCTCAACATCGCTCATGATGTTGGTCGCCGCCACGCGCCGCGCGTCCTGCTGGCTGACGAAGTGGGTTTAGGGAAAACCATTGAAGCCGGGATGATCCTGCATCAGCAACTGCTCTCTGGCGCTGCTGAACGTGTGCTGATTATCGTCCCGGAAACCTTACAGCATCAGTGGCTGGTAGAAATGCTGCGCCGTTTCAACCTGCGCTTTGCGCTATTTGATGATGAGCGTTATGCCGAAGCTCAGCACGATGCTTACAACCCGTTTGACACCGAACAGCTGGTGATTTGCTCGCTGGATTTTGCCCGTCGTAGCAAACAGCGCCTGGAACATCTCTGTGAAGCCGAATGGGACCTGCTGGTGGTCGATGAAGCGCATCACCTGGTGTGGAGCGAAGATGCGCCAAGCCGTGAATATCAGGCCATTGAACAACTGGCAGAGCACGTGCCGGGCGTTCTGCTGCTGACCGCGACCCCGGAACAGCTGGGGATGGAAAGCCACTTCGCCCGTCTGCGTCTGCTGGACCCGAACCGTTTCCACGATTTTGCGCAGTTCGTTGAAGAGCAGAAAAATTATCGTCCGGTTGCGGACGCCGTTGCCATGCTGCTGGCAGGTAACAAACTGAGCAATGACGAACTGAACATGCTCGGCGAGATGATCGGCGAGCAGGATATCGAGCCGCTGTTGCAGGCAGCAAACAGCGACAGCGAAGATGCCCAGAGCGCCCGTCAGGAGCTGGTTTCGATGCTGATGGATCGCCACGGCACCAGCCGCGTGCTGTTCCGTAACACGCGTAACGGTGTGAAAGGATTCCCGAAACGCGAGCTGCACACCATTAAACTGCCGCTACCGACGCAGTATCAGACGGCTATTAAAGTCTCCGGCATTATGGGCGCACGTAAAAGTGCGGAAGATCGTGCTCGCGATATGCTCTACCCGGAGCGTATTTATCAGGAATTTGAAGGTGATAACGCCACCTGGTGGAACTTCGATCCGCGCGTTGAGTGGCTGATGGGCTACCTGACCAGCCATCGCTCTCAGAAAGTGCTGGTGATCTGCGCCAAAGCTGCCACTGCGCTGCAACTGGAGCAGGTACTGCGCGAACGTGAAGGTATTCGCGCTGCGGTGTTCCACGAAGGTATGTCGATTATCGAACGTGACCGCGCTGCCGCCTGGTTTGCCGAAGAAGACACCGGCGCACAGGTACTGCTGTGCTCAGAAATCGGTTCTGAAGGACGTAACTTCCAGTTCGCCAGCCACATGGTGATGTTTGACCTGCCATTCAACCCGGATCTACTGGAGCAGCGTATTGGTCGTCTGGATCGTATCGGCCAGGCGCACGATATTCAGATCCATGTGCCTTATCTGGAGAAAACCGCTCAGTCGGTGCTGGTGCGCTGGTATCACGAAGGTCTGGATGCATTTGAGCACACCTGCCCGACCGGACGCACTATTTACGATAGCGTATACAACGATCTGATTAACTATCTGGCTTCACCGGATCAAACCGAAGGCTTTGACGATCTGATCAAAAACTGCCGCGAGCAACATGAAGCGCTGAAAGCACAGCTGGAACAGGGTCGTGACCGCCTGCTGGAAATCCACTCCAACGGTGGCGAAAAAGCCCAGGCACTGGCAGAAAGCATTGAAGAGCAGGATGACGATACCAACCTGATCGCCTTCGCCATGAACCTGTTCGATATTATCGGTATCAATCAGGACGATCGCGGCGACAACATGATCGTGCTGACGCCGTCCGATCATATGCTGGTGCCGGACTTCCCTGGCCTGTCGGAAGATGGCATCACCATCACCTTTGATCGTGAAGTGGCGCTGGCGCGTGAAGATGCACAGTTTATTACCTGGGAGCATCCGCTGATCCGCAACGGTCTGGATCTGATTCTTTCTGGCGATACCGGTAGCAGCACGATTTCACTGTTAAAAAACAAAGCGTTGCCGGTAGGTACGCTGTTGGTGGAACTGATTTATGTGGTTGAAGCCCAGGCTCCGAAGCAGTTGCAGCTCAACCGCTTCCTGCCACCGACGCCGGTACGTATGCTGCTGGATAAAAACGGCAACAACCTGGCGGCGCAGGTAGAGTTTGAAACCTTTAACCGCCAGCTTAACGCGGTTAACCGTCACACCGGCAGCAAACTGGTTAACGCCGTGCAGCAGGATGTTCACGCTATCCTTCAACTGGGTGAAGCGCAGATCGAGAAATCTGCCCGTGCATTGATTGATGCAGCGCGTAACGAAGCCGACGAAAAACTGTCTGCCGAGCTGTCTCGTCTGGAAGCTCTGCGTGCAGTGAACCCGAACATTCGTGACGACGAACTGACCGCCATTGAGAGCAACCGTCAGCAGGTAATGGAAAGCCTGGATCAGGCAGGTTGGCGTCTGGATGCCCTGCGTTTGATCGTTGTAACGCATCAGTAACGGAGCCGAAAATGGGGATGGAAAACTACAATCCACCGCAGGAACCCTGGTTGGTTATCCTGTATCAGGATGACCATATTATGGTGGTCAACAAGCCGAGCGGTTTGTTGTCAGTGCCGGGTCGTCTGGAAGAGCACAAAGACAGCGTGATGACGCGCATTCAGCGTGATTATCCGCAGGCAGAATCGGTGCATCGTCTGGATATGGCTACCAGCGGCGTGATTGTAGTGGCGCTGACCAAAGCCGCGGAGCGGGAGTTAAAACGCCAGTTCCGCGAGCGCGAGCCGAAAAAGCAGTATGTGGCCCGCGTCTGGGGGCATCCATCCCCCGCAGAAGGTCTGGTGGATCTGCCGCTGATTTGCGACTGGCCAAACCGCCCGAAACAGAAAGTCTGTTACGAAACGGGTAAACCTGCGCAGACGGAATATGAAGTGGTGGAGTATGCGGCGGATAACACGGCAAGAGTGGTGTTAAAACCGATTACCGGGCGTTCGCATCAATTGCGTGTGCATATGCTGGCGCTGGGGCATCCGATTCTCGGCGATCGTTTTTATGCATCACCAGAAGCGAGAGCGATGGCACCGCGTTTGTTGCTACATGCAGAGATGTTGACGATTACCCATCCGGCGTATGGCAATAGTATGACGTTTAAAGCGCCAGCGGATTTTTAATCGTCACGCTGGCGCAGTTCGGTAGGCGGATAAGGCGTTCACGCCGCATCCGGCAATTGTGCGCCGATTGCCTGATGCGACGCGGGCCGCGTCTTATCAGGCCTACAGTTTAAAACTTATTTAAACCCTTTCTGCTGCTTTATCAGCTCATATGCCTGCTGAATTTCCTGCGCTTTCTGCTTCGCCATCTCCATCATCTCAGGCGGCAAACCTTTCGCCACCAGCTTATCGGGATGGTGTTCACTCATCAGCTTACGGTAGGCACGTTTGATGGTGGTCGCATCATCCGTCGGCTTCACGCCCAGCACATTACAGGCATCTTCCAGCGTTGGGCCACGCTGCGCTTGCTGCCAGTTACCACCGCCAGTTTGCTGCTGATAACCGCCGCCAAACTGTGCACCGCCCTGCATCATGCGCAAAAACTGGTCAAACTGGGCGCGGGAGATCCCTAATTCTTCAGCAATGACATACAGCACCGCCCGTTCATTCGGGTGCAGTGAACCATCAGCAAACGCCGCCTGAATCTGGATCTCCAGAAACATACGAATTAAGTCAAAACGACCAAAGCAGACACTGCGAAACTGGCGCATCTTTTCGCGCAGCGGGTAATTGTCTGATTTTCCCACCCGGAACGCATTTTGCGCCGCAGTACGGGAAGCGCCATGAAGATTCATTCGGTCCATCAACTGGCTGGCGATATGAATATCAGCCTCCGTGACGCGACCTTTGGATTTGGTTAAATGCCCCATCACTTCAAAAGTGGTGGCAAAAAACAGCGCCTGACGCTCACGCTGGTTGGCGAACCACGCCATTTTACGGCTACGGGCTTTATCAAACATATGGCCAATTAACAGGCCTAACACTACGCCCCAAAAGCCGCCGCCCATCAGTAAGGCCACGGCCACGCCAATGATTTTTCCCCAATACTGCATATATTCCCCAAATCGACACACGGATATCAGGGCTATCTCCCACAATATAAAGGTGCTTTTACCGTTTTCCGGCTGCGGTCAATTGTGGGACATCGCCTATAATTTGCATTATCATACCTGTCATTCAATGCCGTGCCTAACACCACTGACGCTATTCGGACAGGATTAACACTAGCGTAGAGATGACGAGTACGTTAGTCTCTGACCGTTTGTCACGCGCAACGTTACCGATGATGGAACAATAAAATCAACGTATGAAAAAACGTATCCCCACTCTCCTGGCCACCATGATTGCCACCGCCCTTTATAGTCAACAGGGACTGGCAGCCGACCTCGCCTCACAGTGCATGTTGGGCGTGCCAAGCTATGACCGTCCTCTGGTACAGGGCGATACCAATGACTTACCCGTGACTATCAATGCTGACCACGCGAAAGGGGACTACCCGGATGACGCCGTGTTTACTGGCAGCGTGGATATCATGCAGGGTAACAGCCGTCTGCAGGCCGACGAAGTGCAGCTCCATCAAAAAGAGGCACCAGGACAACCGGAGCCGGTACGTACCGTTGATGCGCTCGGTAATGTCCATTACGACGATAACCAGGTGATCCTCAAAGGGCCGAAAGGCTGGGCGAATCTGAACACCAAAGATACCAACGTCTGGGAAGGTGATTACCAGATGGTGGGTCGCCAGGGTCGCGGTAAAGCGGACCTGATGAAACAACGTGGCGAAAACCGCTATACCATTCTGGATAACGGTAGCTTTACCTCCTGTCTGCCGGGTTCTGACACCTGGAGCGTGGTAGGTAGCGAAATTATTCATGACCGCGAAGAACAAGTTGCGGAGATCTGGAACGCCCGCTTTAAGGTGGGTCCGGTACCGATCTTTTATAGCCCCTATTTGCAGTTGCCGGTGGGTGACAAACGTCGCTCTGGTTTCTTGATCCCGAACGCCAAGTACACCACCACCAACTACTTTGAGTTCTACCTGCCATATTACTGGAACATCGCGCCAAATATGGATGCCACCATCACGCCGCATTATATGCATCGTCGTGGCAACATCATGTGGGAGAACGAATTCCGCTACCTCTCCCAGGCGGGCGCTGGCTTGATGGAACTGGACTATCTGCCTTCAGATAAAGTCTATGAAGATGAACACCCGAACGATGACAGTTCACGTCGTTGGTTATTCTACTGGAACCACTCCGGGGTCATGGATCAGGTGTGGCGTTTCAACGTCGACTACACCAAGGTCAGCGATCCTAGCTACTTCAATGATTTCGATAACAAGTACGGTTCCAGTACTGACGGCTACGCAACGCAAAAATTCAGCGTTGGCTATGCGGTGCAAAACTTCAATGCCACCGTTTCAACCAAGCAGTTCCAGGTTTTCAGCGAACAGAACACCAGTAGCTACTCGGCAGAGCCGCAGTTAGACGTTAATTACTACCAGAATGATGTTGGTCCGTTTGATACGCGTATTTACGGCCAGGCAGTGCACTTTGTTAACACCAGAGACGACATGCCTGAAGCAACCCGTGTTCACCTGGAACCGACCATCAATTTGCCGCTCTCTAATAACTGGGGCAGCATCAATACCGAAGCGAAGTTGCTGGCAACCCATTATCAGCAAACTAATCTTGACTGGTATAACTCCAGAAACACGACCAAGCTGGACGAATCCGTTAACCGCGTAATGCCGCAATTCAAAGTTGACGGCAAAATGGTCTTTGAACGCGATATGGAAATGCTGGCTCCGGGTTATACCCAAACGCTGGAACCGCGCGCGCAGTATTTGTACGTGCCGTATCGCGATCAGAGCGACATCTATAACTACGACTCATCTCTGCTGCAATCTGACTACTCTGGCCTGTTCCGGGACCGGACTTACGGCGGTCTTGACCGTATTGCCTCCGCTAACCAGGTGACGACCGGTGTCACATCTCGCATATATGATGATGCTGCCGTTGAACGTTTTAATATTTCCGTTGGTCAAATCTACTATTTCACGGAGTCTCGCACTGGCGATGACAACATAACATGGGAGAATGACGACAAAACGGGCTCACTGGTGTGGGCAGGCGATACTTACTGGCGTATCTCCGAGCGTTGGGGATTGCGTGGCGGGATTCAGTACGATACACGTCTGGATAACGTAGCGACCAGTAACTCCAGCATTGAATACCGTCGGGATGAAGACCGTCTGGTACAGCTGAATTACCGTTACGCCAGCCCGGAATATATTCAGGCTACGCTGCCTAAGTACTATTCCACTGCTGAGCAATATAAGAATGGTATTTCGCAGGTAGGTGCTGTCGCCAGCTGGCCAATTGCCGATCGTTGGTCCATTGTTGGGGCCTACTACTACGACACCAATGCGAACAAGCAAGCCGACTCTATGTTAGGTGTGCAATACAGCTCCTGCTGCTATGCAATTCGCGTCGGTTACGAGCGGAAGCTGAACGGTTGGGATAACGATAAACAACATGCGGTATATGACAACGCAATCGGCTTTAACATCGAACTTCGCGGCCTGAGCTCCAACTACGGTCTGGGTACGCAAGAGATGCTGCGTTCGAACATTCTGCCGTATCAAAACACTTTGTGATTTGTTGATTTACCACGTAATCCGCAGTGCGGTTAATTGAAATGGAAAAAGTATGAAGAACTGGAAAACGCTGCTTCTCGGTATCGCCATGATCGCGAATACCAGTTTCGCTGCCCCCCAGGTAGTCGATAAAGTCGCAGCCGTCGTCAATAACGGCGTCGTGCTGGAAAGCGACGTTGATGGATTAATGCAGTCGGTAAAACTGAACGCTGCTCAGGCAAGGCAGCAACTTCCTGATGACGCGACGCTGCGCCACCAAATCATGGAACGTTTGATCATGGATCAAATCATCCTGCAGATGGGGCAGAAAATGGGAGTGAAAATCTCCGATGAGCAGCTGGATCAGGCGATTGCTAACATCGCGAAACAGAACAACATGACGCTGGATCAGATGCGCAGCCGTCTGGCTTACGATGGACTGAACTACAACACCTATCGTAACCAGATCCGCAAAGAGATGATTATCTCTGAAGTGCGTAACAACGAGGTGCGTCGTCGCATCACCATCCTGCCGCAGGAAGTCGAATCCCTGGCGCAGCAGGTGGGTAACCAAAACGACGCCAGCACTGAGCTGAACCTGAGCCACATCCTGATCCCGCTGCCGGAAAACCCGACCTCTGATCAGGTGAACGAAGCGGAAAGCCAGGCGCGCGCCATTGTCGATCAGGCGCGTAACGGCGCTGATTTCGGTAAGCTGGCGATTGCTCATTCTGCCGACCAGCAGGCGCTGAACGGCGGCCAGATGGGCTGGGGCCGTATTCAGGAGTTACCCGGGATCTTCGCCCAGGCATTAAGCACCGCGAAGAAAGGCGACATTGTTGGCCCGATTCGTTCCGGCGTTGGCTTCCATATTCTGAAAGTTAACGACCTGCGCGGCGAAAGCAAAAATATCTCGGTGACCGAAGTTCATGCTCGCCATATTCTGCTGAAACCGTCGCCGATCATGACTGACGAACAGGCCCGTGTGAAACTGGAACAGATTGCTGCTGATATCAAGAGTGGTAAAACGACTTTTGCTGCCGCAGCGAAAGAGTTCTCGCAGGATCCAGGTTCTGCTAACCAGGGCGGCGATCTCGGTTGGGCAACAGCGGACATTTTTGATCCGGCTTTCCGTGACGCCCTGACCCGCCTGAACAAAGGTCAAATGAGTGCACCGGTTCACTCTTCATTCGGCTGGCATTTAATCGAACTGCTGGATACCCGTAATGTCGATAAAACCGACGCTGCGCAGAAAGATCGTGCATACCGCATGCTGATGAACCGTAAGTTCTCGGAAGAAGCAGCAAGCTGGATGCAGGAACAACGTGCCAGCGCCTACGTTAAAATCCTGAGCAACTAATGGTTAAAACCCAACGTGTTGTGATCACTCCCGGCGAGCCCGCCGGGATTGGCCCGGACTTAGTTGTCCAGCTTGCACAGCGTGAGTGGCCGGTCGAACTGGTTGTTTGTGCCGATGCCACTCTCCTTACCGACCGGGCAGCGATGCTCGGTTTGCCGCTCACCCTCCGCACTTATTCCCCCAACTCTCCTGCACAACCGCAAACTGCGGGCACATTAACGCTACTTCCTGTCGCGCTACGTGAATCTGTCACTGCGGGGCAGTTAGCGGTTGAAAATGGGCATTATGTGGTGGAAACGCTGGCGCGAGCGTGCGATGGCTGTCTGAACGGTGAATTTGCTGCGCTGATCACAGGCCCCGTGCATAAAGGCGTCATTAACGACGCAGGCATTCCGTTTACCGGTCATACCGAGTTTTTCGAAGAGCGTTCGCAGGCGAAAAAAGTGGTGATGATGCTGGCGACCGAAGAACTTCGCGTGGCGCTGGCAACGACGCATTTACCGCTGCGCGATATCGCAGATGCTATCACCCCTGCGCTTTTGCACGAAGTGATTGCTATTTTGCATCACGATTTGCGGACCAAATTTGGTATTGCCGAACCGCGCATTCTGGTCTGCGGGCTGAATCCACACGCGGGCGAAGGCGGTCATATGGGTACGGAAGAGATAGACACCATTATTCCGCTGCTCGACGAGTTGCGGGCGCAGGGGATGAAACTTAACGGGCCGCTGCCTGCCGATACCCTGTTTCAGCCGAAATATCTCGATAACGCCGACGCCGTGCTGGCGATGTACCACGATCAGGGTCTTCCCGTGCTAAAATACCAGGGCTTCGGGCGCGGTGTGAACATTACGCTGGGCCTGCCCTTTATTCGCACATCAGTGGACCACGGCACCGCGCTTGAACTGGCGGGACGTGGCGAAGCCGATGTCGGCAGTTTTATTACGGCGCTTAATCTCGCCATCAAAATGATTGTTAACACCCAATGAATAATCGAGTCCACCAGGGCCACTTAGCCCGTAAACGCTTCGGGCAAAACTTTCTCAACGATCAGTTCGTGATCGACAGCATTGTTTCTGCCATTAACCCGCAAAAGGGCCAGGCAATGGTCGAAATCGGCCCCGGTCTGGCGGCATTGACCGAGCCGGTCGGCGAACGTCTGGACCAGCTGACGGTCATCGAACTTGACCGCGATCTGGCGGCACGTCTGCAAACGCATCCATTCTTAGGCCCGAAACTGACGATTTATCAGCAGGATGCGATGACCTTTAACTTTGGCGAACTGGCCGAGAAAATGGGTCAGCCGCTGCGTGTTTTCGGCAACCTGCCTTATAACATCTCCACGCCGTTGATGTTCCATCTGTTTAGCTATACTGATGCCATTGCCGACATGCACTTTATGTTGCAAAAAGAGGTGGTGAATCGTCTGGTTGCAGGACCGAACAGCAAAGCGTATGGTCGATTAAGCGTCATGGCGCAATACTATTGCAACGTGATCCCAGTGCTGGAAGTACCGCCGTCAGCCTTTACACCACCACCCAAAGTGGATTCCGCCGTCGTGCGCCTGGTTCCTCATGCAACGATGCCTCACCCGGTTAAAGATGTTCGTGTGTTGAGCCGCATCACCACCGAAGCCTTTAACCAGCGTCGTAAAACCATTCGTAACAGCCTCGGCAACCTGTTTAGCGTCGAGGTGTTAACGGGAATGGGGATCGACCCGGCGATGCGAGCGGAAAATATCTCTGTCGCGCAATATTGCCAGATGGCGAACTATCTGGCGGAGAACGCGCCTTTGCAGGAGAGTTAACGATGATCAATTCGCCCCGAGTGTGTATTCAGGTTCAAAGCGTCTACATTGAGGCACAATCTTCACCTGATAATGAACGTTACGTTTTTGCTTATACCGTAACCATACGCAATCTGGGGCGAGCGCCAGTGCAGTTGTTGGGGCGTTACTGGCTGATCACCAATGGCAATGGCCGTGAAACCGAAGTCCAGGGCGAAGGAGTGGTTGGCGTCCAGCCACTTATCGCGCCTGGCGAAGAGTACCAGTACACCAGCGGTGCAATCATTGAAACCCCGCTGGGCACCATGCAGGGTCACTACGAAATGATCGATGAAAATGGCGTCCCTTTCAGCATCGACATTCCCGTATTCCGACTCGCCGTTCCCACACTCATTCATTAAAAGAATATGGCGACATACCTTATTGGCGACGTTCATGGTTGTTACGATGAACTGATCGCATTGCTGCATAAAGTAGAATTTACCCCTGGGAAAGATACCCTCTGGCTGACGGGCGATCTGGTCGCGCGCGGGCCGGGTTCGCTGGATGTTCTGCGCTATGTGAAATCCTTAGGCGACAGCGTACGTCTGGTGCTGGGCAATCACGATCTGCATCTGCTGGCGGTATTTGCCGGGATCAGCCGCAATAAACCGAAAGATCGCCTGACACCGCTGCTGGAAGCGCCGGATGCCGACGAGCTGCTTAACTGGCTGCGTCGCCAGCCTTTGCTGCAAATCGACGAAGAGAAAAAGTTGGTGATGGCCCACGCAGGGATCACGCCGCAGTGGGATCTACAGACCGCCAAAGAGTGCGCGCGCGATGTAGAAGCGGTGCTATCGAGTGACTCCTATCCCTTCTTTCTCGACGCTATGTACGGCGATATGCCAAATAACTGGTCACCGGAATTGCGGGGGCTGGGAAGACTGCGTTTTATCACCAACGCCTTTACCCGTATGCGTTTTTGCTTTCCAAACGGTCAACTGGATATGTACAGCAAAGAATCGCCGGAAGAAGCCCCTGCCCCACTGAAACCGTGGTTTGCGATTCCTGGCCCTGTCGCTGAAGAATACAGCATCGCCTTTGGTCACTGGGCATCGCTGGAAGGCAAAGGTACGCCGGAAGGTATTTACGCGCTGGATACCGGCTGCTGCTGGGGTGGGTCATTAACCTGCCTGCGCTGGGAAGATAAGCAGTATTTTGTCCAGCCGTCGAACCGGCATAAGGATTTGGGCGAAGCGGCGGCGTCTTAAACACAGCCTGATATAGGAAGGCCGGATAAGACGCGACCGGCGTCGCATCCGGCACTAGCCGTAAATTCTATACAAAATTACCGCCGCTCCAGAATCTCAAAGCAATAGCTGTGAGAGTTCTGCGCATCAGCATCGTGGAATTCGCTGAATACCGATTCCCAGTCATCCGGCTCGTAATCCGGGAAATGGGTGTCGCCTTCCACTTCTGCGTCGATATGCGTCAGATACAGTTTTTGCGCTTTTGGCAGGAACTGCTCATAAACGCGACCGCCGCCAATCACCATGATTTCTGGTACGTCACCACACGCCGCGATGGCTTCATCCACCGACTTCACCCACGTTACGCGATCGTCCGTACCCGGTTGACTGCTGAGGATAATATTTTTGCGTCCTGGCAACGGACGACCGATTGATTCCCAGGTATGGCGGCCCATAATCACGGGTTTATTTAAGGTGTTGCGTTTAAACCAGGCGAGATCGGCAGGCAGGTTCCACGGCATGGCGTTTTCCATGCCGATAACGCGATCTACCGCTAACGCCGCAATCAGACTGATCATTGAGATTTCCCGATAAAAAAAATTGTCGCCACTATACGTAAAGCGTAAACCGTCGTCGACTGGTGCGAGGATGATGTTGAGGAAAATTTTATATTCTGCTGGCGAGTCCACGCTCTCTCCCTGGACTCGCCGCATTACAATGAAACAAAAACAAACAGTTAGCTGTAAAGTGTGATTTACGTCACTCTTTATTAGGATGAGGGTTTCGTTTCCGGTTCATCCGCCATGTTGCCGGTATGTTTACCTTCTTCGGTTCCCTGCCAGCCATGTCGTTGAATTAATGACAGATGTTCGCGGTCCTCGGTAATGATCTCACTTAACATCGCGCTGGTGCGTTTATAGACCGCCGCGCGGGCTTTGGTGTCGTTCTCAACCATTGCCATCTCTTCCACCATCTGAATATTAAAGCGGCGGAACACATCGGCACGTTCTCGCGCTTCATACGGCCCCAGACCTAAACTTTCCAGTGCCAGACGCCCGGTTTTCAGCGCACCTTCGAAGGTTTCACGCTCCGGCTTTTCAACGCCTGCCTGACGCAAACGAATGTAGTGGTCGACATCGCGGGCGCGGGCAATAATCTGCAAATGCGGGAAATGTTCTTTCACCATCTCTGTCAGTTGCAGGTTGGTTTGCGGATCGTCGATGGCGTTAATCAGCACTTCCGCTTTCGCCGCTCCGGCAGATTCCAGTAAATCCATCCGCGTGGCATCGCCATAAAACACTTTCATACCAAATTTACGCAAGGTTTCGATATGGTCCGGATCGTGATCGAGTACCACCATTTTCACCCCGCTGGAGAGCAGTAAACGTCCGGTAATCTGCCCAAAACGACCGAATCCGGCGATAATCACGCGCGGCTGTTCTTCGTCGATCTCATCGGCTTCACGCGCTTCCTCAGTAGAAGATTGCTCAAGGCGATTGAGGATCACCAGCAGAATCGGCGTTGCTGCCATCGACAGCGCCACCGCCAGGGTCAGCGATTTCGCCCACTCCGGCTCCAGCACATTCGCCATCTGCGCCGCGCCAAATACCACAAAGGCAAACTCACTGCCCTGCCCTAACAACACCGCAAACCAACGACGCTGTTTATTTGGCACTTGCAACGGTCGGGCAATCAGCCACAGCATGGCGATTTTGATGATGAGGAAACCGAGCAGCAAAATGACAATGCGCAATGGGTTTTCAAGCAGCGTGCCAAAGTCTATCGACATGCCAACACCGATGAAAAACAGCCCCAACAGCAAACCTTTAAATGGTTCGATATCGCTCTCCAGCGCATGACGGTATTCCGAACTTGCCAGCAGTACGCCCGCCAGAAACGCGCCCATCGCCATCGACAAGCCGACCTCTTCCAGCAGCAAACCAAAGCCAAACACGAGGAATAACGCCACGGCACTAAACACTTCCCGCAAGCCAGAGCGGGCTACAAAACGCAGCGCCGGACGCGTGACATAGCGCCCCAGCAATACCACCAGCACCAGCGCACCCGCCACTTTTAACGCCGAGAGAGCAAATGCGCCCATCGTCGTCGAGGCACTGCTCGTTGCCAGTAGCGGAATCATCGCCACCAGCGGGATCGCCGCGATATCCTGGAACAGCAGCACCGCAAAGGCACTGCGACCCATTTGCGTCACCATCAGATTGCGTTCATTCATCGCCTGCATGGCAATCGCCGTAGAGGAGAGCGCCAGCGTCATGCCGATCAATTCCGCGACCTGCCAGCGCAGCCCAAGTAACATGCAGAACAGCCCCAGCAGGCCGCCGCAAATCACCATCTGCAATGCGCCGCCGCCGAACACTGCCGCACGCAGCTTCCATAGCCTTTGTGGATCGAGTTCGAGGCCGATAATAAACAGCATCAGCACCACGCCAATCTCGGCAAAGTGCAGGATAGATTCGGCATCGGTCACCAGTCGCAGCCCCCACGGGCCAATAATGCAGCCGGCAATCAGGTAGCCAAGTACCGATCCCAGACCAAGACGTACCGCAATGGGTACAATCAGCGCCGCCGATCCGAGGTAGATCAGCGCCTGAACCAGCGTATGGCTATCCATGATGGGCCTCCTGCCATTCCAGCAGACGTTGCTTATAGTGACGCGCCTGCCCTTCGAGGGTTTCGTCGTCACAAATAAAGGTGCAGTGCATGGCAAACGGTGGCAGCCAGTTCAGCCCGCAGTAGATTGCCGTCGCCTGTAGCGGCTGCGACAGCACATCAAAGCCCGGATGCGCACCAATTTCAAAATGGCTTTCCCCGCCGCCGGTCGTCACCGCCCACAGCAAATGTTTGCCATGCAGCGCCGTGCCGCCGTGACCGTAAGCCCAGCCGTGCGAGAAAACTTTATCGATCCAAAGTTTGAGGAGCGGTGGAATGCTGTACCACTGCATCGGGTGCTGCCAGACGATCAGATCGGCGCGAGACAGCGCCTCCTGCTCGGCGGCAATATCGATATTGAAGTCAGGATAGAGTTGATAAAGAGAGCGAATTTCGACGCCTTCCAGCGTCCTTGCCTGTTCAAGCATCCGTTTATTCGCATGGGAATGATGCGGATACGGATGCGCATAAATTATAAGAATCATAGGTAGCCCGCGTGATTACGCCTTTGTTTTCCCACAAAGTGTAGTCATATATTCACGCGGCTTATAGTCAATAATATTGATTCAGAAAAGAGAGAAATCTGAACAATTTACCCCATTCTCTGCCCGCGGATCGTCATATTGCTGGTTTGCGCCAGTGACATCCCTCGAGTCTCCGGGGCAAACGCTACGGAAATCAACAAGCCAAACAGCGAGATACCCGCCCCCATTAGCATCGTGTTACTGATACCGTAATTATTGATAAAGATCGGCAGTGCCCAGGTCGAAACAATGGTGCCAATACGGCTTAAGGACATAATCACGCCCACGGCAGAGGCGCGGATATCTGTCGGGAAGAGTTCATTAGGATAGAGCCACTGCAAATTACCCGGCCCGCCAGAGAAAAAGGCATACACCGCAAAGGCCATCACTACCAGCCAGATCCCCATATCCGGGATCAGCCCCAAAACCGCCAGCGCCAGCGTCATCATGGCAAAGCTGCCAATCAACAATGGACGCCGTCCGGCAGTGTTTAGCCACAGCATCGGCGGAATACAGCCGAGCATAAAGAACAGGCTAATCACCACGTTCCCCAGTGCCGCGTTTTTGCCAACCCCCAATCCCAACAAACCAACGATTTGCGGGCCAAAGGTGTAAATGGCGAACATTGGGATCACCTGGCAGGTCCAGATGGCGGCAACAAACAGAACAAAAGGAAAATGGCGGCGATTAAACAGATCGCGAAAACGGGTTTGCTGCGGCTGCTCTTCATCGAAAGCCACCGGTTCGCCAAACAGTTTTATCATCATCTCTTCGCACTCTTTTACTCGCCCTTTGCGTAATAACCAGCGGGGAGATTCAGGCAGTTCGAATCGACCAATCAAAATCAACAAACAGGGGATCGCCGCGCTACCCAGCATCCAGCGCCAGCCGCCTTCCACATCATAAAGCCAGTAGCCGACCAGATCGGCGCAGGTCGCGCCGACATACCACATGGCGGCGATAAAGCTGATGGAAAACGCCCGCTGACGGGTACTGGAGAACTCGGTGATCATTGAGGTGGCGATGGGATAATCTGCACCGATGACAATGCCGATAAGTACCCGCATCACCAACAGTTCGACAGGGGATGAGACAAACATCGTCGCCACCGATATCACGCCGATGGCGATGATATCAATGAGGAACATTTTGCGCCGTCCGACTTTATCGGAAATATAGCCAAACAGCGATGTGCCAACGAACAGCCCGGCGAGCGTTCCCGCGCCCAACAAGCCAATCCAGTCAGCGTCCAGTTTTAGCGCCGGAGTCAGTTGCTCCAGCGCCACGCCAATCATTACCAGTACATAACCATCCAGAAACGGACCACCGCTTCCCCACAGCAAAATGCGGCGGTGAATTGAGGAGAATTTGAGATCGTCAAAGTTTCTGGACGGTTGCATGGGTTATTCCTGTTTTTTTGCAATGAGAGTCAGTACGGCGTTACGTATCAAACCAACATCAGCCGTAACGGAACTCCACACCAAAGGTGCCGCGCGGGTATTCCCACTGTTCCAGCGCCGACCCCAGCCCCAGAATGCGACAGGTGCCGCACTCCAGACATCCGGCGTAATCGAAGCGCACACTGCCGTCATCCTGCTTCTTGTACAGACCTGCGGGGCACGCTTTCACCAGCAGCTCCAGGGCCTGTTTATCGGCATCGGCCTTCACAACAATGTGCGGATGCTCTTCATCGACATTGAATTTATTGACGCCCAGTTTGACGTCCACATTGACGGGAGAAGTCATAAAACGGTCACTCCTTTCATGCCATCCTTGATCAGATTGATGAAGCCCACTTTCTTGCCGTGGCGGAGGATTTTCTTGCGCATCAGTTCCGGCGCACTGCCGTCAATGGTGAACAGGTCACGCGCCACGCCCACCGCCAGTTCCGGGTAGCCGCTAAACATGCGTGGGTTATCAAGGAAGGCCGGTAGTTTCTGGTACATACGCATATCGCGCAGCGGGCCACTCTCAAGATGCTGACGATATTCCGCCAGTTTTTGCTTACTGAAATCGTCGCTTTTCATCGCTGAAAGCACGGTTTTTGCTGCGGCTTCCCCGGCGGCAATCGCCAGATCCATACCGCGAATGGTAAAACCGAGGTTCATACACATTCCGGCGGCATCACCGGCAATCAATACGCCGTCACCAACCAACTCCGGCAGCATGTTGATGCCTGCTTCCGGCACTACGTGAGCGGAATATTCCACCAGCTTGCCACCCGCGATCAGCGGTGCAACGGCCGGATGTTGTTTGAAATCTTCCAGCATTTGCGGCACCGATTTTTTTGCGTCATGCAGATGATGCAGACCACAAACCAGCCCCAGCGACAGGGTATTTTCATTGGTATAAAGGAAGCCGCCGCCCATCAGGCCATCGGTGGGTGATCCCGCAAACAGACAAGCCGCGCCCTGATTACCCTGCAACTGAAAACGGTCTTCGATTACCGACTTCGGTAACTCGATCAGTTCCTTCACGCCAACCGCCACATCCGTCGGTTTAACGCGTTTTGCCATCCCCAGCTTTTCGGCAAGGATGGAGTTCACTCCATCAGCAAGGATCACCGTTTTCGCTTCAATCACATCGCCATCGGCTTCTACACCGACGACTTTGCCATCGCGCTGTACGAGGTTATCGACGCGGATCCCGGTAATTAACTGCGCGCCCGCTTCTTCGGCCTGCTCCATCAGCCAGGCATCAAATTTACTGCGCAAAACGGAGTAAGAACGCTGGGATGGCGAGGTTTCGTCACCATTGCAGTAGTCCATAGTCATCGCTGACTTTTCCGTCATAAACGCGAGTTTTTCATGGGTGATCAGGCGTTCTACGGGGGCGGAGTCGGCGAAACCAGGAATAATGTGTTCCAGGCTGTGGGCATAGAGACGCCCGCCGGTGACGTTCTTGGCACCTGCGGAATTGCCACGCTCGATAACTAACACTTGCGCCCCTTCGCGGGCGAGCACCAGTGCGGCAACCGAACCGGCAAGCCCAGCACCGACGATGATGGCGTCAAAGATATCTTCGGACATAAGAGCTCCCTGTCAGCGGCAGGGCCAAAATGCAGCCCTGCCAGAGTGGATCAACGCGCTAAAGCTGCGGTCAGCGCCGGAAGGATCTTCACGGCGTCACCAACAATGCCGTAATCCGCGTACTGGAAGATCGGCGCATTTTTATCTTTATTGATGGCGAAAATGGTTTGCGATGCATTAGCACCAACCATGTGCTGGATCTGCCCGGAGATCCCCACCGCCAGGTACAGTTCAGGTTTCAGCATCAGGTTGGAGATACCGACATAGCGTTCGTGCTCCATCCATTTTTCGTTTTCCGCCACCGGACGAGAACAGGCCAACTCCGCACCTATCGCCTTGCAAAGCTGTTCTGCCAGCGCAATGTTCTCTTTGCTGCCAATACCGCGACCGACGCTGACCACCAGACGGGCTTTGTCGAGATCGACGCTGTTGCTCTGGCGCGCCTGGGTTGCCGTGCGGGTAATCGCCACAGCCGGAGCCTGCCACTCCACGGTGTGCGTTTCGCCAGTGCGTGACGCGTCTGGCTGAGCCGCATCGAACGTGCCGCTGCTGATGGTCAGTACCGCATACGGCGTGGCAATGCGTTCTTCGCCAATCGCCAGACCACCGTAAACCATGTGTTTCACTGTCGCTTTACCGTCCTGTACGCTGACGGTGCTGGCATCGTTAGACACCGCCGCTTTAAGGCGATAACCCAGTTTTGCCGCCAGTAATTTGCCGCGACGGGTGTTTGGCAGCAGCACCAGGCCGTCTGCGCCGTGCTGGCGAATAGTGTCAGCCATGACACCGGCGTAATCTTCGATCATCCGATCGTCCGGTTTGCCGTTTAATTTCCAGACATGATTAGCGCCGAGCTGGATTGCCTGTGCGCCGTCGGCATCATTGAGGACAAAGGTGTTGATTTGATTAGCTAAAGCCTGCGCACCGTTCATCAGTTCCGGCAGACGAGAAGGGGTATCGCTGAATACCCAGACTTGAGAAAACGTGTTCATAGCATCCCCTGTAATTAAATGACTTTGCGAAGATTTTCAGCAAATGCGGCGATCTGTTCTTCGCCGTCGCCTTCAATCACGATGCGCTGACGTTCGCGCTGTTTCGGCGCGGCAACCTGTTGTTCTGACCAGGCTGCCTCTGCGTTAAAACCAATATCCGCCGCCGACCATACCTGGACGGGCTTTTTCGCCGCGCCGAGAATGGCTTTCATCGAAGGAATTTGTGGGGAATTGATATCAGTGGAAACAGCAACAACCGCAGGCAGCGGAATGCTTAAGGTTTCGGTTTCATCTTCCAGTTCGCGCTCAACGGTGAGGGTATCTGCAGCCAGGGAGATAATTTTGCTGACGCCGTTAACTGCCGGAATATTGAGGATTTCGCCCACCAGCAGACCAACCTGCTGGGCATAAAGGTCGGAAGAACCATCGCCACAGAGGATCAAATCAAAGCCTGCTTTCTGGGCGGCTGCAGCCAGTGCGCTCGCCGTTTGTTGCGGCAGTGCCTGCTCGAACTGGTCATCAATCACCACAATCAGTTCATCCGGGCCGCGCGATAGCACATCTTTACGCCCTTTGGCGTTGGTCAGGGCTTTACCGCCCACACTTAAGGCCGTCACCTGCGCCTCTGCTGCCTGTTGCTTTAGCTGGCAAGCCGCTTCAATAGCGTTCAGATCGTATTGGCTTATTTTAGCATCGGCTTTGCTGAAGTCTAATGAACCATCAGCATTATTGACCGCAATATCCTGTTCATCAGGCACGCACTTATAGCAAGTAATAATCTTCATTGCATCTCCAGAAATCATGAAGGAAACGTCGTTCATATCGGTGGTGTTAATTACAGATATCACGCCCTTTAATTTGGAAATAAAACTTTAATCACCAATATTGAAAATGTCACACGCAGATAAATCCAACTTTCAATATTGTTAAGTTCCTCACCAATATTGAAAACATGGCGTAGCAAAAAGAAATTTTCAATATTGCTTTATGGATCACCAATATTGAAAGTCAGATGCTATTTTTTTACTCACAACACAACATAACAAACTGATTAATAATCAAAATTAACGAGAAAAGCGCCCTCTATTCACCCGAAACAAAAATGTGATAACAATCACAGAATGCAGCTTATTGAATACCCATTATGAGTTAGCCATTAACGCGTCCACGAGGTTAATAATAATTATATTAAATGTTAACAAAAATAAAACAAACGGGAACGCAAAATAAATATTCGTTTTCACAGTGGAATTAACTCATGAAGAATGAAAAGAGAAAAACGGGAATAGAACCGAAGGTTTTCTTTCCGCCGTTAATAATCGTCGGCATACTTTGTTGGCTTACAGTCAGAGATCTGGATGCAGCGAATGTCGTTATTAATGCTGTATTCAGTTACGTCACCAATGTATGGGGATGGGCATTTGAATGGTATATGGTGGTGATGCTTTTCGGTTGGTTCTGGCTGGTGTTTGGCCCGTATGCCAAAAAGCGTTTAGGTAACGAACCACCTGAATTTAGTACCGCCAGTTGGATCTTTATGATGTTCGCCTCCTGTACGTCTGCTGCCGTACTGTTCTGGGGATCGATTGAGATCTACTACTACATCTCCACCCCGCCGTTTGGCTTAGAACCGAACTCGACAGGGGCGAAAGAGTTGGGGCTGGCTTACAGCTTGTTCCACTGGGGACCTCTGCCGTGGGCCACTTACAGCTTCCTTTCAGTCGCCTTCGCTTACTTCTTCTTTGTCCGCAAAATGGAAGTGATTCGCCCCAGCTCGACACTGGTGCCGCTGGTAGGTGAAAAACACGCCAAAGGGTTGTTCGGCACTATCGTCGACAACTTCTATCTCGTCGCCTTGATCTTCGCGATGGGTACCAGTCTGGGCCTTGCCACGCCGCTGGTGACCGAGTGTATGCAATGGTTGTTTGGCATTCCGCATACCCTGCAACTGGACGCTATCATCATTACCTGCTGGATTATCCTCAACGCCATTTGCGTCGCTTGCGGTCTGCAAAAAGGGGTACGTATCGCCAGTGACGTGCGTAGTTACCTGAGCTTCCTGATGCTGGGTTGGGTGTTCATTGTCAGCGGTGCCAGCTTCATCATGAACTACTTCACCGATTCGGTGGGGATGTTGCTGATGTATCTGCCGCGAATGTTGTTCTATACCGATCCCATCGCTAAAGGCGGCTTCCCGCAGGGCTGGACCGTGTTCTACTGGGCATGGTGGGTGATTTACGCCATCCAGATGAGTATCTTCCTCGCCCGCATCTCCCGTGGTCGTACTGTGCGTGAACTGTGCTTCGGCATGGTGATGGGGCTGACAGCATCCACCTGGATCCTGTGGACCGTGCTCGGTAGTAACACTCTGCTGTTGATGGATAAAAACATCATCAACATTCCAAATCTGATCGAACAGTACGGTGTGGCGCGCGCCATCATCGAAACCTGGGCCGCTCTGCCACTCAGCACCGCCACCATGTGGGGCTTCTTCATCCTCTGCTTTATTGCCACCGTTACGCTGGTTAACGCCTGCTCTTATACCCTGGCGATGTCCACTTGCCGCGAAGTACGCGATGGTGAAGAACCACCGCTGCTGGTGCGTATCGGTTGGTCAATTCTGGTTGGCATTATCGGTATTGTTCTGCTGGCGCTCGGCGGCCTGAAACCGATTCAAACCGCCATTATCGCCGGAGGATGCCCGCTGTTCTTCGTCAACATTATGGTGACGCTCTCCTTTATTAAAGACGCGAAACAGAACTGGAAAGATTAATTAACCCCCAAAATATCAAGAGGTTGAAAGATGGATTTTAATTTAAATGATGAGCAGGAACTGTTTGTCGCCGGTATCCGCGAACTGATGGCCAGCGAAAACTGGGAGGCCTATTTTGCCGAGTGCGACCGTGACAGCGTCTACCCGGAACGTTTTGTCAAAGCACTGGCGGATATGGGTATCGACAGTCTGCTGATCCCTGAAGAGCACGGTGGTCTGGACGCGGGGTTTGTTACTCTCGCCGCCGTGTGGATGGAGCTGGGACGTCTGGGGGCACCAACCTATGTACTGTACCAGTTGCCGGGCGGGTTCAACACCTTCCTGCGCGAAGGCACACAAGAGCAGATCGACAAGATTATGGCTTTCCGCGGCACCGGTAAGCAGATGTGGAACTCAGCGATTACCGAACCGGGCGCGGGCTCCGACGTGGGTAGCCTGAAAACGACTTATACCCGTAGAAATGGTAAGATTTATCTTAATGGTAGTAAGTGTTTTATTACCAGCAGCGCCTACACCCCGTACATCGTGGTGATGGCGCGCGACGGGGCTTCTCCGGACAAACCTGTCTACACCGAATGGTTTGTTGATATGAGCAAACCGGGCATCAAAGTGACCAAACTTGAAAAGCTCGGTCTGCGTATGGATAGCTGCTGTGAAATCACCTTTGACGACGTGGAACTGGACGAGAAAGACATGTTCGGTCGGGAAGGTAACGGCTTTAACCGCGTCAAAGAAGAGTTCGACCATGAACGTTTCCTGGTAGCCCTGACCAACTACGGTACGGCGATGTGCGCCTTTGAAGATGCGGCGCGCTACGCCAACCAGCGCGTGCAGTTTGGCGAGGCTATTGGTCGTTTCCAGTTGATTCAGGAAAAATTCGCCCACATGGCGATCAAATTAAACTCCATGAAAAACATGCTGTATGAAGCAGCGTGGAAAGCAGACAACGGCACCATCACCTCTGGCGATGCAGCGATGTGCAAATACTTCTGCGCCAATGCGGCATTTGAAGTGGTGGATAGCGCAATGCAGGTGCTGGGCGGTGTCGGGATTGCGGGCAACCACCGCATCAGCCGCTTCTGGCGTGACCTGCGTGTAGACCGCGTCTCCGGGGGATCTGACGAAATGCAGATCCTGACGCTGGGTCGTGCGGTGCTGAAGCAATACCGCTAAGTCAATGCGCTGCCTGATGCGACGCTGATGCGTCTTATCAGGCCTACGGGAGCACGAATGTAGGCCGGATAAAGCGTTTACGCCGCATCCGGCAGTCATGCGCTACATAAATTTTTCAGGAGCAAATAATGGATCATCTACCCATGCCGAAATTCGGGCCGTTGGCCGGATTGCGCGTTGTCTTCTCCGGTATCGAAATCGCCGGACCGTTTGCCGGGCAAATGTTCGCAGAATGGGGCGCGGAAGTTATCTGGATCGAGAACGTCGCCTGGGCCGACACCATTCGCGTTCAACCGAACTACCCGCAACTCTCCCGCCGCAATTTGCACGCGCTGTCGTTAAATATTTTCAAAGATGAAGGCCGCGAAGCGTTTCTGAAATTAATGGAAACCACCGATATCTTCATCGAAGCCAGTAAAGGTCCGGCCTTTGCCCGTCGTGGCATTACCGATGAAGTACTGTGGCAGCACAACCCGAAACTGGTTATCGCTCACCTGTCCGGTTTTGGTCAGTACGGCACCGAGGAGTACACCAATCTTCCGGCCTATAACACTATCGCCCAGGCCTTTAGTGGTTACCTGATTCAGAACGGTGATGTTGACCAGCCAATGCCTGCCTTCCCGTATACCGCCGATTACTTTTCTGGCCTGACCGCCACCACGGCGGCGCTGGCAGCACTGCATAAAGTGCGTGAAACCGGTAAAGGCGAAAGTATCGACATCGCCATGTATGAAGTGATGCTGCGTATGGGCCAGTACTTCATGATGGATTACTTCAACGGCGGCGAAATGTGCCCGCGCATGAGCAAAGGTAAAGATCCCTACTACGCCGGTTGCGGTCTGTATAAATGCGCCGACGGCTACATCGTGATGGAACTGGTGGGCATTACCCAAATTGAAGAGTGCTTTAAAGATATTGGCCTCGCACATCTACTCGGTACGCCGGAAATCCCGGAAGGCACTCAGCTTATCCACCGTATCGAATGCCCTTACGGCCCACTGGTAGAAGAAAAACTCGATGCCTGGCTGGCGGCACATACCATCGCAGAAGTTAAAGAACGCTTTGCCGAACTGAATATCGCCTGTGCCAAAGTACTGACCGTACCGGAACTGGAAAGCAATCCACAGTATGTTGCCCGTGAATCAATCACTCAGTGGCAAACGATGGATGGTCGCACCTGCAAAGGGCCGAACATCATGCCGAAATTCAAAAATAACCCCGGACAAATCTGGCGCGGAATGCCCTCACATGGCATGGACACGGCTGCCATTTTGAAAAATATCGGCTACAGCGAAAACGACATTCAGGAGTTGGTCAGCAAAGGTCTGGCCAAAGTTGAGGACTAAACGCGTGGCGTCAGTCGGCTTGCCTGACTAGCGCCCGCCCAATAACAAACGAACAAAAATGGATAGAGGTGCAATGGATATCATTGGCGGACAACATCTACGTCAAATGTGGGACGATCTTGCGGACGTTTACGGTCATAAAACGGCGCTGATTTGTGAATCCAGCGGCGGAGTCGTTAACCGGTATAGTTATCTTGAGTTAAATCAGGAGATTAACCGCACGGCAAACCTGTTTTATACGCTGGGGATTCGCAAAGGCGACAAGGTTGCACTACATCTCGACAACTGCCCGGAATTTATCTTTTGCTGGTTCGGGCTGGCAAAAATTGGCGCGATTATGGTGCCGATTAACGCCCGCCTGTTACGCGAGGAAAGCGCGTGGATCCTGCAAAATAGCCAGGCGTGCCTGCTGGTGACCAGTGCGCAATTCTATCCTATGTATCAACAGATTCAGCAGGAAGATGCCACTCAATTGCGGCACATTTGCCTGACAGATGTGGCACTTCCCGCTGATGATGGCGTGAGTTCGTTTACTCAACTGAAAAATCAACAACCTGCCACCTTGTGCTATGCACCGCCGCTATCGACTGACGATACGGCGGAAATTCTCTTCACCTCCGGCACCACCTCCCGACCGAAAGGTGTGGTGATTACCCATTACAACCTGCGCTTCGCTGGATATTACTCCGCCTGGCAGTGTGCACTGCGTGACGATGACGTCTACCTGACGGTAATGCCTGCGTTTCATATCGATTGCCAGTGTACTGCGGCGATGGCGGCGTTTTCTGCCGGGGCCACCTTTGTGCTGGTCGAGAAATACAGCGCCCGCGCCTTCTGGGGACAGGTGCAGAAGTACCGCGCCACCATTACCGAATGTATTCCGATGATGATCCGTACGTTGATGGTGCAGCCGCCTTCAGCGAACGATCGGCAACACCGCCTGCGGGAAGTGATGTTTTATCTCAACTTGTCGGAGCAGGAAAAAGATGCGTTTTGTGAACGCTTCGGCGTTCGCTTGCTGACGTCTTATGGGATGACGGAAACCATTGTGGGCATTATCGGCGATCGCCCTGGCGATAAACGACGCTGGCCGTCGATTGGTCGGGCGGGGTTTTGCTACGAAGCGGAGATCCGCGACGATCACAATCGCCCGCTCCCGGCAGGTGAGATCGGTGAAATCTGTATTAAAGGCGTACCAGGGAAAACCATCTTCAAAGAGTATTTTCTCAACCCGAAAGCCACTGCGAAAGTGCTGGAAGCCGACGGCTGGCTACATACCGGCGATACCGGATACTGCGACGAAGAGGGCTTTTTTTATTTCGTCGATCGCCGCTGCAATATGATCAAACGCGGTGGCGAGAATGTCTCCTGCGTGGAGCTGGAAAATATCATCGCCACCCATCCAAAAATTCAGGATATCGTGGTTGTGGGTATTAAAGATTCGATTCGCGATGAAGCCATCAAAGCATTTGTGGTGCTGAATGAAGGTGAAACATTGAGCGAAGAGGAATTTTTCCGCTTCTGCGAACAAAATATGGCGAAATTTAAAGTGCCCTCTTATCTGGAGATCAGAAAAGATCTGCCACGTAATTGCTCGGGGAAAATAATTAGAAAGAATCTGAAATAAATGAAACAGCAGGGAACTACCCTGCCAGCTAATAATCACGCTATAAAACAATATGCATTTTTTGCAGGGATGTTGTCGTCCCTGAAAAAGCAAAAATGGAGAAAAGGAATGAGTGAATCATTACATCTGACCCGCAATGGATCAATTCTGGAAATTACCCTTGATCGTCCAAAAGCGAATGCTATTGATGCAAAAACCAGCTTTGAAATGGGCGAAGTATTTCTAAATTTCCGTGACGATCCGCAATTACGTGTCGCCATTATTACCGGTGCCGGAGAGAAGTTCTTTTCCGCGGGCTGGGATTTAAAAGCGGCAGCAGAAGGCGAAGCACCGGATGCTGACTTTGGCCCGGGTGGATTTGCGGGATTAACCGAAATTTTCAATCTCGACAAACCGGTTATCGCAGCTGTGAACGGCTATGCCTTTGGCGGCGGTTTCGAACTGGCGCTGGCGGCAGATTTTATTGTTTGTGCCGATAACGCCAGCTTCGCCCTGCCGGAAGCCAAGCTGGGCATCGTTCCTGACAGCGGCGGCGTGCTGCGTCTACCGAAGATCCTGCCGCCTGCCATCGTCAATGAAATGGTGATGACCGGCAGACGAATGGGCGCAGAAGAGGCGCTGCGTTGGGGGATAGTCAACCGCGTGGTTAGCCAGGCGGAACTGATGGATAACGCCCGCGAACTGGCGCAGCAGCTGGTTAACAGCGCCCCGCTGGCGATTGCGGCGCTGAAAGAGATCTTCCGCACCACCAGCGAAATGCCGGTAGAAGAAGCGTATCGCTATATTCGCAGCGGCGTGTTGAAACACTATCCGTCGGTTCTGCATTCGGAGGATGCCATTGAAGGGCCGCTGGCGTTTGCCGAGAAGCGCGATCCGGTGTGGAAAGGACGTTAACAACCGTGAGCTATTACGCCTTTGAGGGGTTAATTCCGGTGGTTCACCCGACGGCGTTTGTCCATCCCAGTGCCGTCTTGATTGGCGATGTGATTGTGGGAGCCGGTGTCTACATCGGCCCACTCGCCTCACTGCGTGGTGACTACGGGCGGTTGATCGTGCAAGCGGGAGCCAATATTCAGGATGGCTGCATTATGCATGGCTACTGCGACACTGACACCATCGTTGGGGAAAACGGCCATATCGGGCACGGAGCGATCCTGCATGGTTGTGTGATTGGTCGCGATGCATTGGTCGGGATGAACAGCGTGATTATGGATGGCGCGGTCATTGGCGAAGAGAGCATTGTTGCCGCCATGAGCTTTGTCAAAGCAGGCTTTCACGGCGAGAAACGCCAGTTGTTGATGGGTACGCCAGCCCGCGCTGTACGCAGTGTTAGTGACGACGAGTTACACTGGAAACGGTTGAATACCAAAGAGTATCAGGATCTTGTCGGGCGCTGTCATGCATCGTTACATGAAACACAGCCACTGAGGCAAATGGAGGAAAATCGCCCCCGTTTGCAGGGGACGACGGATGTGACGCCTAAACGGTGATCTTGCCGGATGCGACCTGGTTGCTGGATAAGATGCTACAACATCGCATCTGGCAAGCAGGACGCCCGGTATCAACGAGATAAAATTAACGACGCATACTCTTTGACAACATCATCTGCCACTTCTGCTCGCGGTTAAGTTCCGTGAGCGGAACGGCAGGAATACGCGGCGTCTTTCTTACGCCGACTAATTTATCCCGGCTGTTATTGCGCAGGCGCGCGTAAATTTGCTCATCGATATCGACCACTTTTACCAGTCGCTGGCACTGGCATCCCCGTCCTTCCAGCTTATTAGGGATCATCTTAACTTCGCAGCTTATTTCTGCGACTTCCGACAGAATATAAGTCAGGGTATTAACCGCCTTGCTGTGTTCAATATCGAAATGAATAGAGATCTCTCTTGCTATCACCCACCGATTTTCAGCCATCATCCATTCGGCGATTAACAAGTAGAGTGGTTTTTCAACATATCCTTCACACATACGAACTCCAGTTTCACAAATTAAAAGTCTGGCTATGACTCGTTTTGAAGCAATTAAACAAGGCCATATTAAAATTGTGGATATATCGATAGTATGCAACTTCACCGTCGATAAGTGTGAGCTAAATCCTGCTTATGTCATCAAAAATATCGATTCCCCAAAAGATTTACTTAATGGGCAAAAAAAACGGTCCTCATCAGAGAACCGTATTACTTATTCGATCAAATTAGCGGATGAAAAATATCCGCCATGACACGCTATTATTTGATCTGCGCGTGCATTTCCTGCACCGAAATTACTTTTTCGGTCGCGTCGGCATTCAGCGCCATCGCGGTAGCGAAACCACCGTTCAGGGTGGTGTCATAATGCACTTTATATTGCAGCGCACTGCGACGGATCACGCGGGAGTCTTCAATCGCGCGACGGCCTGAAGTGGTGTTGATGATGTAGGTATATTCGCCATTCTTGATGCGGTCCTGAATGTGCGGACGGCCTTCATGCACCTTGTTCACCAGACGCGGATTAATGCCCGCTTCGCCCAGCACAATCGCCGTGCCGTGGGTCGCATCCAGCTCGAAGCCCTGTTTCAGCAGTTTTGCCGCCAGGTCCACCACGCGTTCTTTATCGCCTTCGCGCACGGAAAGCAACGCACGACCGTGTTTCTTCATGGTGGAGTTGCTGCCCAGCTGCGCTTTGGCAAACGCTTCAGCGAAGGTGCGGCCCACGCCCATCACTTCCCCGGTGGAGCGCATTTCTGGCCCTAACAGCGGGTCAACACCCGGGAATTTATTGAACGGCAGCACCACTTCTTTCACCGAGTAGTACGGCGGGATAACTTCTTTGGTTACGCCCTGCTCAGCCAGCGATTTGCCAGCCATCACACGCGCCGCCACTTTTGCCAGCGGTACGCCGGTGGCTTTGGAGACGAACGGAACGGTACGCGCCGCACGCGGGTTAACTTCAATCAGGTAGACTTCGTTGTTTTTCACCGCAAACTGCACGTTCATCAGACCGCGCACCTGCAATTCGAAGGCCAGTTTCTGCACCTGCTGGCGCATCACATCCTGAATTTCCTGACTTAAGGTGTAGGCTGGCAGAGAACATGCGGAGTCACCGGAGTGCACGCCCGCCTGCTCGATGTGCTCCATGATGCCGCCAATCAGCACCATTTCGCCGTCGCAGATGGCATCCACGTCAACTTCTACCGCGTCATCAAGGAAGTGATCCAGCAACACTGGCGCATCGTTAGACACGCTGACCGCCGTCTGGAAGTAGCGACGCAGGTCAGCTTCGTCATAGACGATTTCCATCGCCCGACCGCCGAGAACGTAAGACGGACGTACCACCAGCGGGTAGCCAATCTCTTTCGCCTTCTCTACCGCCATTTCAATAGCGGTAACGGTGGCGTTCGCCGGTTGTTTCAGTTTCAGACGCTCAACCGCATGCTGGAAGCGTTCACGGTCTTCTGCACGGTCGATAGCATCCGGGCTGGTGCCGATAACCGGTACGCCAGCAGCTTCCAGCGCGCGCGCCAGTTTCAGCGGGGTCTGACCGCCGTACTGAACGATAACGCCTTTCGGCTTCTCAATACGCACGATTTCTAGCACATCTTCCAGAGTTACTGGCTCGAAGTAGAGGCGATCGGAAGTGTCGTAGTCGGTGGAGACGGTTTCCGGGTTACAGTTAACCATAATGGTTTCGTAACCGTCTTCGCGCAGCGCCAGCGAGGCGTGTACACAGCAGTAGTCGAATTCGATACCCTGACCGATACGGTTCGGGCCGCCGCCGAGAACCATGATTTTTTCACGGTCGGTAGACGGATTCGCTTCGCACTCTTCTTCATAAGTGGAGTACATGTAAGCGGTGTCGGTGGCGAACTCTGCCGCACAGGTATCCACGCGCTTATAAACCGGGTGCAGGTCATACTGGTCGCGCAGCTTGCGGATTTCCGCTTCGCGCACGCCCGCCAGTTTTGCCAGACGCGCATCGGCAAAGCCTTTGCGTTTCAGCTGGCGCAGGAATTCAGCGTTCAGGCCAGTGATGCCCACTTCCGCTACTTTCTCTTCCAGACGCACCAGTTCTTCAATCTGTACCAGGAACCAGCGGTCAATATTGGTCAGGTTGAACACGCCGTCCACAGACAGGCCCGCACGGAAGGCATCGGCGATGTACCAGATACGCTCTGCGCCAGCATCTTTCAGTTCGCGACGGATTTTGGTTAACGCTTCCGGGTCATCGAGGCTCACTTTCGGGTCGAATCCAGTCGCACCGACTTCCAGGCCGCGCAGCGCTTTTTGCAGGGATTCCTGCTGCGTGCGACCAATCGCCATCACTTCGCCAACCGATTTCATCTGAGTGGTCAGACGGTCGTTAGCACCAGCGAATTTTTCGAAGTTGAAGCGAGGAATTTTAGTAACCACATAGTCGATGGACGGCTCGAAGGAGGCCGGAGTACGTCCGCCAGTGATGTCGTTCATCAGTTCGTCGAGGGTGTAACCCACCGCCAGTTTCGCCGCCACTTTAGCAATCGGGAAACCGGTCGCTTTCGACGCCAGCGCCGAAGAACGGGACACGCGTGGGTTCATTTCGATAACAATCAGGCGACCGTTTTTCGGGTTCACCGCAAACTGGACATTGGAACCACCGGTTTCAACGCCGATTTCACGCAGCACCGCCATCGAGGCGTTACGCATGATTTGATATTCTTTGTCGGTCAGCGTTTGGGCTGGCGCGACAGTGATGGAGTCACCGGTATGGATGCCCATCGCATCAAAGTTTTCGATAGAGCAGACGATGATGCAGTTGTCGTTTTTATCACGCACCACTTCCATCTCGTACTCTTTCCAGCCGATCAGCGACTCATCAATCAGCAGCTCTTTGGTTGGGGAGAGATCCAGACCGCGGGCGCAAATTTCTTCAAACTCTTCGCGGTTATAAGCGATACCGCCGCCGCTACCGCCCATGGTAAAGGATGGGCGAATAATGCACGGGAAGCCCACGTCAGCGGCAACCGCCAGCGCTTCTTCCATCGTGTGTGCGATACCGGAACGCGCGGTTTCCAGACCAATTTTCTTCATCGCTACGTCGAAACGACGGCGGTCTTCTGCTTTATCAATCGCATCGGCGGTCGCACCAATCATAGTCACGCCGAACTCTTCCAACACGCCCTGACGCTCCAGCTCCAGCGCGCAGTTCAGCGCCGTCTGACCGCCCATCGTTGGCAGCACCGCGTCCGGGCGCTCTTTTTCAATAATCTTGCGTACTACTTCCCAGTGAATCGGCTCGATGTAGGTCGCATCGGCCATTTCCGGGTCGGTCATGATGGTCGCCGGGTTGGAGTTCACCAGAATGACGCGGTAACCCTCTTCGCGCAGGGCTTTACATGCTTGCGCGCCAGAGTAGTCAAACTCACACGCCTGACCGATAACAATCGGGCCCGCACCCAGAATCAGGATACTTTTTATATCTGTACGTTTTGGCATGGCTCTTTTACTCCTGATTACTTAGCGGTTTTACGGTACTGCTCAATTAACTCGATAAAGTGGTCGAACAACGGCGCTGCGTCGTGTGGCCCAGGGCTGGCTTCCGGGTGACCCTGGAAGCTGAACGCCGGTTTATCAGTGCGATGAATGCCCTGTAACGTACCGTCGAACAGGGATTTATGCGTGACACGCAGGTTTGCAGGTAATGTTGCTTCATCCACCGCAAAACCGTGGTTCTGGGCGGTGATCATCACCACGTTTTTCTCCACATCTTTAACCGGATGGTTGCCGCCGTGGTGACCAAATTTCATTTTGACAGTCTTCGCACCGCTCGCCAGCGCCAGCAGCTGATGACCGAGGCAGATGCCGAATACCGGAATATCGGTTTCGAGGAATTTCTGGATGGCGGTAATGGCGTAATCGCACGGGGCCGGGTCGCCAGGACCGTTGGAGAGGAAGATGCCGTCTGGATTCATTTTCAGCACATCTTCCGCAGAAGTTTGCGCCGGAACGATGGTCAGGCGACAGCCTCTATCCACCAGCATCCGCAGGATGTTGCGCTTGGCACCAAAATCATAAGCCACGACGTGGAACGGCAGCTCGTCTTCTTTTTTCGCTTCTGGCAGGCCGCCGGTCAACGTCCAGCTCCCTTGTGTCCAGCTATAGGCTTCTGCGGTGGTCACTTCTTTTGCCAGATCCATGCCATTCAGACCTGGGAACGCGCGGGCTTTTTCTAACGCCAACGCCGCATCCGGGTTATCGCCTGCGATAATGCAGCCATTCTGTGCGCCTTTCTCGCGCAGTAAACGCGTCAGCTTACGGGTATCGATATCGGCAATCGCCACGATGTTATGGCGCTTCAGGTAAGAAGAGAGGTCTTCGGTATTACGGAAGTTGCTGGCAATCAGCGGCAGGTCGCGAATCACCAGACCTTGTGCATGTACCTGAGAAGATTCTTCATCGGCGTCATTAGTGCCGACATTGCCAATATGGGGATAAGTAAGAGTAACGATTTGACGAGAATAGGAAGGATCAGTGAGGATTTCTTGATAACCGGTCATTGAAGTATTGAAAACGACTTCCCCAACCGCCGAACCTGTTGCCCCTATGGCCCGACCGTGAAACTGGGTTCCGTCTTCCAGAACCAATAGCGCTGACTTAATCAAAACACCCTCCAGAGAATATTCACTCACTTTATTTGCATATTAATTCACAATGATGACGTAAATCAATGCAAATCTGCTTACCGACGAATTTCTGGCAAACGGCGGCATTCTGGAGATATGGGCGCTAAAAGTCAACTTAATGGCGGGATTTTTTATATTATTTTGTGGCTCATGCATGTTTTACAGGCATTAAGCGGCAAAAAGATCATATAACCTGTTCTAGAAAACGCTTGCGCAGCAAGAAGATTGCATGAAATAAAAGCGAGTAGGGAAAAGTGGACCAAATGGTCAAAATTTACATTAAAACAACAAAAACCGAAGACAAAACATGTAATTTTTGGCACTTATAGACAATTTAAAAACATAACACTAAAAATAAAAGGGCCAAAAATTAAAGCCCTTTATAATCAATAAATTAAATGTGTTATTCTTGCACCATAACAAATATTTTGTGGTTACAAACTATTGAGATCAAGCACATCTCGCATATCAAAAAGACCACTTTCATTACTACTCAACCACAAAGCCGATCTTACCGCGCCGTTAGCAAATGTCATGCGGCTGGACGCCTTATGGGTGATCTCCAGACGCTCGCCAATATCGGCAAACATCGCGGTATGTTCGCCAACGATGTCACCTGCACGCACGGTGGCAAAACCAATGGTGCCAGGCACACGTTCACCGGTGTGGCCTTCACGACTGTAGACCGCGCAATCTTTCAGATCTTTATCAAGGGCGTGGGCGATCGCCTCTCCCATTGCCAGTGCGGTGCCTGACGGCGCATCAACTTTATGTCTATGATGTGCTTCAATAATTTCGATATCGGTGTAGTCACCCATCACTTTGGCTGCTTTCTCCAGCAGCTTAAGCATGACGTTAACGCCAACGCTAAAATTGGCGGCAAAGACAATCGCAATATCGGCGGCGGCGTCACGAATCGCCTGTTTACCGGCTTCGTCAAACCCCGTAGTGCCGATCACCATCCCTTTGCCATGCTGGCGACAAAAAGCGAGATGGTTCAGCGTACCTTCCGGACGGGTAAAATCGATAAACACATCAAAATCATCTTTTACCGCATCGAGGCTGCTTTGCACGGTAACGCCTGTTTTCCCTGCACCAGCCAGCTCACCGGCGTCGCTGCCCAGTAAAGAAGATCCTTCGCGCTCCAGCGCCGCGCCCAGCTGCACGCCTTCTAATGCCAGCGCCGCCTGAATCAACTGGCGGCCCATACGCCCCCCGGCTCCCGCGATGGCAACGCGGATGTTTGCATCATGCATAGCTATTCTCTTTTGTTAATTTGCATAGACCGTTTTCAGAGTAACCAGCGCATCGCTACGCCGCCAGCCAAAAACGCTGATAATTAGAAATTAATGATAAACAGGGAGGGATATCAGTGAAAGGCATGAGTCGATGAATGACTGCATGCCGATAACATGTGACAGGTTACGACGCCAGAGCCAGCACCTCAGCCACCCACTGCTGGAAGCCTTTCACATCCAGATCCAATGCCACCTTTACATTGGCTGGTTTGCCCAGGCAACCGTCGATATCAACCACCGTCGTGCCTGAGGTAAATTCGCCTTGAGTTTCTACCGCGACAAAACACGGCTTGAGGGTGAATAAGTCCGGGCGCACCAGCCAGGCGATGGCGCAGAGATCGTGCATTCGCAGACCGCTTTGCATACTGCCGCTACGGTAGTGGCTAAACAGTGCATGAAGCATTTTTCCGGTGCGATTCAACTCCGGCAAAGTAGCGAGATAGTCAAGGGTTAATATTGCCTGATTGGTGACATCCAGACCGCACATGACGATTTCGATTCCGCTACGGAAGACACAGGCAGCCGCTTCTGGATCGGCAGCGATATTAAACTCGGCGTTTGGCGTACAGTTGCCGCGTCCGGCAGAACCACCCATGATCACCAGACGGCGAATATACGGCTTGCATTCCGGGCATTGTGAAAGTAACAGCGCAATATTGGTTAACGGGCCAATGGCCACCAGGGTAACAGGCTCTGGTGCACGCATCAGGGCATCCCGAATCGCCAGAAACGCCGGTATCCCGAGCGGCTTTCGGTTGTGCTCAACAAAGTCGTAGCCAGCCATTCCCGATTCGCCGTGCACAGATGCCGCATCACGCGGTGCGCGTACCAGCGGCACAGCGGCCCCTTGGGCGAGCGGAATCTCCGCATTCCAGAAATGCAGCAGTTGCAGGGCATTGCGGGTAGTTTTCTCAACCGAGACATTACCCGCGACGGTGGTCATCAGTTGCAGGTCGAGTTCGGGTGCAAAAATCGCGGCGGCAATGGCGACGGCATCGTCAATGCCGGGGTCAGTATCGAGGAAGATAGGTAAACGCATGTTTTCTCCATAAAAAATGCCGGTAACAAGACCGGCATTTTCGCATAACTTAGGCTGCTAATGACTTAATCGACTTCACGAATATCGACACGCAGCTCTTTCGGCACTTCGAAAACAATGTTTTCTTCACGTCCTTCCAGCGTAATGGCTTCACCACCGCCCAGCTGTTGCAAACGTGCCACCACATTCTGCACCAGAATATCCGGAGCCGATGCGCCCGCAGTCACGCCGACGCATTTAACCTCTTTCACCCACTCTTCCTGGATATCTTTCGCATCATCAATCAAAAACGCGCTTTTGCCCATACGCTGGGCCAGCTCCGCCAGACGGTTGGAGTTAGAGGAGTTTTTCGAACCGACCACCAGCACAACTTCCGCCTGTTCGGCCAGGGCACGTACCGCTTCCTGTCGGTTAGTCGTGGCGTAGCAGATGTCATCTTTGCGCGGACCGACAATTTTCGGGAAGCGTTTACGCAGCGCGTCGATCACATCAGACGTGTCATCCACCGACAGCGTGGTCTGGGTCATAAAGGAGAGTTTCTCTTCGTTTTTGACCGTCAGTTTCCACACATCGTCTGGTGATTCAACCAGATACATTCCCCCTTCCGGGTTGCTGTACTGACCCATCGTGCCTTCCACTTCCGGGTGCCCGGCGTGACCGATGAGAATAGATTCTTCGCCACGGCGACTAGCGCGGGCGACTTCCATATGCACTTTGGTCACCAGCGGACAGGTCGCGTCAAATACCGTCAAATCGCGACTTTTTGCTTCGTTACGTACCGCCTGAGAAACACCGTGTGCGGAGAAAATCAGGATCGCGCCGTCCGGTACTTCGCTAATCTGCTCAATAAAGATAGCCCCACGCTCACGCAAGCTATCGACCACATAGCGGTTATGTACCACTTCGTGACGGACATATATCGGTGCGCCGTAAATGGCCAGCGCGTTTTCAACAATGCTGATAGCGCGGTCTACCCCGGCACAAAAACCACGCGGGTTGGCCAACAGGATCTGCATGTTACGCCTCCAGTGCCGGATCGATTTCCAGCACTTCAATATCAAAATGAACGGTCTGCCCGGCCAGCGGATGGTTGAAATCAACGGTAATGGAGTCGCCGTTAATTTCGCGGATCACGCCAGGCATCTCACTGCCATCCATTGCGGTAAAAAGCATGATTGCGCCAATTTCTGGCTCGCCTGCATCCATAAATTCACGGCGGGAGAAGTACTGAATCAGGTCCGGTGACGGCACGCCAAACGCCGCATCTGGCTCCAACGAGAAGGTGGTTTTATCGCCCACTTTCAGCCCCAACAGGTGTTGCTCCAGCCCTTCAGAAAGAGAAGCATCACCCAGGCGGAACAGCGCCGGTTTACCGTTGTTGCGGGTAGACTCGGCGGTGGTGCCATCCTCGAGTTTTAGCGTGAAGTGCACCAGGACGGCGCTATTGCTCTGTACAGATTCAGACATGCAGGTTTGCTCTTATATTTTGAGGATTTTTGCCGGATGCGGCCTACGATTTCGCAGCAATCTGTAGGCCTTATCCGGCAGGGTTTATTATTGTTTTTTCGCTTTAGAAGGCAAAAAACCTTCCAGCACAATCAGTGCCGCACCGACACAAATGGCAGTATCGGCAAGGTTGAAGGTGGCGAAGTGCCAGTCGCCGACGTAGAAGTCGATCATATCGACAACGAAGCCGTGCCACAGGCGGTCGAACAGGTTGCCCAGCGCGCCGCCAATAATCAGCGCATAAGCGATATTGTTTAGCTTCTGCGTGGCCTTCGAGCGATACATCATCACTGCCAGGATCACGCTAATACCAATCGCAATACCGGCAAAGAACCAACGCTGCCAGCCGCCGCTATCGGCAAGGAAACTAAACGCCGCGCCATAGTTACGCGCATAATGCAGATTAAGCGACGGGAACAGCGGGACCGTATCCCCCAGAGCAAAGTTCTGGAGGATCAGGTATTTGCTGCCCAGATCGATAATCAGCACGACTACCACCAGCCACAGCCAGCGTAGCCCTGTTGAACAGATCGATTGACTCATCAGGCAAACTTACGTTTTTCACCGTCACCGGCGACGTTGCTGACACAGCGGCCGCAGATTTCTGCGTGTTCCGCCACCTTGCCGACATCCTGGGTGTAGTGCCAGCAGCGTGGGCACTTCTCACCTTCGGCTTTACTCAACGCGACTTTCAGCCCTTTGAGTACTTCGCTCTGCTGAGCATCAGCAGGTGCGTCGTTATAGTCTGCAACGGTAGCGCCGGAGGTCAACAGGACAAATCGTAATTCATCGCCCAGCGCGGTCAGTTTCGCCGACAGTTCCGGTTCTGCATACAAGGTTACTGCCGCTTCCAGCGAGCCACCCACTTTCTTGTCGGCACGCGCTTGCTCAATGACTTTGTTCACTTCGCCACGCACTTTCAACAGCTCGTCCCAGAACGCATCGTTCATCGCTTCACTGTCTGCCAGACCAAACAGGCCTTCGTACCACTCACCGGTAAAGACGTATTTTTCACGTTCGCCCGGCAGGTAGCCCCACACTTCATCAGCGGTGAAGGAGAGGATTGGTGCCATCCAGCGCACCAGCGCTTCTGCGATGTGATACAGCGCAGTCTGGCAGCTACGACGCGCCACACTGTCCGCTTTGGCGGTGTACTGACGGTCTTTGATGATGTCGAGGTAGAAGGAACCCATCTCAACGGAGCAGAAGCGCATCAGACGCTGTACCACTTCGTGGAAATCGTATGCTTCGTACGCCTTGAGGATGTCTTCCTGTGCCGCTTTCGCACAACCTACGGCCCAGCGATCCAGTACCACCATCTCTTCCGGTTTCACCATATCTTTTGCCGGATCAAAACCGTTCAGGTTTGCCAGCAGGAAGCGCGCGGTGTTACGGATACGACGATAGCTGTCGGCAGCACGTTTCAGGATCTCATCAGAAACGGCCATTTCACCGGTGTAGTCAGTTGATGCCACCCACAGACGCAGAATATCCGCGCCCAGTTTGTTCATCACATCCTGCGGCGAAACGGTGTTGCCGATGGATTTAGACATCTTGCGACCCTGACCATCCACGGTAAAGCCGTGGGTCAGTACCTGACGATACGGCGCTTTGCCTTTCATCGCGGTGGAGATCATCAGGGAAGACATGAACCAACCACGGTGCTGGTCAGAACCTTCCAGATACATGTCCGCTGCGTGACCGGCAAATTCCGGACGCACGTCAACAACAGAAGAGTGGGTAGATCCGGAGTCAAACCATACATCCAATGTGTCCGGCACTTTCACGTACTGATCAGCTTCATCGCCGAGGATCTCTTTCGCATCAAGATCCCACCACGCCTGGATGCCGTCAACTTCAACGCGTTTTGCCACTTCTTCCATTAGTTCGAGAGTACGCGGATGCAGCTCTTCCGTGTCTTTGTGCACGAACAGTGACATCGGTACGCCCCAGGTGCGCTGACGGGAGATACACCAGTCAGGACGGTTAGCAACCATCGACTCGATACGCGCCTGGCCCCAGTCCGGGATCCACTGCACGCCTTTGATCTCTTTCAGTGACTGCGCACGCAGACCTTTCTGATCCATGCTGACGAACCACTGCGGCGTCGCGCGGAAGATGATCGGCGTTTTGTGACGCCAGCAGCACGGATAGCTGTGCTGCATTTTCTCAACGTGCAGCAGCGCGCCTTTTTCCTGCAGCAGCGCAACGACGATGTCGTTCGCTTTGAAGACGTTCACGCCATCCAGCGTCGGATAAGTGCCCGGCAGATAAGTGCCGTCCGGGCCAACCGGGTTAGCGGTTTCCAGGCCGTATTTCTGACCGATCACATAGTCGTCCGGGCCGTGGCCAGGCGCGGTGTGAACGGCACCGGTACCGGCATCCAGGGTAACGTGATCGCCGAGGATTGCCGGAACGTCGAAGCCCATAAACGGATGGGTAAAGCGCAGCAACTCAAGCTCCGCACCTTTTACCGTGCCGAGAATGGTGTAATCGGTCACGCCGATACGCTGCATTACGCTTTCAACCAGATCTTTCGCCAGAATCACGGCCTGACCGTCGATCTGCACCAGCGCATAGTCGAAATCAGGTGCAATAGAGATTGCGCGGTTCGCAGGCAGAGTCCACGGCGTAGTGGTCCAGATCACCAGCGAGATTGGGCCGTTAACGTTGCTTACGGCAAATTTTGCTTTCAGTGCATCCTGATCGACCGCCTGAAAAGCAACGTCGATGGACGGAGAAGTTTTGTCGTAATACTCAACTTCCGCTTCCGCCAGCGCAGAACGGCAGTCAACGCACCAGTGAACTGGCTTCGCGCCTTTGTGCAGGTGACCGTTGCCGATGATTTTGCCCAGCGCGCGGATGATGTTGGCTTCAGTTTTGAAGTCCATGGTCAGGTACGGGTGCGACCAGTCGCCCAGCACGCCCAGACGGATAAAGTCTTTGCGTTGACCGTCAACCTGGGTCGCCGCGTATTCGCGGCACTTGGCGCGGAACTCGGCGGCGGTGAATTTCTCACCCGGCTTACCGTATTCTTGCTCTACTTTCAGCTCGATCGGCAGACCGTGGCAGTCCCAGCCAGGCACATACGGCGAGTCATAACCGGAAAGCCCTTTGGACTTCACGATAATGTCTTTCAGAATCTTGTTAACCGAGTGACCAATATGAATGCTGCCATTCGCATAAGGAGGGCCATCATGCAGAATGAAGGTTTTTTTGCCTTTTTTAGCCGCACGGATGATGCCGTACAGATCATCATCAGTCCAACGCGCCAGCATTCCCGGTTCGCGCTTGGCGAGATCGCCACGCATCGGGAACCCTGTTTCCGGCAAATTCAGGGTTGATTTATAGTCACTCATCAGATTCTCGGTTCCGTGTTTCGGTTTGATTACATAACAGGCTTAAGCCGGTTTTGTTAGCCCAAAAAATTCGCGGGCGGTTAATTCATCACGCGCAATCTGCGCTTTCAGTTCGTCCAGCGACGCAAATCGCTGCTCATTGCGTATTTTTTTACGCAGCACTACTTGTATATGGCGACCGTAAAGGTCCATTGCAACATCTAACAAATGCACTTCCAGCTGCTGGCGAATACCGGCAACCGTTGGGCGTGTTCCAATGTTTGCCACGCCGGGTAACGGCTTTTCACCGAGACCCAGCACTTCTACCGCATAAACCCCTTTCACCGGGGAAACCTGACGGCGTAGCGGTACATTCGCCGTCGGGAAACCTATAGTGCGCCCTAATTCATCACCGTGGACTACACGCCCGGAGATGGCAAACGGGTGCCCCAGTAAACTTTCTGCCAGAGCCAGATTGTCATCCGCCAGCGCCTGACGCACAGCGGTGCTGCTGATACGCACGCCACCTTCGCAAAAAGTTTGCGTACTGGTGATATCGAAGCCGTATTCCATGCCAGCTTTCTGTAATAACAAGAAATCGCCTTCACGACCAGCGCCAAAGCGGAAATCATCACCTACGGCAAGAAATTTTACGCGCAAATGCTTCACCAGAAGATCGCTGATGAAATTTTGCGCGGTTAACGCCGCGAAACGCCTGTCGAAACGCACGCACAGCACGTAATCAACGCCACACTCTGCAAGGTAACGCAGTTTTTCCCGCAGCCGGGTCAGCCGTGCCGGGGCTTTATCGGTAGCAAACAGTTCCAGTGGTTGAGGTTCAAAAAGCATCACCATCACCGGTAAGTTGCGCTTGCGCCCTTCTTCCTGCAAGCCCTGTAACAGCGCGCGATGACCGCGATGCACGCCGTCGAAATTACCAATAGTCAGCACACACCCTTCTTGCGGGGCCTGGCTGAGATTATGTATGCCGCGTATCAGCTTCATGTCTGGCTCAAAACAGTGAAAATCGTCCGAGTATACCTTGTACAGCGGTCAAGGTTAACCGGCGATTGAGTACCGAAATCAGAAAGAAGTGGCTTTTCATTGCCATGGCGCAAATCACGGGAAGAAAGTGACCGCCTGCTGCAATTTTTATCGCGGAAAAGCTGTATTCACACCCCGCAAGCTGGTAGAATCCTGCGCCATCACTACGTAACGAGTGCCGGCACATTAACGGCGCTTATTTGCACAAATCCATTGACAAAAGAAGGCTAAAAGGGCATATTCCTCGGCCTTTGAATTGTCCATATAGAACACATTTGGGAGTTGGACCTTGGCTAATATCAAATCAGCTAAGAAGCGCGCCATTCAGTCTGAAAAGGCTCGTAAGCACAACGCAAGCCGTCGCTCTATGATGCGTACTTTCATCAAGAAAGTATACGCAGCTATCGAAGCTGGCGACAAAGCTGCTGCACAGAAAGCATTTAACGAAATGCAACCGATCGTGGACCGTCAGGCTGCTAAAGGTCTGATCCACAAAAACAAAGCTGCACGTCATAAGGCTAACCTGACTGCACAGATCAACAAACTGGCTTAATCGCCAATTTGCTGAAGCTTTGTGAAAAAGCCCGCGCAAGCGGGTTTTTTTATGCCTGCTGCTTTTATGATGCGTGAGAGAACACACTACCGGTTGCCAGATAGTCAAAAGATGCTGGCTTTTGCAGACATGCCGTTACACTTTCTGAACTCTTCGTGGCTTAAGAATCGTAGAACCATCGGCTGATACATTCTGAACAAGAATATCTACTCAATCTCCAGACTCCCCTACAAAGAATGTGGATATTGTGATACACATTGAGGTATTAAACTTAAGACCACTCTATTTTTGAATTAAATTCCTATACACTTTAACCATTCATAAATATCTCCTTATTAGATCTTGTAAATAATTAACAACAATCAACACAGGTTAAATACCTATTTATATTCTACTTCATAAAATTAATGAGCTATTTTTGATAGTAGTCACATTCACTCATAAATTAAATTAATAAAAATTCATCAACTTCAAGGACTGATAATGACAAATGGTATCTCAACTTCGCCACATTGTCTTTATAAATCAAATATAGTAGATGATGTAATAATAAATAAAACAAGACAAAATGAGTTAGTAAAAGTATTTTGCGAGTATAAAACAGAGTTCTTAATTTTGTTTGATGACTTTTTTAGAAGCCATAACTTGCCTAAACCATCTCCAGTCCTTCATCATTTTTTTCAATATACTCATCTGAGAGATGCATATTTTTATAGATGTAAACTCATAGAACATACAGTTCAATTTTATTTTTTTTAAACACAAAGGTATCACATTACTTAGATTGGATGTTTTTGATGACAGAACAAGCGAATGTCTTTCTGAAGAGATTAAGATATACCAAGAATGCCATGAAAAATTCGTTAATTTTTTAAAGGCAAACTTCAACCAAGAAATATACCCACAGCTATATACTCCTGAAATATTTTATGAGGCCTGCAGAAATCTCCAGTCATTTTATGATCATCAGGAAACGTCACAAAACGCAAAATACAGTGCAATAGACAAGAAAAAAAGTCATCTTAACCAGGAAATCAAAAAGCTTATTAAAAAAAATATTTTCCCTGAGCTATACAATGAGCAATGCAATAAAATCCCCTCCTCATCGATAGATGATAACCAGGGAATAATGTGGCAGAACTTTAAAACTAGCAATATTGCATATTCACAACTATGTAAAAAATTATCTTTATTTAAAAGCATACCCAGTCGATTAATAAAAAAATCAGCTTACTGCTCAACTGAAAACACAATCACCAATAAATTTGATGTTGTCTTTTCTTACTGCGGAAATAATGTAAAGGAATTTATACTTTTATTACCCTATAATAAATCTCTGGAGATGCATGAACTTAACGAGCAAAACATCCAGTATTTGACTGCCCTTAATATTAATATACATAAAATGTTGCTATCAAATATAACAATAGAAAAGAGCGACCTTTCATATGGGTATTATTTTGGTTGTGTATTATCCAATATATTATGTTTTGAAAGCGACTTATCAAACACCATCTTTTCAAATGGAGAAATTAATAATCTCTTCATTAAAAAAAGCAACATATTTGGAGCATCATTCACTAATACCAGAATAAAAAATTTGCTCTGTGAAGATATTATGCCTGGTCGATGGACCACTCAACTTGTCAATAAGCACTTAGGTTACAGATACACAGGAGTATTCAAAACCCTGGCAAGTATTGATGACAAACCGTCCCGTTTCGAAATTTTGATACCATTGGTACAAACTTTAGTTCGCGACAATGTAAAGCTAAATAATGATGTGTATAAAGAACTTAATAAGTTTATGCACGATTACGACAAAACATCATCAGAAATGAGAAAATACCTTAAAAGCATCAACGAGTGTATGTTCCTTATGAAAAACATAGCTCATCAAAATTAAAAAATCTCAAAAAAGAAGTAATTTCAGAATGAAATTAACTGTGATGATTATTAATTCACTACAGAGGAATAAAAAATAATCTGAAGCATACTCTGAAACATCCTACTCTCTCACTCTAATAATGGCACCTTGCTCTTCTTATAAAGAAGGGAATAATTAAGAATATTAAACTTTCATCAACTTCACATCAAGAAATTAAAAATTTTAAACATTAATCTAAATAATAACAACCTGATCACATAATCGGGTACGATTTTATCCGATAACTATAATGCTATAACTCTGGGAAATGGTTGGAATACACCGCTGGGTGCCATCTCTTTTTACGCTGCCCGATCGAGTAGTAAGTTAAATAATGATACCAGACACGAAGGTACGAGCTATCAGGTCGCCTATAATAAATATCTAGTACAAACAGCCACTCAATTTAGCGTGGCCGCCTGGCGTTATGCTTCGCAGGATTACAGGACATTCAGCGACCATCTTTACGAAAATGATAAACACTATCATCAGAGTGATTATGATGATTTTTATGATATTGGCAGAAAAAATAGCCTTTCTGCTAATATTATGCAACCTTTATCCAATAATCTGGGAAATGTATCATTAAGTGCGCTTTGGCGGAATTACTGGGGGCGAAGTGGAAATGCTAAAGATTACCAATTCAGTTACTCCAATAACTGGCAACACATTAGTTATACTTTCTCTGCCAGCCAATCTTATGATGAAAATAATAAAGAAGAGGAGCGTTTTAATCTGTTTATCTCCATTCCTTTCTACTGGGGGGATGATATTGCCAAAACACGTCACCAAATTAACTTATCGAATTCGACCTCATTTTCCAAAGATGGCTATTCCTCCAACAATACTGGAATTACTGGCATAGCCGGTGAACATGATCAGTTAAATTATGGTATATATGTTAATCAGCAACAACAAAATAATGATACCTCGCTTGGTACGAATTTAAGCTGGAGAACTCCCATCGCCATAATAGATGGCAGCTATAGTCATTCTAAAAACGCCTGGCAAAGTGGTGGAAGTATTAGTAGTGGATTAGTTGTCTGGCCCGGTGGTATTAATATCACTAACCAGTTATCCGATACATTTGCAATTCTGGATGCGCCTGGGTTAGAAGGTGCACATATTAATGGACAAAAATACAATCGAACAAACAGCAAAGGCCAGGTTGTTTACGACCTGATAATACCTCATCGTGAAAACCATCTGGTACTTGATATAGCAAACAGTGAAAGTGAAACAGAATTGCAGGGCAATCGTCAAATTATTGCACCTTACCGTGGAGCAGTTTCTTATGTGCAGTTTACAACTGACCAACGTAAGCCCTGGTATATACAGGCACTGCGTCCCGATGGTTCGCCATTAACCTTTGGCTATGACGTACTGGATCTCCAGGAAAATAATATTGGAGTCGTTGGCCAGGGTAGTCGCCTTTTTATTCGCGTAGATGAAATTCCCACTGGAATAAAAGTTGCTCTCAATGATGAACAGAACTTATTCTGTACTATTACTTTTCAACACGTTATCGATGAAAACAAAACATATATATGCCAGTAAAAGGAGTTTACTATGAAGTGGCTTTTATTAATCACCTTGAGTCTATATTCTTTTATTGTGCAAAGTGCTCCCTGTGCATTGACCAATGTCGGTGAACAACGTGGAACATATATACTCAAGCCACTGAGTATGAAAGGTAATCTAACCGCCGAAAAATTGAAAACACCGGAAATATCATTGAGTGTACAGACTTGCAAGAGACAACCAACGCCATTAAAGTTCATTTTTTAACACAGAACGCTTTAAGGTTTAAAGTCGGAAGTCGTCATTATATTATTAATTTCCCCTTTGAATCTGACGGTAAAAAAATAGAGCTTCCAGGGAAGTCATCTTATAATTTAGAAGAAATGCTATCTGCGATAAATTTCACCATTCCATATTCTATCGCATCTGTATCAGATAGTTCTAACACCGCAGACATTTTTCCTGGAACTCCTTTTCCTTTGTTGTTCGAAATTGAAGTGAGTTCATGTACAGGGAATAATACTAATTGTAATAGCGTCCGCTTTAATTATAATTTAAATACTATTTTACAGGTAAATTTAATGACCTGTGGTTTTGAAGATCAATCCATCGACACTGGACGATTTGTACTGTCTCGTATCAATAATGAAAATTATCAGTTTCATCATATAAGATTTGACTGCATCCAGGGCGAGCAAGGTGAATTAGTTTTTGAACCCAGTGATGTTGAATATTACTTTGAACCAGTGACGATACAGGAGTCAGGAACCAGCATATTAAAAAATGAGTTAGAAAACAGTGAGGACGGTGCGGGTCAAATAGGCTTTCAACTCTCCAATGATGGTACGAATGAAATCCAGTATGGTAAAAGCAATTACTACTCTTTTCAGCATCCCCATGAAGGAAGTAATCAGATTCCTCTATTTATTCGCCCGCGTACATATGGAAATAATGTCTCAAGCGGGCAAATAATGAGCCGAGTCAAAATCGTGGTTATGTACAACTAATCTATCTCCCCCACCTTAACTTTGGGGGGAGGTGCCGATTAACGCGCCGCTGGACTAAAAAGCGCAGAATAATCCGTATTGCAGATTCGCTGTACCGCCGGGTGCTGAATCATCCGCTCAGCAAAAATAGCATGGTACTCTTCCATCACATTCTCGACGCGACCAATTTCTACGACAGTTTTATCGGCATAAAAGTCATATGCATAAAGCGTTGGGGCAACGAAGATTGCATTGTGCATCGCACCAAAAGCTTTCATCAACGCGGCATCATCAAACTCGCCGAGGATTTCTACGTTTAATCCCTGGGAGTTAAACCAGTTAAGCAATTTGCGCCCTAACATTGAACGTCGCCCAGGAATCAAAAGTCGCCGTTCTTCCAGACAAGCCGGGAACGGTTTTTCTGGTGGTGGATTTGTACACCAGAAACTCACGCCACATTCGCCAATTCTCACGGAGAACAGGCCTTCCTGCTGCGTAGAGTCTATCGGACAGTCAGAAATGATCATATCCAGTTTATGCTGACTTAATTGCTCCAGCAGCATTTCGTGGGTGGATTCGAAGCAGCGAAGATGAATGGGCTCGCCTTCTACCACTGCGGCGTTAAGTACGCTACTGACCAGGCGTTTGGAAAGTGCATCAGCCACACCAACGTCAAACAATAAATTGGATTCTTTGCGATAGTTCACAATATCCAGCATTTCCTGGCTTAAGGTGAACATTTTATCGGCATAGCGATAGACCAGTTCTCCCAGCTCGCTGGGTTCGAGACCACGTCCCTTGCGTTTAAATAATTTGCCTTGCAGGCGCTCTTCCAGCGCTCGAATCTGTCCGGTAATGGTTTGTGGAGTTAAATAAAGCGCCTCCGCTGCGCCAACCACGGAACCTTCTTTATAGACATGCCAGAAGTAATACAAGTGGTTGTAATTGATATGAGACATGCTCATTTCTCTCCCTGATAACAATGAAAAGGGAGCCGTTTATGGCTCCCCGGTAAACCGTCCTGTCAAACTGATGGACGCAAACGAACGCGTAACCAGCTGTATCCAATTACCGCCGAAGAGATAGAACCGACCAGGATACCGAGTTTCGCCCAGTTAATCAGTTCTGGATCTACGCTACCAAAGGCCAGGCTGGCAATAAAGATAGACATAGTAAAACCGATACCGCACAGGATCCCCACCGCCATAATTTGCTGATAAGTCGTTCCCTCAGGCAGATGCGCCAGTTTCAAACGCAGCGCCAACCAGCAGAACAGACTAATCCCCAGCGGTTTGCCAATCAGCAAGCCAGCGATGATCCCCAATGGCAGAATGGAGGTCAAGCCATCCAGCGTGACACCTTGCAGTGAAACGCCAGCATTAGCAAATGCAAACAGCGGCAAAATCAGATACGCCACCCACGGGTGTAACACATGCTCCAGTCGCTTCGCTGGAGAACGCCCATGCTTCTCTTTCAAAGGAATAAAGAAGCCGACAATTACCCCCGCCAGGGTTGCGTGAACCCCCGATTTCAACACCGCAGTCCACAACACTACGCCAACCAGAATATAGACGCCCGTGCGGCGTACACCACACAGATTCAATACCGCGAGTACCGCAATTGCTACAGCCGCGACGCCAAGAGAGGCCATCGATAAGTCATTAGTGTAGAACAATGCGATGATAATGATGGCCCCAAGATCGTCGATAATAGCCAGAGCCATCAAAAAGATCTTCAGCGCTAACGGAACACGACTTCCCAACAGCGCCAGCACACCAAGTGCAAAGGCAATGTCAGTAGCCGCCGGGATCGCCCACCCTTCGCGGGTAATCGGATCGGCATAGTTAAAGGCCAGATAGAGTAATGCCGGCACAATCATCCCACCAATAGCGGCGATAACTGGAAATGCGGCCTGGCGTAAGCTGGCTAGCGATCCTTGCATCAGTTCACGTTTAACTTCCAGACCGACTAACAGGAAAAATACCGCCATCAGCGCGTCATTTATCCATAACAGCATGTTTTTGTTGATTTCGAGTGAACCAACCCGGAGCTGAACCGGCGTCTCCAGAAAGTCGTGATACCATCCACTGGTTGCGCCGCTATTGGCCATAATCATCGCCAGGATAGCGGCAATGATAAGAATAATGCCTCCCGAGGCATCACTGCTAAAGAATCGATGCAGATGTTTCACTTTTTATTTCTCTTTCAGGTGAATAGATCGTTTTTACTATTTTACCCCGCACAAATCATCGTTAAAATCAGATTATAGTGTAGGAATAACTCGTTTTTTACGATCCATTGAAGAATTTGCGCCATCAGCGGTGAGATGAGTTTTTGACGGCTGTAAGCGCTCACGAGTGACCCTAAGCCCAGATAATCATAGCTTAAGGTGAGGATTTCTGAGAGATTAATTAGGAAAAGTAATAATTAATTTGTTGTCAGTCGGCGATGTTTGTTAGGCCAATATTTCAAAAATAATCCAGCTTGTCGTCAATAATTGCGATGAAGAGATAAATTAAAGTTAAATAATTAAATCATTAAAAAATTACGCCATAAAAATGCGAGGCGTCTTCAGGATTAGAATCGATAAAACAGAATGGGTTAAAGAGAGCGATATAATAGCGGCGGGTGCTTGAGACTGTCTGTCTCAGGCATTAGCTGAACGGCAGATAGAGAAAAGCCCCGAGTGATATTTTACCATCAACCCGAGGCCCCCTATATGCTGAACACATGTAGAGTGCCTCTTACTGACCGTAAGGTCAAGGAGAAGAGAGCAATGAAGCAGCATAAGGCGATGATTGTCGCCCTGATCGTCATCTGTATCACCGCCGTAGTGGCGGCGCTGGTAACGAGAAAAGACCTCTGTGAGGTTCACATCCGAACTGGCCAGACGGAGGTTGCTGTTTTCACGGCTTACGAATCCGAGTAAGAGCAACGGCGGGGAGTGATCCCCGCCACTTTACAGGTGCTCGCATATCTTCAACGCACCCTATTTTTACCCAGGCCTGCCCACGGGCAGGCTTTTGGGGAGGTTAGCGGGTCAGGTCGTCAAAAAACTTCTTCACACCATCAAAGAAGCTCTTTGAGCGCGGGCTGTTGTGCTCGCCGGTTGGGCCACCGAAGCTTTCTTGCAGCTCTTGCAGCAGCTGTTTCTGCTTCTCGTTCAGGCCTACCGGTGTTTCGACGACAACGCGGCACAGTAAATCACCCTGTGCGCCACCGCGGACAGACTTGACGCCTTTACCGCGCATACGGAACAGCTTACCAGTCTGGGTTTCGCCAGGCACTTTCAGTTTGACGCGACCATCAAGGGTCGGTACTTCGATTTCGCCACCCAGCGCCGCCATAGCGAAGTTGATCGGGACTTCGCAATACAGGTTGTTGCCTTCACGCTCGAAAATCGGGTGCTGTTTAACCTGAACCTGAACGTACAGATCGCCTGCCGGTGCGCCATGCTCGCCCGCTTCACCTTCGCCCGCAAGACGGATGCGGTCTCCAGTGTCCACCCCTGCCGGGATTTTAACGGACAGCGTTTTGCTGCGCTCAACACGACCATGACCATGACATTTGTTGCACGGATCTTTGATCAGCGTACCGCGACCCTGACAGTGTGGACAGGTCTGCTGCACGGCAAAGAAACCCTGACGCATCTGCACCTGACCAGAACCATGACAGGTCGGACAGGTCTGCGGCTGTGTACCTGGTTTTGCACCGCTACCGTGGCAAACGTCACACTCTTCCAGAGTCGGAATGCGGATCTCTTTGGTCACGCCACGTACAGCTTCTTCGAGGGTGAGCTCCATGTTATAGCGTAAATCAGCACCGCGCGCCGCACGTTGACGACCACGTCCGCCGCCAAAAATATCGCCGAAAACGTCACCAAAAATATCGCTGAAGTCTGCGCCGCCGCCAAAACCGCCGCCGCCCATACCACCTTGCTCAAACGCAGCATGACCATACTGATCGTATGCCGCACGTTTTTGCGAGTCGGTCAGAACTTCATAAGCTTCCTTGATCTCTTTAAATTTCGCCTCGGCCTCTTTGTCACCCTGGTTACGGTCCGGGTGGTATTTCATGGCCAGGCGTTTGTAGGCCTTTTTGATTTCACGCTCTTCCGCTGTTTTGGAAACGCCTAAAATCTCGTAATAATCTTGCTTAGCCATCTTTTTTAAATTGCCCCTAGATGAATGCACGGGCGGAGAGGAAATTCCCCTTCGCCCGTGTCAGTATAATTACCCGTTTATAGGGCGATTATTTTTTGTCTTTGACTTCTTCAAATTCAGCGTCGACAACATCGTCATCTTTCGCGTTGTTTGCAGAAGCATCAGCACCGGCAGTCTGCTGCTGGGCATGTTGCTGCTGGGCGATTTCCATCAGTTTCTGGGAAACCTGTGCCAGCTCCTGCATTTTCGCTTCGATAGCGGCTTTGTCTTCACCTTTCAGAGCAGTTTCCAGTGCAGTCAGTGCAGACTCGATAGCAGTTTTGTCGTCAGCCGGCAGTTTGTCGCCTGCTTCTTCAACCTGCTTACGGGTGCTGTGCAGCAGATGGTCGCCCTGGTTGCGAGTCTGTACCAGCTCTTCAAACTTACGGTCAGCTTCGGCGTTAGCTTCTGCGTCGCGTACCATTTTCTGGATTTCATCTTCGTTCAGACCAGAAGAAGCCTTGATGGTGATCTTCTGCTCTTTACCGCTGTTTTTATCTTTCGCGGAAACGTGCAGGATACCGTCAGCATCGATATCGAAGGTAACTTCGATCTGCGGCATGCCGCGCGGTGCCGGGTTGATACCATCCAGGTTGAACTGACCCAGAGATTTGTTATCAGCCGCACGTTTACGTTCACCCTGCAGCACATGGATGGTTACCGCAGACTGGTTGTCTTCAGCGGTAGAGAACACCTGGCTGTGCTTGGTCGGGATAGTGGTGTTTTTCGCGATCAGCGTCGTCATCACACCGCCCATGGTTTCGATACCCAGAGACAGCGGGGTAACGTCCAGCAGCAGTACGTCTTTCACGTCACCAGTCAGAACACCACCCTGAACAGCAGCACCGATTGCTACAGCTTCGTCCGGGTTAACGTCTTTACGCGGCTCTTTACCAAAGAACTCAGCAACTTTCTTCTGAACCATTGGCATACGAGTCTGACCACCAACGAGGATAACGTCGTCGATATCAGATACGGACAGGCCAGCGTCCTGCAGTGCAACTTTCAGCGGCTCAATGGAACGGTTTACCAGATCTTCAACCAGGCTTTCCAGTTTCGCACGAGTCACTTTGATGTTCATGTGTTTCGGACCGGTCGCATCTGCAGTGATGTACGGCAGGTTAACGTCGGTCTGCTGAGCGGAAGACAGTTCGATTTTCGCTTTTTCTGCCGCTTCTTTCAGGCGCTGCATTGCCAGCGGATCGTTGCGCAGGTCAATGCCCTGATCTTTCTTGAATTCTTCAACCAGGTAGTTGATCAGACGGCTGTCGAAGTCTTCACCACCCAGGTGGGTATCACCGTTGGTAGCCAGAACTTCGAAGGTTTTTTCGCCGTCAACTTCGTCGATTTCGATAATAGAAATATCGAAAGTACCACCACCCAGGTCATAAACCGCGATAGTACGGTTGCCAGTACCTTTGTCCAGACCGTAAGCCAGCGCAGCTGCGGTCGGTTCGTTGATGATACGTTTTACTTCCAGACCAGCGATACGGCCTGCGTCTTTGGTTGCCTGACGCTGAGCATCGTTAAAGTATGCCGGTACGGTGATAACAGCTTCAGTTACCGGTTCACCCAAGTAATCTTCAGCGGTTTTCTTCATTTTTTTCAGCACTTCAGCAGAGATCTGCGGCGGTGCCATTTTCTGGCCTTTAACTTCGACCCATGCGTCGCCGTTATCAGCAGCAATAATTTTGAACGGCATGATGGAAACATCACGCTGTACTTCTTCGTCCTGGAAGCGGCGGCCAATCAGGCGTTTAATCGCAAACAGGGTGTTTTGCGGGTTCGTCACTGCCTGACGTTTAGCCGGCTGACCAACCAGAGTTTCACCATCCTGGGTATAGGCAATGATAGAAGGCGTGGTGCGATCGCCTTCGGCGTTCTCCAGCACGCGAGGAGTGGTGCCATCCATAATCGCTACACAAGAGTTGGTAGTACCCAGGTCGATACCAATTATTTTACCCATCTAAACGTCTCCACTATATATTCGGTCATCATGTGGTTGTGAGTCTGTAATAGGGGCGAAACGTCTGGTTTCAACTGCCCAATTCCATTTTTTTGCAGACTCACTCACTGCGGTTGACTACTAAATGGGGTCGTAACCCACGTCATCAAGGGGGAGATGCAAAAATTTTTTGTGCTTTTGCGCAGAAATTTCGCGATATGGCAGGACAAGACGTAAAATTGACAGCAATTTTATTCATATAAAGAATGAATCGCAGCCAAGGCATTCATCAAAAAATTGTAATAAAAAGAAAAGATTACGTACCTGAATCTTCTCTTTATCAGCAGTAAACTAGTGGGTATTCATCCCTCTACCTCTTCCCACTAAGAGAATCCTTATGAAATCCGTTTTTACGATTTCCGCCAGCCTGGCGATTAGCCTGATGCTGTGCTGCACGGCGCAGGCAAACGACCATAAACTCCTCGGCGTCATTGCAATGCCGCGTAACGAAACCAACGATCTGGCGCTGAAACTTCCTGTTTGTCGCATTGTGAAACGCATACAACTCTCTGCCGACCATGGCGATTTACAGTTAAGCGGTGCATCGGTTTATTTCAAAGCCGCCCGTAGCGCCAGTCAGAGTCTGAATATTCCTTCAGAAATAAAAGAAGGGCAAACCACTGACTGGATCAACATTAACAGTGATAACGACAATAAACGCTGCGTCTCAAAAATCACCTTTTCCGGTCATACGGTGAACTCATCGGATATGGCCACGCTGAAAATTATCGGCGACGACTAACGCCAGAATATAGAAGCCACAAAAAATGAATGTTAATTACCTGAATGATTCAGATCTGGATTTTCTCCAGCATTGCAGTGAGGAACAGTTGGCAAATTTCGCCCGATTGCTCACCCATAATGAAAAAGGCAAAACTCGCCTCTCCAGCGTACTGATGCGCAACGAACTGTTTAAATCGATGGAAGGGCATCCCGAGCAACATCGCCGCAACTGGCAGCTGATTGCTGGAGAATTACAGCATTTTGGTGGCGATAGTATCGCCAACAAACTGCGCGGACACGGTAAATTGTATCGGGCCATTTTGCTCGATGTTTCAAAACGATTGAAGCTGAAAGCCGACAAAGAGATGTCTACGTTTGAGATTGAGCAACAGTTACTGGAACAATTTCTGCGTAACACCTGGAAGAATATGGACGAGGAACATAAGCAGGAGTTTCTGCACGCGATCGATGCCAGGGTGAATGAGCTGGAAGAGCTGCTGCCGCTGCTGATGAAAGACAAATTATTGGCAAAAGGCGTGTCGCATTTGCTTTCCAGCCAACTGACCCGCATTTTACGCACCCACGCAGCAATGAGCGTACTTGGGCATGGTTTGCTGCGCGGCGCGGGGCTGGGAGGCCCTGTAGGTGCGGCACTAAATGGGGTTAAAGCGGTCAGCGGCAGCGCCTATCGCGTGACGATTCCAGCCGTACTGCAAATCGCCTGCCTGCGCCGGATGGTTAGCGCCACTCAGGTCTGATACCGGAAACCGGGGAAAATTTTCATTTTCCCCTCAAAAGATCGTAGACACTGCCCCACTGGCTGATTATTATGCCGCGCCCTGAAAACACTACAGTTATTCAGGGAAATTATTTCACCATTCATTCGATGATGATTTTTGAGGAATTATGGGCAACACTAAGTTGGCTAATCCGGCACCGCTGGGCCTGATGGGCTTCGGCATGACCACCATTCTGCTTAACCTGCACAACGTGGGTTATTTCGCTCTGGACGGTATTATTCTTGCCATGGGCATTTTCTACGGCGGCATCGCGCAAATTTTTGCTGGTCTGCTGGAGTACAAAAAAGGCAACACTTTCGGTTTAACCGCATTCACCTCTTACGGTTCTTTCTGGCTGACGCTGGTTGCGATTCTGCTGATGCCGAAACTGGGTCTGACCGATGCGCCAAATGCACAGTTCCTTGGTGTCTACCTGGGTCTGTGGGGCGTATTTACGCTGTTTATGTTCTTCGGCACGCTGAAAGGCGCACGCGTTCTGCAATTCGTTTTCTTTAGCCTGACCGTGCTGTTTGCCCTGCTGGCGATCGGTAACATTGCCGGTAACGCCGCAATCATCCACTTTGCCGGCTGGATTGGGCTGATCTGCGGTGCCAGCGCAATCTATCTGGCGATGGGTGAAGTACTGAACGAGCAGTTTGGTCGCACCGTTCTGCCGATTGGTGAATCCCACTAATTGTTTTGAGATCCCCCCGCTCGGGGGGATTTTTTTATTCGCTAACGTCGCGTCTTGCACTCTTCGGTCTGAATGCTGCAACCACTTCCGGTGCCGTTTCAACGTATGGCCCTTCCAGCAACTGAATGCAGTACGGTACGCTGGCAAAAATACCGTGTACCACAACGTTACCCGCAGCGTCCTTCACACCTTCCAGCGTCTCTTTAATAGACTTCGGCTGACCGGGTAAGTTAAGGATCAGCGCCTGTTTGCGAATCACGCCCACCTGACGCGAAAGGATCGCAGTTGGTACAAAATGCAGGCTGATCTGGCGCATCTGTTCACCAAAGCCAGGCATCTCGCGGTCCGCTACTGCCAGCGTCGCATCGGGCGTTACGTCACGACGCGCCGGGCCAGTTCCGCCCGTGGTGAGCACCAGATGGCAACTCATTTCATCCACTAGCTCACACAACGTTTGTTCGATGATCGCCTGCTCATCGGGGATTAAGCGGGTTTCCAGTTCAAACGGCGTGGTTAGCGCCGATGTCAGCCATTCTTCCAGCGCAGGGATGCCTTTATCCTGATAAACGCCGCTGGATGCGCGATCAGAGATGGAAACTAAGCCAATACGTAAAGTATTCATCAAGATTTTTCCGTTTAAACAGTCTCGTTAAACAGAATGATACACTGCGAAGGGAGTGACAGACAGGCTTCAGAAGAGGTAGCGTGACCGACTTCCCGGTCACGCTAAGAATGATTACAGCAGATCGCCGATCATTTTTTCCAGTTTTTCCTGGTCAATAGCAAACTTACGGATACCTTCCGCCAGTTTATCTACTGCCATTGGATCCTGGTTGTGCTGCCACAGGAACTCGGACTCAGTGATACGCGCCGGACGCGCTTTCACTTCGCCGGTGTAAGACAGTTTACGTTCGATAGCCCCTTCGCTCTCCGCCAGCTCTTTCAGCAGTGCCGGTGCGATGGTCAGACGGTCGCAGCCTGCCAGTTCCAGAATTTCGCCGATGTTACGGAAGCTTGCGCCCATAACCACTGTTTCATAACCGTGCTCTTTGTAGTACTGGTAGATTTCAGATACAGAAACCACGCCCGGATCTTCTGCCGGAGCGTACTCTTTCTTATCACTATTCGCTTTGTACCAGTCAAGAATACGGCCAACAAATGGCGAGATCAGGAACACGCCTGCTTCCGCACAAGCACGAGCCTGAGCGAAGGAGAACAGCAGGGTCAGGTTACAGTTGATGCCTTCTTTTTCCAGCTGTTCTGCAGCACGGATACCCTGCCAGGTAGAAGCCAGTTTGATCAGAATACGATCGTTGCTAATACCAGCATCGTTGTAGAGTTTGATCAGGCGTTTTGCTTTCGCAATTGACGCTTCGGTGTCATAGGAAAGACGCGCATCAACTTCAGTTGAGATACGGCCCGGAACCAGTTTCAGGATTTCCAGACCAATATTTACTGCCAGTTTGTCGGTCGCGTCCACGATCTGCTGCGCGCGATCGTTGCTCTGCTGTTTCGCCCAAGCGACAGCATCATCAATCAACTTACGGTATTCCGGAATCTGCGCTGCGTTAAGAATGAGAGAAGGGTTGGTTGTGGCATCCTGCGGTTGATACAGCTTCATTGCCGCGATGTCCCCAGTGTCGGCCACTACGGTGGTGTACTGACGAAGGGAGGTCAATTTGTCCGTCATGATAGTATTTCTCTTTAAACAGCTTGTTAGGGGGATGTAACCGGTCTGCCCTGATGATATCACGACGCAACGTCAGCGCAACCGCCGACAAGACGGTTATCGCCAGGCGAGACTGTTTCGGATTTCTGACACTGCGTTGATATCGCCCGCCATTTTTATACAAAACCTCATGTATGCTACGCAGAAGTTATCAAGTACCTCGTAGCGTATATACTTCTTAAACAATTGGTAACGTTTACACAGGAAAGTCATCGCGACCGGCAATAAGAGGGATATGCATGCCAGATTTTTTCTCCTTTATTAACAGCGTCCTTTGGGGATCGGTAATGATTTACCTGCTCTTCGGCGCAGGTTGTTGGTTCACTTTTCGCACCGGATTTGTGCAGTTTCGCTACATCCGCCAGTTTGGCAAAAGTCTTAAAAATAGCATTCATCCACAGCCAGGCGGTTTAACCTCATTTCAGTCATTGTGTACCAGTCTTGCGGCGCGCGTGGGTAGCGGCAACCTGGCCGGCGTTGCGCTGGCAATTACCGCCGGTGGACCTGGAGCCGTCTTTTGGATGTGGGTTGCCGCGTTTATCGGCATGGCGACCTCGTTTGCCGAATGTTCTCTGGCACAACTTTATAAAGAACGTGACGTCAATGGACAGTTTCGTGGCGGACCGGCATGGTATATGGCGCGCGGGCTGGGGATGCGTTGGATGGGCGTTCTGTTCGCCGTCTTTTTGCTCATCGCCTATGGCATAATTTTCAGCGGAGTTCAGGCGAACGCCGTTGCCCGAGCCCTGAGTTTTTCTTTTGATTTTCCCCCGCTGGTGACAGGCATTATTCTCGCTGTCTTTACTCTGCTGGCAATCACTCGCGGTCTTCATGGCGTCGCCCGGCTCATGCAGGGTTTTGTCCCGTTGATGGCGATAATCTGGGTACTGACCAGCCTGGTGATTTGCGTAATGAATATCGGGCAACTTCCCCACGTCATTTGGTCTATTTTTGAGAGTGCTTTTGGCTGGCAGGAAGCGGCAGGCGGCGCGGCGGGATATACCTTAAGCCAGGCGATTACTAACGGTTTTCAGCGCAGTATGTTTTCCAATGAGGCGGGAATGGGTTCTACACCAAACGCAGCAGCGGCAGCTGCGTCCTGGCCTCCGCATCCGGCAGCTCAAGGGATTGTCCAGATGATTGGCATTTTTATCGACACCCTGGTCATCTGTACGGCAAGCGCCATGCTGATATTACTGGCGGGTAACGGCACAACCTACATGCCGCTGGAAGGTATTCAGCTTATCCAGAAGGCGATGCGGGTGCTAATGGGTTCCTGGGGTGCTGAGTTTGTTACCCTCGTGGTTATTCTGTTTGCCTTCAGCTCCATCGTTGCCAACTACATTTATGCCGAAAACAATCTCTTCTTTTTACGCCTGAACAACCCTAAAGCGATCTGGTGTTTGCGGATCTGCACCTTCGCAACGGTCATCGGCGGCACCTTGCTAAGTCTTCCGCTGATGTGGCAACTGGCAGATATCATAATGGCCTGCATGGCTATTACCAATTTGACCGCCATTTTACTGCTCTCGCCTGTGGTTCATACCATTGCCAGTGATTATCTACGCCAGCGTAAACTCGGCGTGCGCCCGGTGTTTGATCCGTTGCGTTATCCGGATATCGGTCGCCAGCTTTCTCCGGACGCGTGGGATGATGTTTCGCAGGAGTAATCACAACTATCGATCAACTCATTCTCTTTTTTTGCTAAAGTCGGCATAAATTTCCTGCAAGGACTGGATATGCTGATTCTTATTTCACCTGCGAAAACGCTTGATTACCAAAGCCCGTTGACCACCATGCGCTATACGCTGCCGGAGCTGTTAGACAATTCCCAGCAGTTGATCCATGAAGCGCGGAAACTGACGCCTCCGCAGATTAGCACGCTGATGCGCATCAGCGACAAACTGGCGGGTATCAACGCCGCTCGCTTTCATGACTGGCAGCCAGATTTCACGCCGGAGAATGCCCGCCAGGCGATTCTGGCGTTTAAAGGTGATGTCTACACCGGCTTGCAGGCCGAAACCTTCAGCGAAGACGATTTCGATTTTGCCCAACAGCATTTGCGAATGCTTTCCGGCTTGTATGGCGTACTGCGCCCGCTCGATTTAATGCAGCCTTATCGTCTGGAAATGGGGATCCGTCTTGAGAATGCCCGAGGGAAAGATCTGTATCAATTCTGGGGAGATATCATCACCAACAAGCTGAACGAGGCGCTCGCAGCACAAGGCGATAATGTGGTGATTAATCTGGCGTCAGATGAGTATTTTAAATCGGTGAAGCCGAAGAAATTGAATGCCGAGATTATCAAGCCGGTGTTCCTCGATGAGAAGAACGGCAAATTTAAGATCATCAGCTTCTACGCTAAGAAAGCACGCGGTCTGATGAGTCGTTTCATTATTGAAAATCGGCTGACCAAACCAGAGCAACTGACTGGTTTTAATAGCGAAGGTTACTTCTTTGATGAAGCTTCCTCCAGCAATGGTGAACTGGTGTTTAAACGCTACGAGCAGCGTTAAGTTTGTAGCCAATGCCGGATGCGGCGTGAACGCCTTATCCGGCCTACAAAAGCATGCAGATTCAATATATTGCAGAATTAACGTAGATACTGTTATGGCCTGCAAGTTTTTTCCTGGTCCGGTTTCCCGGATTGCAGGCATGCCAGACACAGCGCCGTCAGGCGCTGTTTTTTTCATCCCTTCCGCGATTTTTACGCCGCTACCGGA
>NZ_JBJQLJ010000011.1:0-143922 GCF_046486385.1 Escherichia sp. WS33 | reverse complement strand
TTAAAAAACTCAGGCCGCAGTCGGTAACCTCGCGCATACAGCCGGGCAGTGACGTCATCGTCTGCGCGGAAATGGACGAACAGTGGGGATACGTCGGGGCTAAATCGCGCCAGCGCTGGCTGTTTTACGCGTATGACAGGCTCCGGAAGACGGTTGTTGCGCACGTATTCGGTGAACGCACGATGGCGACGCTGGGGCGTCTTATGAGCCTGCTGTCACCCTTTGACGTGGTGATATGGATGACGGATGGCTGGCCGCTGTATGAATCCCGCCTGAAGGGAAAGCTGCACGTAATCAGCAAGCGATATACGCAGCGAATTGAGCGGCATAACCTGAATCTGAGGCAGCACCTGGCACGGCTGGGACGGAAGTCGCTGTCGTTCTCAAAATCGGTGGAGCTGCATGACAAAGTCATCGGGCATTATCTGAACATAAAACACTATCAATAAGTTGGAGTCATTACCGCGATAGCCCATCAATTGAAAATTAGTGCCCAATTGGTTGAGCGTTTTGGCATACAGAAAACGATATGACTGACCTTTATGTTCGCTTTGGTCTGCCAGCGTACTCTTCGCCTGGGTCACATCGAACGAAATTGCTCCGAAATCGCCAAGGTTAAATCCCAGACCAAACATGGCGGCACGGTAATATTCAGCATATTGTCCACCACCATACCATGTCGTTCCCCACGGTCCGCCCCACTGCAACGTGGCCTGGGCAAATTTGCTCTCCTGCTGTTCATTACTATTGGTTCTGTATTTCGCCAGTGTCACCGCGTATTTGATTCGCCCCTGACGCTGGAGTAATGGCACGCTGGAAAACGGTACGCTGTAGCTATTGACGCTGCCGTCCGCTTCTTTGATTTCAACTAACAAATCACCGCTCGACGACGTGGAATAGAGATCACTAATTTCAAAAGCACCAGGCGATACATAAGTTTGGTAAATGGTGTAACCATTTTGCTTAATCGTTATCTGGGCATTGCTTTTGGCGATACCACGCACCACAGGCGCAAACCCTTTCAGGCTGTCTGGCAGCATGTTGTCATCTGACGCCAGCTGCACACCACGAAAGCTGACACTATCGAAAAAATCGCCTGCAGTATAATCATCACCTACGGTCAGTTCGCCTTTTAGTGGAATAACCGCCCGCTGCAAATAGCTGCTGAGATTCTTCCATTCTGCGGTTTGGCCACTACTGCGACTCCATGTTGAATTGTTGCGCAATCTCCATGGGCCTAAATTAACGCCACTGTTTAAATTCAGAAAATAGCTGTCGCCAGAATCACTGTCTGCGCTGCTATGAATACTGTTAGCCCCGCTAAACGAATATCCCAGTAATAGCGCGTTGATCCCTTCATCCCAACGTTCAGGGGGGACATAACCACGGGCATTACTTTTGATGGCGATTTGCGGTACTGAAATTTCCAGACGGAGTTTATTCACATTAAACGTTACGCTGGCATCCGGAATAATCTCCGCCAATGGCACACACGCTTGTTTGTCCAGTTGTTTAAAAGCCGGAAACGCATCAGTATTAACACCCATTGCATCCAGGCTTTCAGTCGTCAAACAGGCGGCAATCCCCTTCTCTGGCGTTATCTCAACAAAATTGACGTTGCGCGTATCTACAATTGTCTGATTCAGAACAATATCGACACGATAAACCCCTGGCGTTATTTTTTGTCCTTTTTCGAAACGAGACAAATCGGCCACCATTGAGGGATCATCTTTGAAAAAAGCAGGATCGAACCAGGTTTCAGCTTGTGCATTGAACGCTGCCGACACAAACACCACCAGCCCACCAATAAACGATGGCACTCCACCAGAGCTTAACAGGCTGTGTTGTCGATGAGTTCTATACATCTCGCTCTCTTAACTGAAGACGGCTTACGATTTACAGTTGAGTTGCGGCGTTTCCGCCCCGTAGTCATTGATGGTTCGATACGTTACGCTGCTATTTTTGGCCCCCTTTGGCAGAGAAAATTGGTATTTATCAAAGGGGGAAATCATTTGATTTTTAACTACTTTTCCACCTATTTTCAGGTCTGTCAGGGTAATGAAATAAGGTGTTGGGTTACTGACCGTAACCATGTCAGCTGACGAAGTGCAACGCAGTTTCGCCGGAGCCTCGCCTAAGGGATACGCTAAACCTTTTGGTCGCCAGAAAAGTTTGATGACGCTTTGTGTGGCAATCTTCAGGGTATTTCCCTCTTCCCGCTTCGTTGTTGAAGGGACTGCCCGTACGCTAGTGAAGAAAAGGGTTTCTCTGTCTTTCGCCAACGGCGCACCAATGTACATAATGCGTAACAGATTCTCATTAGCCGGATTCAGCACAAATAGCGGTGGTGTAATAATAAAATCTGCTGATTTTTTATTATCTGGGGTCATCACCCATGACTGAATAAGATAAGGAACATCCGGACTGGTGTTACGTACACCCAGTGAAATTTGCTCTTCACCTTCTGAATAAACAAGACGTGTTGCTGCAAGTCCAATCCCGCCTTTACCTGCCGCCCATGCGGATGAGCAGCTGAGTAATATTGCCGTTAAACTTACGGTCACAATTCCCTTTGTTATGCAAGTTTTCATAAATAGTCACTCTTAAAAAATATGAATATCCCCTCCAGAACACTAGAGGGGTACTAATTAATAAAACAATTAATGAGTTCTATTAATAATAGTTAATATGGAAATTTGTTACCGCATTCACATTACCAGAAGTCGCTTTCCCCGTAGCGATATAATCAACTTTAAAGGTCACTGTTTGCTCAGCAGAATCCGCTAACTGAATATTCGACGTTTCGGTACCGGGAGTTACCGATGTAGAACCATCTGGCAGATACATTTGTAGAGCAACATTCGTCGCTGCATCGGTGGTAGCCTGGTTGGCAAATGCTGTAGGTTGCACGCCGTCAGCCGTACCACTAAAGGTAAACGTCGCATTTTTAGTTACAGTAACATCACAGCCTTCTAAGGCAATTGGTACATCAGTTTTAACGCCAGAGACTGCTCCATTAGTTTGCAACTTGGTGGCGCTGACATTTGGCAATGTGACTACTGAATCTTTCGTCGCAGCTACCAGGGTACAAGCTGGAGCAATAACTTTACCATTAAATGTTACTTTGCCATCCGTGATAGCATTATCATCAGCTGCCATAACGCTGGACGTTGCACATACCACAGTTATAAACGCCGTCAATACACTTTTTTTCATCGTCATCATCCTGATCTCTTCGTAAATATGATAATGCCTTTAAATGACATTAGACTTAATAATAACAATAATTGACCGCCATTTAAATCAAGCATACTAAATCCAATAAGTGACAAATCTTTAATTTATAGATTTCATGAATATTTAAATATTAACTGAACGAGTAATTCATTGATTCAACATCTAATGACTATCCAACAAATAAATATGCGTGATATATAAAGCCCTTTCTTTAGTTTATTTTCAGAAAAAGATACACAAAATTTATATTTGGCATTTTCTTGTCTCTCCGACAGACTGACCGAATTGTTATCAATGTTAACAAAAAAAGAACAATTGGTTATAAGGAGAGAGTATGCGTGTCATCACCCTGGCGGGTAGTCCTCGCTTTCCTTCTCGCTCCAGCTCCTTGCTGGAATATGCGCGGGAAAAACTAAATGGCCTCGATGTAGAGGTTTATCACTGGAATCTGCAAAACTTCGCCCCGGAAGATCTGCTTTATGCTCGTTTCGATAGTCCGGCACTCAAGACCTTCACCGAACAGCTGCAACAGGCTGATGGACTGATAGTCGCTACACCTGTGTATAAAGCCGCCTATTCCGGCGCGCTGAAAACCCTGCTCGACCTGCTGCCAGAGCGCGCTTTGCAAGGCAAAGTGGTGCTACCGCTGGCGACGGGCGGTACCGTGGCCCATCTGCTGGCGGTCGATTATGCCCTTAAACCAGTTTTAAGCGCACTGAAAGCCCAGGAGATCCTGCACGGCGTGTTTGCCGATGACTCACAAGTCATTGATTACCATCACAGACCCCAGTTCACGCCAAATCTGCAAACCCGTCTTGATACCGCGCTAGAAACTTTCTGGCAGGCATTGCACCGCCGCGATGTTCAGGTTCCTGACCTTCTGTCTCTGCGAGGTAATGTCCATGCGTAACATCATTAAACTGGCGCTGGCGGGATTGCTTAGCGTCTCTACTTTTGCGGTTGCTGCAGAATCCTCGCCTGAAGCGTTACGTATAGGCTATCAGAAAGGCAGTATTGGTATGGTGCTGGCAAAAAGCCACCAGTTACTGGAAAAACGCTATCCGCAATCAAAAATCTCCTGGGTGGAGTTCCCCGCGGGTCCGCAAATGTTGGAAGCGTTAAACGTTGGCAGTATTGATCTCGGCAGTACCGGGGATATTCCGCCAATCTTTGCCCAGGCTGCCGGGGCTGATTTGGTATATGTGGGCGTCGAGCCACCGAAGCCCAAAGCCGAAGTGATTCTGGTGGCAGAAAACAGCCCGATCAAAACCGTAGCCGATCTTAAAGGTCACAAAGTTGCCTTTCAGAAAGGTTCCAGTTCACACAACCTTTTACTGCGTGCACTGCGTCAGGCCGGACTTAAGTTTACCGATATACAACCCACTTACCTGACACCTGCCGATGCCCGCGCCGCGTTCCAGCAAGGTAACGTTGACGCCTGGGCTATCTGGGATCCCTACTACTCCGCTGCGTTATTACAGGGCGGCGTGCGGGTGTTGAAAGACGGCACCGATCTCAATCAAACCGGATCGTTTTATCTGGCAGCTCGCCCCTATGCAGAAAAAAACGGCGCTTTTATTCAGGGCGTACTGGCAACCTTTAGTGAGGCCGATGCGTTAACCCGCAGCCAGCGCGAGCAAAGCATCGCTTTACTGGCAAAAACGATGGGCTTACCGGCACCGGTGATTGCCTCTTACTTAGATCATCGCCCTCCTACCACCATCAAACCGGTTAACGCCGAGATTGCCGCCTTACAGCAGCAAACGGCAGATCTGTTTTATGAAAATCGTCTGGTGCCGAAAAAAGTCGATATTCGCCAGCGCATCTGGCAGCCCACTCAACTGGAAGGAAAACAATTATGAGTCTGAATATGTTCTGGTTTTTACCGACCCACGGTGACGGGCACTATCTGGGAACGGAAGAAGGTTCACGCCCGGTTGATCACGGTTATCTGCAACAAATTGCGCAAGCGGCGGATCGTCTGGGCTATACCGGTGTGCTGATCCCAACGGGGCGATCGTGTGAAGATGCGTGGCTGGTGGCGGCGTCGATGATCCCGGTGACGCAGCGGCTGAAGTTTCTTGTCGCCCTGCGCCCCAGCGTAACCTCACCTACCGTTGCCGCTCGCCAGGCCGCCACGCTTGACCGTCTCTCAAATGGTCGTGCGTTGTTTAATCTGGTCACAGGCAGCGATCCACAAGAGCTGGCAGGCGACGGCGTGTTCCTTGATCATAGCGAGCGCTACGAAGCCTCGGCGGAATTTACCCAGGTCTGGCGGCGCTTATTGCTGGGGGAAACCGTCAATTTCAACGGTAAACATATTCATGTGCGCGGAGCAAAACTGCTCTTCCCGCCGATTCAACAGCCTTATCCTCCGCTTTACTTTGGCGGATCGTCAGACGTCGCCCAGGAGCTGGCGGCAGAACAAGTTGATCTCTACCTCACCTGGGGCGAACCGCCAGAACTAGTAAAAGAGAAGATCGAACAAGTGCGGGCGAAAGCTGCCGCGCATGGACGCAAAATTCGTTTCGGTATTCGTCTGCATGTGATTGTTCGTGAAACTAACGACGAAGCGTGGCAGGCCGCCGAGCGGTTAATCTCGCATCTTGATGATGAAACTATCGCCAAAGCACAGGCCGCATTCGCCCGGACGGATTCCGTAGGACAACAGCGAATGGCGGCGTTACATAACGGCAAGCGCGACAATCTGGAGATCAGCCCCAATTTATGGGCGGGCGTTGGCTTAGTGCGCGGCGGTGCCGGAACGGCGCTGGTGGGCGATGGTCCTACGGTCGCTGCGCGAATCAACGAATACGCCGCGCTTGGCATCGACAGCTTTGTGCTTTCGGGCTATCCGCATCTGGAAGAAGCGTATCGGGTCGGCGAGTTGCTGTTCCCACATCTGGATGTCGCCATTCCGGAAATTCCCCAGCCGCAGCCGCTGAATCCGCAAGGCGAAGCGGTGGCGAATGATTTTATCCCCCGTAAAGTCGCGCAAAGTTAAGGAAGAAATAATGGCAACGCCAGTGAAGAAGTGGTTATTGCGCGTTGCCCCCTGGTTTTTACCGGTGGGCATCGTGGCGGTGTGGCAACTGGCCTCCTCAGTTGGCTGGCTGTCGACGCGTATTTTGCCCTCACCGGAAGGGGTGGTGACGGCGTTCTGGACGCTCTCCGCCAGCGGCGAACTGTGGCAGCATCTGGCGATCAGTTCCTGGCGGGCGCTGATTGGCTTTTCAATTGGCGGATCGCTGGGGTTGATTTTGGGACTGATTAGCGGGCTATCTCGCTGGGGAGAACGGCTGCTGGATACCTCAATTCAGATGTTGCGCAACGTACCGCATCTGGCGCTGATCCCGCTGGTGATTTTGTGGTTTGGCATTGATGAATCCGCAAAAATCTTTCTGGTGGCGCTCGGCACGCTATTCCCCATTTATATCAACACCTGGCATGGCATCCGTAATATCGATCGCGGTCTGGTGGAAATGGCGCGTAGCTATGGATTATCCGGCATACCGCTGTTTATCCATGTGATCCTGCCTGGTGCCCTGCCCTCAATTATGGTCGGCGTGCGTTTTGCGTTGGGCCTGATGTGGCTGACGCTGATTGTTGCCGAAACCATTTCTGCCAATTCAGGCATTGGTTATCTGGCGATGAATGCGCGGGAGTTTTTGCAAACGGACGTGGTGGTAGTCGCTATTATTCTTTACGCCCTGCTCGGCAAACTTGCTGACGTCAGCGCGCAGCTGTTAGAGCGCCTCTGGTTGCGCTGGAACCCGGCTTATCATTTGAAGGAGGCCACGGTATGAATACTGCTCGTCTGAACCAGGGCACACCATTGTTGCTCAATGCAGTAAGCAAACATTACGCGGAAAATATCGTCCTGAACCAACTGGATTTACATATTCCGGCAGGTCAGTTTGTGGCGGTGGTGGGCCGCAGCGGTGGTGGCAAAAGTACCCTGCTGCGCCTGCTGGCAGGTCTGGAAACGCCAACCGCAGGCGATGTGTTAGCGGGCACCACACCGCTGGCTGAGATTCAGGAAGACACGCGAATGATGTTTCAGGATGCGCGTCTGCTGCCGTGGAAATCGGTGATTGATAACGTTGGGTTAGGCCTTAAAGGCCAGTGGCGCGATGCCGCGCGTCGGGCGTTGGCTGCAGTAGGACTGGAGAATCGCGCCGGGGAATGGCCTGCCGCACTTTCTGGCGGGCAGAAACAGCGTGTGGCGCTGGCAAGAGCGTTGATTCATCGACCGGGTTTATTGTTGCTTGATGAACCGCTCGGGGCGCTGGACGCCTTAACGCGACTCGAGATGCAGGATTTGATTGTGTCACTTTGGCAGCAGCACGGCTTTACCGTACTGTTGGTGACGCATGATGTGAGCGAAGCGGTAGCAATGGCTGACCGGGTGCTGTTAATTGAAGAGGGAAAAATTGGTCTGGATTTGACGGTGGATATCCCTCGTCCGCGCCGGTTAGGGTCGGTGCGATTAGCGGAGCTGGAAGCGGAAGTATTGCAACGGGTAATGCGGCGTGGGCATTCTGAACAACTGATTCGGCGTCATGGTTAATATGCCGGATGTGGCGCACAAAACCAGCATTTTCAACGGACTAGTAGGCCTGATAAGACACGTCAAGCATCGCATCAGGCAGTTGGGCACGGCTGCCGGATGCGGCGTGAACGCCTTATCCAGCCTACAAAACCAGCAATTTCAACGGAGTTGTAGGCCTGATAAGACGCGTCAAGCGTCGCATCAGGCATTTTGGCTCAAAAGTATCAAGCCAGTGCTTTGGTGATCTTCTCGTACAGATCGCCAGAGAGATTTTCCAGCCCTTTCAACTGTTCCAGCGCCGCGCGCATTTTCTCCTGACGTTTGGCATCATAACGTTTCAGGCGAATCAGCGGTTCAATCAGACGTGAAGCTACCTGCGGGTTACGGCTGTTGAGGTCGGTAAGCATTTCCACCAGGAACTGGTAACCGCTGCCATCTTCGGCATGGAACGCTGCCGGGTTGCTGCCCGCAAACGCACCAATCAACGAACGAATACGGTTCGGGTTGCTCATGGTAAATGAGCGATGCTGCAACAGACCACGCACCGTCTCCAGCACATTCGCCGCCGGGCTGGTGGCTTGCAGGATAAACCATTTATCCATCACCAGACCGTCCTGATGCCACTTATCGTCGTACTCCTGCATCAGCGCGTCACGGCAAGGCAGCTGTGCAGCAACCGCCGCAGAAAGCGCTGCCAGCGCATCGGTCATATTGTTTGCTTCATGGTATTGCTTGCTCACCAGCACGTCAGCCAGATGCGTTTCACCAAAAGCAAGGAAGCGCAGGCAGGCATTACGCAGAGTGCGTTTTGCAATATCTTCATGCTCAACACGGTACTCGCTCTGGTAATTCGCGTTGTAAATAGCCAGCAGCTCATCCGCCAGTTCAGTCGCCAGAGTACGAGTGAGTGCTTCGCGTACTTCGGCAATAGCAATCGGGTCGATGATATCGAACAGTTCAGCCATTTCATTGACAGAAGGCAGCGTCAGGATTTCTGCCGCCAGCGCCGGATCAATCTTCTCATCGAGCAGCACCGCGCGGAAAGCGTCAGCCACATGTACCGGCAGAGACAGCGGCTGCCCTTGCTGATGACGGGCGACGTTCAGCTTGATGTAGGTTGCCAGCAAACTTTGCGCCGCATCCCAACGGGAGAAATCATTACGCGCATGACGCATCAGGAAGGTCAGTTGCTGATCGCTCCACTTATATTCCAGTTTCACTGGCGCAGAGAATTCGCACAGCAGCGCAGGCACCGGCTGGAAGTAGACATTATCAAAAACAAAGGTCTGTTCCGCCTGGGTGACGTTCAGCACGGAATTCACCGGATGACCGCCTTTCTGCAACGGGATCACTTTGCCTTCGTTGTCATACAATTCGATGGCAAATGGAATATGCAGCGGCTGTTTTTCTGCCTGATCCGGCGTGGCTGGCGTGCGCTGGCTGATGGTCAGGGTGTACTGCTCGGTTTCCGGATTGTAGTCGTCTTTGACGGTCACAATCGGCGTGCCGGACTGGCTGTACCAACGGCGGAAATGGGAGAGATCGACATTCGACGCATCTTCCATCGCCTGCACAAAGTCGTCGCAGGTTGCCGCGCTGCCATCATGGCGCTCGAAATAGAGTTGCATCCCTTTCTGGAAGTTTTCTTCGCCCAGCAGGGTGTGGATCATGCGAATCACTTCCGCGCCCTTCTCGTAAACGGTCAGGGTGTAGAAGTTGTTCATCTCAATGACCATATCCGGGCGGATCGGGTGCGCCATCGGGCTGGCGTCTTCCGCAAACTGCAATCCGCGCATGGTGCGCACATTATTGATACGGTTTACCGCGCGGGAACCAAGGTCAGAGCTGAATTCCTGATCGCGGAAGACGGTTAAACCTTCTTTCAGGCTGAGCTGGAACCAGTCGCGGCAGGTCACTCGGTTACCGGTCCAGTTATGGAAATATTCATGGCCGATAACGCGTTCAATATCGAGATAATCTTTGTCGGTGGCGGTGTCGGTGCGGGCCAACACATATTTGGAGTTAAAGATATTCAGCCCCTTATTCTCCATTGCGCCCATATTGAAGAAATCCACCGCGACGATCATATAGATGTCGAGGTCATACTCCAGGCCAAAGCGTTCTTCATCCCATTTCATGGAGTTTTTCAGCGAGGTCATCGCCCACGGCGCGCGATCAAGGTTGCCGCGATCGACGTACAGCTCCAGTGCTACTTCGCGACCAGAACGCGTGGTAAAGGTATCGCGCAGTACATCAAAGTCGCCTGCCACCAGCGCAAACAGGTAGCACGGTTTCGGGAACGGGTCCTGCCACTGTACCCAATGGCGTCCGTTTTCGAGTTCGCCTTGCGCAACGCGGTTACCATTGGAAAGCAGGAAGGGATATTTGATTTTATCGGCAATAATTTTGGTGGTAAAACGCGCCAGCACGTCCGGGCGGTCGAGATAATACGTAATATGGCGGAAACCTTCGGCTTCACACTGGGTGCAAAGCGCATCGCCTGACTGATAAAGCCCTTCCAGCGCCGTATTCGCCGCCGGGCTTATTTCATTAATGATCTTAAGCGTAAAACGCTCCGGCAAATTACTGATGACCAGTGCGCCCTCTTCTTCTTTCCAGGCGGTCCACGGCTCATCATTAATATGAACAGAAACCAGTTTGAGGTCTTCGCCGTTGAGACGAAGCGGAGCATCTGATGCACCATGACGGACAGCCTGGCTGACCGCGGTAACGACCGTCTTTTGCGCGTCGAGGTCAAAGGTCAAGTCAATATCAGTAATCTGGTAATCCGGCGCACGATAATCGTGACGGTATTTGGCTTGTGGCTGTTGAGTCATAAATAACCTTTAGCATCTTTTATAGAGTCTGGTGTTCAGTCTATTCCTGTTGCGTAAATCGCGCTATGCAGAATCTTCATCTTTTCAGGTACAAACGCCTTTATTGCTACATTTTTATAACATACACCGCGTAATGCCATCGACCAGAAAGGTGGCATATGGTGTGATCGGGGTTCAATAAATTGCGAAACAAGGTATACTCCAGCAGTTCCTGAAGATGTTTATTGTACTAAACGCTCCTGTACGAGGACGCTACTGCGCACCTATGACACAATTCGCTTCTCCTGTTCTGCACTCGTTGCTGGATACAGATGCTTATAAGTTGCATATGCAGCAAGCCGTGTTTCATCACTATTACGATGTGCATGTCGCGGCGGAGTTTCGTTGCCGAGGTGACGATCTGCTGGGTATTTATGCCGATGCTATTCGTGAACAGATTCAGGCGATGCAGCACCTGCGCCTGCAGGATGATGAATATCAGTGGCTCTCTGCTCTGCCTTTCTTTAAGGCCGACTATCTTAACTGGTTACGCGAGTTCCGCTTTAACCCGGAACAAGTCACCGTATCCAACGATAATGGCAAGCTGGATATTCGTTTAAGCGGCCCGTGGCGTGAAGTCATCCTCTGGGAAGTTCCTTTGCTGGCGGTTATCAGTGAAATGGTACATCGCTATCGCTCACCGCAGGCCGACGTTGCGCAAGCCCTCGACACGCTGGAAAGCAAATTAGTCGACTTCTCGGCGTTAACCGCCGGCCTTGATATGTCGCGCTTCCATCTTATGGATTTTGGCACCCGTCGCCGTTTTTCTCGCGAAGTACAAGAAACCATCGTTAAGCGTCTGCAACAGGAATCCTGGTTCGTGGGCACCAGCAACTACGATCTGGCGCGTCGGCTTTCCCTCACGCCGATGGGAACACAGGCACACGAATGGTTCCAGGCACATCAGCAAATCAGCCCGGATCTAGCCAACAGCCAGCGAGCTGCACTTGCTGCCTGGCTGGAAGAATATCCCGACCAACTTGGCATTGCATTAACCGACTGCATCACTATGGATGCTTTCCTGCGTGATTTCGGTGTCGAGTTCGCCAGTCGCTATCAGGGCCTGCGTCATGACTCTGGCGACCCGGTTGAATGGGGTGAAAAAGCCATTGCACATTATGAAAAGCTGGGAATTGATCCACAGAGTAAAACTCTGGTTTTCTCTGACAATCTGGATTTACGCAAAGCGGTTGAGCTATACCGCCACTTCTCTTCCCGCGTGCAATTAAGTTTTGGTATTGGGACTCGCCTGACCTGCGATATCCCCCAGGTAAAACCCCTGAATATTGTGATTAAGTTGGTTGAGTGTAACGGTAAACCGGTGGCGAAACTTTCTGACAGCCCTGGCAAAACTATCTGCCACGATAAAGCGTTTGTTCGGGCGCTGCGCAAAGCGTTCGACCTTCCGCATATTAAAAAAGCCAGTTAATATCATCAGGGAGCTAATCGGCTCCCTTTTTTTACCTTTAATTCCGAAATCTTTCGCTGCATTTGCGAATTCTGCTTGTCTGATTGCAGATGCCAGGTAACATAGGTATCCCCCCATTTACGGGTGGACAAGTGTTTATTTTTTCCGACTATTAACAGAGAGAATATTATGAGCGTTGTGCCTGTAGCCGACGTACTCCAGGGCCGCGTAGCCGTTGACAGCGAAGTCACCGTACGCGGATGGGTACGTACCCGCCGAGATTCAAAAGCTGGCATCTCCTTCCTCGCCGTTTATGACGGTTCCTGCTTTGATCCTGTACAGGCTGTCATCAATAATTCTCTGCCCAATTACAATGAAGACGTCCTGCGTCTGACCACCGGCTGCTCGGTCATTGTGACGGGTAAAGTCGTGGCGTCGCCGGGCCAGGGGCAACAATTTGAAATTCAGGCCAGCAAAGTTGAAGTTGCTGGTTGGGTTGAAGATCCAGACACTTACCCGATGGCGGCAAAACGCCACAGCATTGAGTATCTGCGTGAAGTCGCTCACCTGCGTCCGCGCACAAACCTGATTGGTGCCGTCGCGCGCGTTCGCCATACGCTGGCGCAGGCGCTGCATCGCTTCTTTAACGAGCAGGGATTCTTCTGGGTTTCAACGCCACTGATTACCGCATCTGATACCGAAGGTGCAGGCGAAATGTTCCGCGTTTCTACGCTGGATCTGGAAAACCTGCCGCGTAACGATCAGGGCAAAGTGGATTTCGACAAAGACTTCTTTGGTAAAGAGTCTTTCCTGACCGTATCTGGCCAGTTGAACGGCGAAACCTACGCTTGCGCATTATCCAAAATTTATACCTTCGGCCCGACTTTCCGTGCTGAAAACTCCAACACCAGCCGTCACCTGGCGGAATTCTGGATGCTGGAGCCGGAAGTGGCGTTTGCTAACCTGAACGATATCGCGGGTCTGGCTGAAGCCATGCTGAAATATGTCTTCAAAGCGGTTCTCGAAGAACGCGCAGACGACATGAAATTCTTCGCTGAACGCGTAGATAAAGATGCCGTTTCACGTCTGGAACGCTTCATTGAGGCCGATTTCGCGCAGGTGGATTACACCGACGCAGTGACCATTCTCGAAAACTGCGGCAGGAAGTTTGAAAACCCGGTTTACTGGGGCGTCGATCTCTCTTCTGAGCATGAGCGTTATCTGGCGGAAGAACACTTTAAAGCACCGGTAGTGGTTAAAAACTATCCGAAAGATATTAAAGCGTTCTATATGCGCCTCAACGAAGACGGTAAAACCGTTGCGGCTATGGACGTTCTGGCTCCGGGCATCGGTGAGATCATTGGTGGCTCCCAGCGTGAAGAACGTCTGGACGTTCTGGACGAGCGTATGCTGGAAATGGGCCTGAATAAAGAAGATTACTGGTGGTATCGCGATCTGCGTCGCTACGGTACTGTTCCGCATTCAGGTTTCGGTCTTGGTTTTGAACGCCTGATTGCTTACGTAACTGGCGTGCAAAACGTGCGTGATGTGATTCCGTTCCCACGTACTCCGCGCAACGCCAGCTTCTGATTTTCTTCCTCAAAGAGCCAGCGCCTGCTGGCTCTTTTTTATCCTTTCTGTCAAGTTATCTGTTTGTTAAGTCAAGCAATCTATTTGCAACCCCGCCATAACGATCATCCTGTTACGGAATATTACATTGCAACATTTACGCACAAAAAATAACCCGCATTCTTATTGCGGATTAGTTTTTTCTTAGCTGATAGCACAATTTTCATACTATTTTTTGGCATTCTGGATGTCTGAAAGAGGATTTTGTGCCAGGTCGATAAAGTTTCCATCAGAAACAAAATTTCCGTTTAGTTAATTTAAATATAAGTAAATCATATAAATAGATAAAAATTGCTGTAAATATCATCACGTTTCTATGGAAATATGACGGTGTTCACAAAGTTCCTTAATTTTTACTTTTGGTTACATATTTTTTCTTTTTGAAACTAAATCTTTATCTTTGTAGCACTTTCACGGTAGCGAAACGTTAGTTTGAATGGAAAGATGCCTGCAGACACATAAAGACACCAAACTCTCATCAATAGTTCCGTAAATTTTTATTGACAGAACTTATTGAAGGCAGTGGCAGGTGTCATAAAAAAAACCATGAGGGTAATAAATAATGATGAAGCGCAATATTCTGGCAGTGATCGTCCCTGCTCTGTTAGTAGCAGGTACTGCAAACGCTGCAGAAATCTATAACAAAGATGGCAACAAAGTAGATCTGTACGGTAAAGCTGTTGGTCTGCATTATTTTTCCAAGGGTAACGGTGAAAACAGTTACGGTGGCAATGGCGACATGACCTATGCCCGTCTTGGTTTTAAAGGGGAAACTCAAATCAATTCCGATCTGACCGGTTATGGTCAGTGGGAATATAACTTCCAGGGTAACAACTCTGAAGGCGCTGACGCTCAAACTGGTAACAAAACGCGTCTGGCATTCGCGGGTCTTAAATACGCTGACGTTGGTTCTTTCGATTACGGCCGTAACTACGGTGTGGTTTATGATGCACTGGGTTACACCGATATGCTGCCAGAATTTGGTGGTGATACTGCATACAGCGATGACTTCTTCGTTGGTCGTGTTGGCGGCGTTGCTACCTATCGTAACTCCAACTTCTTTGGTCTGGTTGATGGCCTGAACTTCGCTGTTCAGTACCTGGGTAAAAACGAGCGTGACACTGCACGCCGTTCTAACGGCGACGGTGTTGGCGGTTCTATCAGCTACGAATACGAAGGCTTTGGTATCGTTGGTGCTTATGGTGCAGCTGACCGTACCAACCTGCAAGAAGCTCAACCTCTTGGCAACGGTAAAAAAGCTGAACAGTGGGCTACTGGTCTGAAGTACGACGCGAACAACATCTACCTGGCAGCGAACTACGGTGAAACCCGTAACGCTACGCCGATCACTAATAAATTTACAAACACCAGCGGCTTCGCCAACAAAACGCAAGACGTTCTGTTAGTTGCGCAATACCAGTTCGATTTCGGTCTGCGTCCGTCCATCGCTTACACCAAATCTAAAGCGAAAGACGTAGAAGGTATCGGTGATGTTGATCTGGTGAACTACTTTGAAGTGGGCGCAACCTACTACTTCAACAAAAACATGTCCACCTATGTTGACTACATCATCAACCAGATCGATTCTGACAACAAACTGGGCGTAGGTTCAGACGACACCGTTGCTGTGGGTATCGTTTACCAGTTCTAATAGCACACCTCTTTGTTAAATGCCGAAAAAACAGGACTTTGGTCCTGTTTTTTTTATACCTTCCAGAGCAATCTCACGTCTTGCAAAAACAGCCTGCGTTTTCATCAGTAATAGTTGGAATTTTGTAAATCTCCCGTTACCCTGATAGCGGACTTCCCTTCTGTAACCATAATGGAACCTCGTCATGTTTGAGAACATTACCGCCGCTCCTGCCGACCCGATTCTGGGCCTGGCCGATCTGTTTCGTGCCGATGAACGTCCCGGCAAAATTAACCTCGGGATTGGTGTCTATAAAGATGAGACGGGCAAAACCCCGGTACTGACCAGCGTGAAAAAGGCTGAACAGTATCTGCTCGAAAATGAAACCACCAAAAATTACCTCGGCATTGACGGCATCCCTGAATTTGGTCGCTGCACTCAGGAACTGCTGTTTGGTAAAGGTAGCGCCCTGATCAATGACAAACGTGCTCGCACGGCACAGACTCCGGGGGGCACTGGCGCACTACGCGTAGCTGCCGATTTCCTGGCAAAAAATACCAGCGTTAAGCGAGTGTGGGTGAGCAACCCAAGCTGGCCGAACCATAAGAGCGTCTTTAACTCTGCAGGTCTGGAAGTTCGTGAATACGCTTATTATGATGCGGAAAATCACACTCTTGACTTCGATGCACTGATTAACAGCCTGAATGAAGCTCAGGCTGGCGACGTAGTGCTGTTCCATGGCTGCTGCCATAACCCAACCGGTATCGACCCTACGCTGGAACAATGGCAGACACTGGCACAACTCTCAGTTGAGAAAGGCTGGTTACCGCTGTTTGACTTCGCTTACCAGGGTTTTGCCCGTGGTCTGGAAGAAGATGCTGAAGGACTGCGCGCTTTCGCGGCTATGCATAAAGAGCTGATTGTTGCCAGTTCCTACTCTAAAAACTTTGGCCTGTACAACGAGCGTGTTGGCGCTTGTACTCTGGTTGCTGCCGACAGTGAAACCGTTGATCGCGCATTCAGCCAAATGAAAGCGGCGATTCGCGCTAACTACTCTAACCCACCAGCACACGGCGCTTCTGTTGTTGCCACCATCCTGAGCAACGATGCGTTACGTGCGATTTGGGAACAAGAGCTGACTGATATGCGCCAGCGTATTCAGCGTATGCGTCAGTTGTTCGTCAATACGCTGCAGGAAAAAGGCGCAAACCGCGACTTCAGCTTTATCATCAAACAGAACGGCATGTTCTCCTTCAGTGGCCTGACAAAAGAACAAGTGCTGCGTCTGCGCGAAGAGTTTGGCGTATATGCGGTTGCTTCTGGTCGCGTAAATGTGGCCGGGATGACACCAGATAACATGGCTCCGCTGTGCGAAGCGATTGTGGCAGTGCTGTAAGCATTAAAAACAATGAAGCCCGCTGAAAAGCGGGCTGAGACTGATGACAAACGCAACATTGCCTGATGCGCTACGCTTATCAGGCCTACGCGTCCCCTGCAATATTTTGAATTTGCACGATTTTGTAGGCCGGATAAGGCGCTCGTGCCGCATCCGGCATAAACAAAGCGCACTTTGCCAGAAATCCAGGCCCGCATTAAAAGCGGGCTTTTTTATGTGCCTTACCAGACGGGCATTTCGTCTTGCAGGAAGGGATTATGCAGGCGTTCATAACCAAGTGTGGATAATGGTCCGTGACCCGGAATAAATGTAACGTCATCCCCCAGTGGCAGCAATTTATCTTTGATTGAAGAAATCAGTTGATTATGATCGCCACGCGGGAAGTCACTGCGCCCTACTCCGCCTTTGAAAATAACATCGCCAGAAATCAGCAGCTTTGCCCGATCATCAAAAAACACGACATGACCCGGCGTATGCCCAGGGCAATGTAACACCTGTAAAGTCACATTCCCTATGCTGATGGTATCGCCTTCGTTCAGCCAACGATCTGGCGTCAGCGGCTGGCACTCTTCCAGACCAAACATACGACTTTGCGCAGGCAAGCCTTGCAGCCAGAACTCATCTTCTTTTTCCGGGCCAAAAACCGGCACGCCGTAATGTTGCGCCAGTTCCGCCGCTGCGCCAACGTGGTCCAGATGACCATGCGTCAGCAGGATCTGCATCAGTGTCAGGCCGCTGTCATCAACTTCCTGTTTGATTTTTTCCGCATCGCCGCCAGGATCGACCAGTGCGGCCAGACGGGTTTGTTCACACCAGATTAATGAACAGTTCTGGGAGAATGCGGTGACCGGAATAATACGATAGTTCATACTGCCCCTGTTTCGTTAAGCAATTACTACCAGTGCCGTGCTGGCCCGGTATCAATATGCACAAAGTTACTACGTGGATAATATCCTACACCACCTGCGCGCATAGATAACGCGGCTTTGCGAATATTGCTTAACGCGATACCTTCAATATGGAAATCCATCGCCTGGCCTTTAGTGTGATAGCTTTTCTTCGCTACTCCACGGCTGCGGGCGCGTAGTTCATTGTTGGTATCAATAGAACGATAACCGGAAATGAGTTGCACCGGTTTGCGCGTGCCTAACAACCCTTGCAGGCGATACAACTGGTCGAATAATCCTGGGTCGATGGACTTTATTTTGTTCGCGCGGTAATCGCGGAAAAAATGGTTAAGTTTTGCCAATTCTTCCTGAATATAGCCTCTGCCATCGAAAAACTCCGCTTTGATTGACTCTCCGGTATGAAGATTATTGAGTGTCAAAATGCGCGGGCGTGGGGTAGAGAGTGTTGCAAACGCAGGGGTCGGCAGGATGGCGGCACCGAGTGCAACGCCACCAAGCGCCAGCAATTTGCGGCGATTAGCGTCGAATTTGTCCATGATAATCAAGTCTACAGGTCAATGTTATCGTTTATATGCACTTCTGGCGCACAAGAGGCACCTTAACCGCCCGTAAAGCAGACGTCAAGATGACTCAACCCCAGCAGTGACGGGGGCTGCAGAGAATCGCCCCCAATCATGCTAATTATTACGACAACTGATTTCCCCGAACTACTTCATTTACCTGATTAATTGTTCCGCTTTCGATACGATTTGCGAGCTGGATCGCGCAGGCAGATCATAATTGTAAATATCTGTACGATACTGGGTACGACCATCTGCACCAACAAAGGCCGTCAGGTAGTAGAGATTCACCGGAATCGACTGCCGAATATTGACGTAACGTGTATCACCCTGCTTCAGCGCATCAGAAATACGTTTGTCATTCCAGCCTGCATCCTGCAACAGCATATTCGCCAGATCGGAAGCTTTATTCACTCGTACACAGCCTGAGCTCAATGCGCGTGTATCACGCTTGAACAGATTGTGGTTCGGCGTGTCATGCAAATAAATGGCCTCTGAACTCGGCATATTGAATTTATAGCGCCCCAGCGAGTTCCGTGGGCCTGGAGCCTGCTGGAAGCGGAACGGTAAATTCGAGGCCGTGATTGTAGACCAGTCAACCTGCCATGGGTCAATCGCTTCTCTGCTGTTCCAGCCGCGCATCACCGTATAGCCATGGCTTTCGAGATATCCCGGATCGTTGCGCACTTTTGGCAGAATATCTTTGCGTGCCAGAGTTGGAGGTACGTTCCACGGCGGGTTTACCACTACGTTGTTAAGGGCACTGCTCATCATCGGCGTTTTGCGATCGGGGCGACCGACAATGACTCGCGAATCCAGCACCTGATTGCCGTTCTGATAGTAGACCAGCGAATAGGCCGGAATGTTAACCATGATCCCGGTAGAAAGCTCTGTTGGCAGCAAGCGCAATCGCTGGATGTTGAGAGCCAACACGCCAGCACGCTGGGCGGGCGTTACGTTTAACCAGTCACGTGTTGCCGGGCCAATAGCACCATCTGCCCCCAATCCTTGCCATGCCTGAAAACGTTTAACGGCTTCCACCAGTTCATTATCGTAGGCGGCGCGAACGGCAGGCGCAGGTTTACTACGAGATGTCGTTTGCTTGTCCATCGGCTTAGTTTCTGCTGTTTCAACAGTAACAGCGGATGGGCTGACTACCGCGTCAGTTGGCGTGTCATCGCCAGGTAGAGTAATTTTCGGCCCCCCGTCCAACATGCCTGTGCGTTGCAATATTTCGCGCAACGCCGGTACGTCGTTACTCCACTGCCCTGGGCGCAACGTTGCTTTGCCGGTCAGTTGGGGCCACGGTTTGGTGTCACTGAGTAAGGCCAGTAACGATTCATGCATCGCCGCATATTGCGGATGCTGCGGTGCCAGTCCAGCAACAAACGTAGGCAATTGACCTTTATCCAGCGCCAGCTGCCATTGGTTAATCACCGAGAGCGGCGGCGTTGCAAGTGCATAAGGTTTACTGCTATATAGCCAGCGAGTGCCTTTGACCGGAATATTTGCAATGAAATGGAGATAGCCCATCATCGCATCAGAGAGCACTACGTCGCGTGCCATCCCGTTAACACCAGGATCGGTCAGTAACTCTACCCATTTATTAAACTGCGGCTGGAAACCGGCAATCGCCACCTCTGCCAGCTGTTGCTGGAAGGCTTTAACAGCATCACGGTTTTCCCACATGGGTTGCATATCGCGTGCGGCATACAACAGTTGAAGCTGGTTAAGATAAACCGGCTTGTAACCTGCGGGTAATTGAGATTCGATTTGCGTGCGGGCTTTTTCTGCCGCACCTTCAGGCAATGGCTGGATCCCCGCCATTATTGCCGTGGCTTGCGCCTGCGGCAGTGCCTCGCCCTGTTCACTGACAGCCACCGGGCTGTCGCCAGGGATTACTTCAGGCTCATCGGCCTGCGCATTGAACAGTGGAGCGAATGTTACGGCCAGGCACAAACTGATTGCCGACAGCCGACGACCACACATCATATTAAGCAACATCCCTTGCCCCCTGTTTTTATCATACTCTGAATAGCCAGGCTGTTATTTTACGACTTGCCTGTACAACGCCAATACTCACGAAAGTATGACGAGCAAGCCTGTTACTCATCAGGCTTATCTTCAGTATATAAACGCCGATACGTTTTTACATAACCTAATGTAAAGAAGTTTAAAGAAAAGCGCGCCGTAATGTGCCACTTTTTTAGTGCAGAAACGGAGTTTTCGGAAAAAGAAAAGGCGGCATTGCTGCCGCCTTAATTTTAACTCGCCTGAGAAGGCGCTTCGTCACTTCCTGGAAGCGTTTCAGGGAGTTGCGGCGCAAATCCTCGCAGGCCGACGACGTGAACGTGTTCGGTATTCTGGAAGACTTTACGCACCAGTTTATAGGTGGTGCCTTTCTCCGGGCTGATATTTTCCGGCGCTGCGATGATGAGCTGCATTTGCAAACGTTCACACAATTCAAACAGCGTGGCGATAGAACGAGCATCCAGTCGCGCTGCTTCATCGAGGAACAGCAGGCGGCAAGGAGAGATATCTTTACCGCGCAGGCGGCGAGATTCATCTTCCCAGCTTTGTACCACCATCACCAGAATCGACATACCGGTACCAATCGCCTCACCGGTCGACAATGCACCAGACTCTGCGCGCAACCAGCCATCGGAACCACGATTAACCTCAACTTCCATTTCCAGATAGTTGCGGTAATCCAGCAGTTCTTCGCCAATGGTCTGCGGCGTGCGCTGCCCCATATCAATCTGCGGATTAAGACGCTGATACAATTTCGCCAGCGCTTCCGAGAAGGTCAGACGGTTGCTGTTAAACAGATCCTGATGCTGCTCGTGCTGTTCAGAGAGCACATCCAGCAGCATGGCGTGCGTTTCACGCACGTTCACGTTCAGACGTACGCTGTTCACCTGACCAAACGATACGTTCTGCAACCCCTGGTTGAGCATACGGATACGGTTCTGCTCGCGCTGAATGGTTTTGCGAATGATGTTCGCCACGCTGCGGGAACTGATCGCCAGTTTCTGTTCGCGGGAGGTTAACTCCTCGGTCAGTCGGCTAAGTTCGATTTCCATCTGCTCGATGGCTTCCACCGGATCATCGGTACGAATAATATCCTGACGAATACGTTCACGCAGATGCTGATAAACCGCCACGAAGAACTGAATTTTACGTTCCGGACGTTTTGGATCTTCCGACATGCGCAGCACGTCGCGCAGATGTTCGTTATCCGCCACCGCCAGACGCAGCGCACCCAATGCCTTATCCGACATAGAGCGCAAATCATCAGCGGAGAGATAAGCCAGCTCGCGACGGTGTAAGCGCCGTTCAACGCCGTTATCTTTCACCATGCGCATCACTGCACACCAGCCCGCTTTGGCGGTCACTACCTGCTCGCGCATCTCAAAGTAATCCCGCTCCAGCTTGCGCAGTTTGCGGGTCAGATTGTCCATCTCCGCTTCGCAGAAAGTCAGTGCTTTTTCCAGCTGGTTGCGGCGGGACCGGTTATTACTCAGTTGCGCATGCAGCTCGTCACGGCGAATTCGCGCCCGCTCTTCTGCCCCGCTATCGGCGCGCACGCCGATATCCTGCAATTCACGTTGCAGATCGTTGAGTAGCTCTTTTTTGGTGTCGTAAGAACTTTTCAGCGAAGCCAGCACCTGGTTGTACTGACTCAACTGCGCTGCGTGACCACGCAACGCTTCACGAGCGCGAGTACGCTCCGCTTCCGCCTGTTCCAGACGTTCACGCAGCTTTTCGTTGAGATCGCTATTACCGCTCAGCATTTCTGCCGAGTCAGAATAGCTAAAGTGCGCACGACGCTGCACCACTTCCGTCAGGGCAAACGCCTGCTGACGGGCATCGCGCTGCATCTGCTGAGAGTACGCGTAATCTTCTTTTAGCTGTTCGAACTGTTCCGGGTCGCTCTGCAATACCGAAACGATCGGTTCCAGTTTCGCCAGTTGATTGCCAAACTGCTGAACAAAACGCGCGGCTTCCTGGGCTTCATCCAGACGTTCGCGGATTTCATCGACGCGATCCGCCAGGCTGTCATCAGCCAACAGGTTGAGACGCGGCAGAATGCGGTTCAGCGCCGTAACGCCTTCTTTCGCCTGCTCAAACTGAATACGCTGCTGCTGGTTATCATTTTCATGATTACTCAACGCCCGCTCCAGTTCGACGCGACGGCTGTTCAGTTGACGGATTTCTGCTTCCGGGTCAGACTCAAACGCAACCGCCAGATGACTGCCGATAAAGCGGCTGAACGCCTGATGCAGACGCTGAGTTTTCTGTACATCAAAGGAGAGCGTGGCGAAGCGTTCGGAAAGCACTTCACGCTCGGCATGGAGGCTTTCAATACGGCTTTCACGCGCAGCACGACCAAACAGCGGCACTTCCGGGAAACGTGAATAACGCCACTGACGATCGGCGATTTTCACCACTACCGCTTTTTCCAGCTCATCAACGCTGAACACGCTGTCATCGAATGACTGCGGATCTCCTTCGATCAGATAGAGATCTTCCGGGCAATCGGTCAAGCCTTCCAGGTGTTCAGTTACCTGTGACAGATCTGGCACCACGATGGCGTGGCGTGACGGGCCATACAGCGCTGAGAAGTACGGCGCATCTTCCAGGCTAACGTCGTCATAAATTTCTGACAGCAGCACGCCGCCAAAACGCTCCGCCAGCGCGTTCAGACGCTGATCTTCAGAGCCGCCAGGCTGGCTTAAACGTTCGATCTCTTCATCGACAGCGTTTTTGCGCGCGCCCACTTCATCGCGTTCAACAATCGCCTCTCGCTCACGCTCCAGCAACTGTTGCAGATATTCGGTGACGTCCTGGCTGGAGGTAAACTCTTCACCGCACTGCTCGCTCAACTGGTTGAGACTGTTTTGCGCTGCCAGCCAAACCGGCGCACGCTGCATCAAACTCTGAATGCGAGACTGCAGCTGTTCCTGTTCCTGGCGCAGTGCCATGCGCTCTTCACGGGCGTTAGACACGCTATCGGAAAGAGAGGCAATGCGCGCTTCCAGCTCCTGATGCAGAGCTTCCAGTTCATCAATATCAAAATTCTTGCCCTGACGTTTGCAGAAGTCTGCCAGCAGGCGTTCGGCTTCTTGCTGCTCGCGCAGACGCTGTTCCAGTTCACTTAAGCGCATCCGCAACGGTTGAACCTGCTCTGCCAGGTGACGCTGATCGACCCCTTCGCGCAATAGTTCGCGAGCGACATCCCACGCCTCGTTACGCGCCAGCGGGCCGTTGATTGCCACCACCAGCTGATAAGCCTGCTCAAACTGGCTGTGCGCGGTTTGCGCCATGCTCATTTTCTGCTCAAGAGAGAGCATTTTTTCAGTCGCTTCCAGCTCTTTCGCCTGGAAGGTTTCCAGCCATTCGGCGGCGCTGTCGGCGGTTAAGTCCGGCAGATGGCACAGTTCTTTGGCGCGATTAAGCGCAGCAATCGCCTGGTTATACTGGATCGCGCGCGTTTGCTGGACGTCCAGCGCCTGCTGGTAGTCAGCAAGCTGGCTTTTCAGCTCGTCCACTTCCAGTTCGGCAGCTTCCGCGCGAGCCTCGTTCTCTTCCTGGCGTTCGATGGCTTCTGCCACCACTTCGTTTTGCTCTTCCAGACGGATCTGCAGCTCATCGAGATCCGCTTCGTAGCGTTCGATCTTCTCCTGCTGACGCAGTGCGGTTTGCACCAGGTTCAGGTGATCGCTGGCCGCCTGATAATCCGCTTCCAGATCGCCTTCGGCACCGTTGTGCTCTGCCAGCTCACGCGCCATATCGACGTGTTTGTACTGCTCAGCCGCCAGTTGCTGACGCGAAGTATGTAACTCGCGACGAAACTCCAGGGCTTTGTCGAGATGGACACGGCGCTCGTTGGCGTGACGCATGTAGTCCGCCGCCACGTAGTTGGTAGCTTCGCTGATCAGATGCTTAAACAGGTCACGGTCCGACTGGGTGACACGAATCGCTTCCAGCGTCATACGGTTTTCACGCAGCGCCGCTTCCATGTCCTGGAACGCTTTACGCACGCCGCTGTTTTCCGGCAACAGGTAGTCGCGCAGAGAACGGGTAATGGCACTGGAGATCCCGCCATACAGCGAAGCTTCGATCAGACGATAGAATTTGCTACGGTCAGATGCGGAGCGCAGACGACGCGCGATGATGCCCAGATCGAACATCAGCGAGTGGTAATCAGTAATGGAGTTGAACTGTTTAAACTGCACGCCTTCCATCGCCTCGAGCTTGTCTTTCAGCTCGTTAAGCGGCAGCACGCGCGCCTGGCGTTCGTTCAGGGTTTCGGTCACCAGCTGTGTCGGCTGCACCGACATCGGCAGTCCCTGAATGGCAAACGGCTTGATATCCACTTTACGATCGCGTCCGGCAACCTGTTGCAGACGCACACCGACCACCACGCGCTGGTGGCGCGAGTTAATGGTGTCGAGCATCGAATAACAGACACCCGCTTTCAGCTTACCGTGCAGACCTTTATCGCGCGAACCGCTGGTGGCCCCGGCTTCCGTAGTGTTACGGAAATGCAGCAGGGTCAGGTCGGGGATCAGCGCCGTAACGAACGCCGCCATGGTGGTGGATTTACCCGCCCCGTTACCGCCAGAAAGCGTCGTGACCAGCTCGTCAAGGTCAAAAGTTCGGGCAAAAAAGCCGTTCCAGTTAATCAGCGTCAGTGAGCGAAATTTACCGCGTTCAATCATTATTCTTCCTCTCCGCTATCTGGCTGATTTTCTTCGGTTTCATCGTTGAGTTGCAGATGATTTTCAATCGGCATTGCTTCGCCATCACGAATCAGGCGACGCTGTGCTTCACGGGGATCGTCGCCAGCACGCACATCGGCTCCGAAGCGGAACACCGATTCGGTAATGCGAAACTTGCTGCTGTCGTGGCCCATAAACCACACCATGCCTAAACGACGCAGACGGTTGAGCGAAGAACGTACTTTCTCCTGCAACTTCTGACGGTCAACGTCTGAACCGGTTGAACGGTTGTTCACCAGTTTCAGCAGTTTTGCTTCATCGGCCAGGGTGAGCAGTTCGTCGTACAGTTCCTGCTGGGTGAAAATCCCCTCATTCGCCAGCCGTTCCGGGCTGAGATAGAGATAACAGAGGATTTTCCCGACCATCATATCCAGTTCCGACAAGACGGAACGAGGGATCAGCGTGGTGGAACGTGGGCGTAAATAGAAGAACCCTTCTGGTGCGCGAATAAGCTCAACGTTATAACGCGCGTAAAACTCTTCCAGATATTCCTGAAAATCCATCAGGAATGCATGATTATCCAGTTCGTCGAGGCCAATATGGCGGCCTGAACGTAAGGCGCTGTCCAGCGCCGGAAATAACGGATTCGCCAGCGCCTGCGCCAGCTTAACCGGCATCACTTGTTCAATATTTGTCGATGACATGCGCCTGTACCTTGGCTCCGTAATCATTAATCGGCTGCCATTTCGCTGGCAGTCCGGTGAAATCTGCTTGCGCTACGCCAAGACGTACCGCCTGATCAATAACAATACGCGCAACGTCAAAGTGACGTGCACGCGGATACTGTGACAGATATTCGCGTACCACCAGACCAAGATCCAGCGGCACTTGTCTGGTTTTGTACACGGCAAGTTGTTCTTCGATGATCGCCGCCAGCTGTTCGCGGATCTCGTTAAACTCTTCGTATTCCAGATCCTCAGGAAGTTCCCCAGTCACTTCTTCATCGCGCAGTGCCATCTCTTCGTCACGCATATCCAGCAGACGATCGGCATTGGCATAAGTTAGCGCCCACGGCTCATCAAAATAGGTTTGTACCGACTGACGTAACCGCTGAGCAAAGACGCGGTTTTTATCCATATCGATCGCGGTACGAATAAATTTGTGTACGTGGCGGTCGTAGCCAATCCACAAGTCGATGGATTGCTGGCCCCAACTGATAATACGATCGAGTTTGCTCTGCAGATCGAACACCAGACGATCGACGAAATGCAGATCGTCATGGGTCATCGTCGCATCCTGAATGCGCAACAGATTAGCCTGCAATTTGTCGCCTGCCGCTTCCAGCGTATCCTGCAATTCACGCAGCGTCCCGGAAGTTTCCGAAAGCAACAATTCACAGCTGGAAATCGCCGCCCGCCAGTCTTTGTTCAGCAACTGGGCGATATCGTCCTTCACCTGCTGCTGCTGTTCGTCCATCAGACGTTGCGTCAGGTCGATACTGTCGAAAATTTCTGCTACCGAATATTTCAGTGGCGCATAGACATTACGGTGCCAGTGAAATTCATCACCGCCCTCTTCGGCGGCATCTGCTGCGCGTTTGAGCTCACCCGCCACAATCGACAACTGCATAGAAAGACGCAGCGTAGAAAACTCGCGCTGACGGATGTAGTAGTCAGTAATGCCGATGCCGAGCGGCGTCAGACGGTAAATTGCGTTCCCTTCCGCCTGCTCGCTGGTAAAGCGGTTCAGCAGACGTTGACGCACCATGTCGTTGATCGCGTTATTGGCGCGCACGCCGATGGTTTCGCTGGTTTGCTCAAACGCATCACTCACATGGCGGAATGCATCCACCAGCTCGCCTTCACTCATCTCACCATCCAGACGCTCGCCGTTCAGCGTGGCAACCGCCAGCAGAAAAGAGAGTCGGTCTACCGGCAGCGAGATGGAGAAGTCATTTTTTCTGGCCCAGGCAACCAGTTCGGGGACTGTCTGGGAAAATTCACTCATACTTTATCCTTGCTCTGCGGTTTGCGCGCGGTGACATGAATATAACGCCCCAGGGTAATATACGGTTCCTGACGGCAATAACGCGTTTCTAATTCAAGTAATGCTTCATAGCAGTCGCGCTGCTGGTGCTTCTCGCGCAGATAATCATGAAACACGCGAACGCCTGTCTTACCCATAATTTGCCAACCAGCTTCTTCCAGCCACAGATAAACCTGCGCCGGGTCGCGTGGATAATCTGGCGAAAGCGTCCGTTTTTTCTTTTTCGGCATTCCCGCCTGCACGTAATCAAAATTCCCGGCGACCATGTTATGCATCAACAAACCATGCGCATTGTAGAACATTAACGACAACACGCCGCCTGGACGCAACACTGACCACAGGGTCTGCAATACACTGCGGGGATCGGCCACCCACTCGAGCACCGCATGGAACAATATCAGATCAACGGGCGTTTCCAAATGCGAAGCAACATCCTGAGCGGCGCAATGTATAAATTGCATGTTGTCGCTCACACCTTTTGCTTCTGCCGCCTGTTTTGCGCGGTCGATCATCTGCGCAGAAAGATCGCATAAAATGACCTGATGCCCACGCTCGGCCATTTTGATTGCGGTCTGCCCTTCACCACCGCCAGCATCCAGCACACGCAGTTTTTGCGGGCCCATTTCCGCCAGCACGTGATCGAGATCCTGCCACAGAATAGCCTGTCGAAGCTGCCCTTTGGTGGTGCCGTAAATGTTACGGGAAAACTTTTCCGCAATATCATCAAAATTGCGATCCTGCATTGCTTTCTCCACCGGTTGGCTAAGACGTTTTCTGATAAAGACGCTATTTTGTCACAGCCACGGCGAGAATGAACCCGTCTGGTGTAATATCGCTGGCGATCCCTTGCTATATGGTTAAAAAAGGAACCAGAAAGGATGCTTTTTACACTGAAAAAAGTGATTGGCAATATGTTGCTGCCACTTCCGCTGATGTTGTTAATTATTGGCGCTGGCCTGGCGCTGCTGTGGTTTAGCCGTTTTCAAAAAACCGGGAAGATTTTTATTAGCATTGGGTGGCTGGCACTCTTGTTATTGAGTTTGCAACCGGTAGCCGACCGCCTGCTGCGTCCCATCGAAAGCACCTATCCGACATGGAATAATTCGCAAAAAGTGGACTATATCGTGGTGCTCGGAGGTGGTTATACCTGGAACCCACAGTGGGCACCGAGCTCTAATTTAATCAATAACAGTCTGCCACGCCTGAATGAAGGTATTCGCTTATGGCGCGAAAATCCGGGATCAAAACTGATCTTCACGGGAGGCGTAGCAAAAACCAATACGGTGAGTACAGCGGAAGTAGGTGCCAGAGTTGCGCAATCGCTGGGCGTGCCGCACGAGCAAATTATCACCCTGGATTTGCCAAAAGATACCGAAGAAGAAGCTGCGGCAGTGAAACAGGCGATTGGTGACGCCCCTTTCCTGCTGGTGACCTCCGCATCACATCTGCCGCGGGCGATGATCTTTTTTCAGCAGGAAGGGTTAAATCCGCTACCAGCCCCGGCGAATCAGTTGGCCATCGACTCGCCGCTTAACCCGTGGGAACGGGCAATCCCTTCTCCGGTCTGGTTGATGCATAGCGATCGTGTTGGCTATGAAACGCTTGGCCGTATCTGGCAGTGGCTAAAAGGTTCGTCAGGCGAGCCACGGCAAGAGTGATTTTGATGCCAGATCGAAGTTGCGCCGACTAAATCGTCCGGTATTAACCAGTTGCGCAACTTCATCCCATAACACATACAACCAACGCCGCCAGATGAACGACTCCGCCACTGGCGCGCGTTGCAGGTAACTCCAGAGCAAATCTTCCGCCAGAGAATTATCCATTAGTCGGAACAGTTCGTATTCTCGCGGTGCCCAAAGCATTAGTCCCGGCCCGACCATCGCCAGTAACTGATCGCTGCGCGAATCTTTCAACATGCTGCGTAAACAGAAGTTACCGTGAATCAGCACACAATTGTCGTTAAAGCCTTCAAATAATGCCGGGAGACATTCGCGAGTGCGAAACAGGATCCGCTTATCCTGCATCGTCAGACCGGTGTTATTGAACTGATTGAGCGTGGTCCATAGCACTTCAACATGTTGCCGGTACCATGAGGGCCAGAAATTTTCCTGAGTATTGTCGACCGCGCCGACGCAACCGCGACTGTCCTGACGGTGCCAGGCCAGTAAGGCTTCAACGATTTGGTCTTTGAGTTGTTCCCAGCGTTCTGGTGTTCGGGCTGGTGCCTCCACCGAAACACCACGCATCCGCTCCAGTAGCAGGACATCGGGGCCGGGGTGTTCTTCATGCGTCATCACACCATAAATAGTCGGCATACGGACAGTCCCACTTCTTGCCAGCATGGTGGTTTTCCATGCCAGTTGTCGGGCTTTTCCGGGCGTACTAAAGCTTCTTGCCATTAACGGCATTGGGTTTCCCTGGCTGTCATACAAAGCCCACAACGCCGTATCCGCTTTTTCATTGACGCACTCAATACGACTGAGTTTTTCGCCCAGTAAATGGCTTAATTCGGCACGCAGCTGTTCCATTCAGATTACCCTCATAAAAGCTACTGCTTTCATAATGAGCGCCAATATAAAAGATGTCACCTGAATGAGATCAATTGTTGAAAAGAAAAATTGAGGAAAATCGTAACGGTACGACACTCCTCCCAAAATTGGCTGAAGTGTCGTGAAGTGAAATTAGCGCATTTCAGCGCGAACGCGCTCAAGATCTTCAGGGGTATCCACACCTGTGCCAGGAACTTCCTGAGCAACAGCAACATGGATTTTTTCGCCGTACCACAGAACACGAAGCTGCTCTAACATTTCGATGTGTTCTAACGGACTTGGCTGCCAGTTGACGTAACGACGGATAAAGCCTGCACGGTAGCCATAAATACCAAGATGACGCAGGAAGTTATCGCCAACGGTTTCAAGGCCTTCTGCAAAACGATCACGATCCCAAGGAATGGTGGCGCGAGAGAAGTACAGTGCATACCCTTCAGCGTCGAGAACCACTTTCACCGCATTCGGGTTAAACGCTTCTTCCGCATTGTGGATTGGCACCGCCAGAGTCGCCATACCCACCTGACGCTGAGCGAGGTTATCAGCAACCTGACGAATGATTGTCGCAGGGATCATCGGTTCATCACCCTGCACATTAACGATCACCGTGTCGTCGCTGAATGCGCATTTTTCGACAACTTCCGCCAGGCGTTCTGTCCCTGACTGGTGATCGGCGCGCGTCATACATACTTCACCGCCAGCGGCTTCAACGGCGCGGGCGACATCCTCATGATCGGTTGCCACGATGATGCGATCGGCACCTGATTCGCGAGCACGTTCAAGAACATGAACAATCATGGGTTTGCCATTAATATCAACCAATGGTTTACCGGGCAGACGCGTTGACGCGTAGCGCGCGGGAATAATGACCACAAAACTCATGATTTACTCTCATCAGCAGTCAGCACGCGGGCTTCCGTTTCCAGCAACACTGGAATGCCATCACGCAGCGGGAAAGCCAGGTTGTCCAGTTTGCAAATAAGTTCTTGTTTTTCTTGGTTATACCAAAGTTTTCCGTTGCAAACCGGGCAGGCAATGATTTCAAGCAGACGATGATCCATAGTTCCTCCAGATGGATCGGGTTATGAATGCATAAATCTTATCATAATCATTTATGCGACGGGGTCTATTTCCCAGCCAGTGCGGCAATCAGTAAAGAGACCTTGCGGGCAGCGTCCTAATGTCACCCGCGTTGCCTGCTGCCAGCTCGCGAAATCAGTAATCGCCTGACGTAACCCTTTTTGCAGCATTGTCGTTGGTTTAATGCCTTCCTGTAACCACAGAGAGATAACTTCAAGGATGCCTGTCTGGCGATGCATTTTGGCATCCATTCGCCCAACTAATTGCCCACGATGTAATAATGGCAGAACAAAATAGCCATACTGGCGTTTCGGCGCTGGGGTATAGCACTCCAGCCGGTAGCTAAAATCAAAAAGCTGCTCTGCGCGTTTGCGATCCCAGACAACAGGATCAAAAGGCGAAAGTACCGCGCTGTGCGTTGCAGTGAGCTTTCCGGCCAGCGCACGCTCGAGTAGCGGCAGCAAATCAGCATGCAGCCAAAGATTGCCCAATTTTTCAACATGCACAGCAATGATTTGCTGCTGTTCAGCCCTCGCTTCGCGCCACGCCGCCAGTGCCGGACGTTTCAGCCGATAGTAATCTGCCAGCCACTGTTCGCGGAATATTCCCAGGCTACGCGCACTGTTATCCAGCATGATGATTTCTGCTTCTGTTTGCGAAACGAGATCGCGCTCATCATCCCAGTCAGGCATGACACGGTGGGTTAAATCATAAACGCGCTGGAAGTTGCGCCGTTCAATCACCATCACCTTTCCGGCAGTAAATAAACCTTCCAGATGCCGTTTATGCGGCTTCCATTCCCACCAGCCGCTTGCACCTTTACGAGGATGCTCAAAATCGGCTGAATGTACCGGCCCCTTATCATGAATATGCTGAATTAACTGTGCAATTTCCGCCTCATGTTCCTGCATCCAGGCGTCTTTGTATTTCCAGCCCATTTTTTCAGGTGCCAGCATGCGGTGGCGAATAAGACGAAAGTCGCTACGCGGCATAAAGCAGGCTTCATGCGCCCAGTATTCCATTAATTCGCCACGCGCCAGAGACTCATCCAGCCACTGGGCAGGATAATTTCCCAGACGACTGAAAAGCACCAGATATGGACTACGGGCAACAATATTGATGGTATCGATTTGCAGCAAGGACATGCGGGAGATCGTTGCCGGAATATCCTCCAACGACGCTTGACGGCGGGGTTTGTTTAACAGGCCTTGTGCGGCAAGGTGAAGATTACGCGCATCAGCAAGGGAGAGGTGCGGCAGCGACATTCATGACTCCATCAATCGAACGCTGCCGCGGCGTAACTAGTTGCCAGAAGCCAGCGAGGTTAGTTGCGTAAGCAGTTTCGCTGGTTCATCACCTGAAAGCTGTGCGTCTACAGGCAAATACCACCAATTTTCTTCTGCAAAGGCCCGGCATTTCACCGCATCTTTTTCAGTCATTACCAGCGTTTGCCCGGCGCTTACCAACGCACTGACATCCGCATGGTTCAAAGACTGATGATCGGCCAGCGGTACACATTTTTCCGGTTGTACGCCACACATCTTCAGCGTGGCAAAAAAGCGCGGCGGATGCCCAATCCCCGCCATCGCCACTACATGTTCAAGCTGAGCAACGTCACAACGCGTACCGGTACGTAAATTCACCGCCTGACCCGGCAGCAGATGCATGGGGATTTCACCGCTGCGAGGGACACCACCGTTGACGATTACCGCATCAACCGACTTTAAGCGCCCCGCTCGCTCACGCATTGGCCCCGCCGGCAACCACCAGCCATTGCCAAAGCGACGCACACCATCAATAACGACAATTTCCACATCACGCGCCAGACGGTAATGCTGTAAACCGTCGTCGGTTACGATGATCTGCACATCAGGGTGTTGCGCCAGAATGGCTTTTACCGCATCAGAACGAACGGGAGAAACCGCAACAGGCGCATCAGTGCGTTGATAAATCAACACAGGTTCATCACCCGCCTGTGCTGTTGTGGTATCTGCCGACAATAACAGCGGATAAGATTCAGCCTTACCACCATATCCCCGCGATACGACCCCCACGCGAATACCGCGCTGTTGCAACTGTTCCACCAGCCAGACAACGACCGGGGTTTTTCCGTTGCCGCCTGCGGTGAGATTACCAACCACGACAACCGGTACGGGGGCACGCCAGGCGCGCTTCAGTTTTAGTTTATAGCAAAGACGGATCGCGCCACTTACCAGGCCATACAACCAGGAGAGTGGCAGCAATAGCCGCCACAAAGGGGATTCACCAGACCAGATTTTTTCGATCATTGGCCAAACTGCATTTTGTGAAGTTGCGCGTAAACGCCGCGGTGCTCAAGCAAATCGTTATGCGTACCGCGTTCCACAATGACACCATCCTCGACGACCACGATTTCGTCTGCCTTTTCAATGGTAGACAAGCGGTGGGCAATCACCAGAGAGGTACGGTTTTTCTGCAACTCATCCAGTGCCGCCTGAATCGCACGTTCGGATTCGGTATCCAGAGCCGAGGTAGCTTCATCCAGAATCAGAATCGGGCTATCACGCAGCAAGGCTCGAGCGATAGCAATACGCTGACGCTGACCGCCAGAGAGCAGCACGCCGTTTTCACCAATCACTGTATCGAGACCGTTATCCATCTTATTGATGAAGTCCATGGCGTAGGCCATACGCGCCGCTTCTTCAATTTGCTCACGGCTGTACTGTTCAGTCCGTGCGTAAGCAATGTTGTTAGCAACCGTATCGTTAAACAGATGGACATTCTGCGACACCAGAGCAACCTGGTTACGTAACGACGCCAGGGTATACTCGCGCAGATCGTGACCATCCATCAGGATTTCGCCTTCATCAATATCGTAAAAACGCGTGATCAGGCTGGCGATGGTTGATTTACCCGAACCAGAGCGTCCAACCAGAGCAACCGTCTTCCCTGCCGGAATTTTCAGGTTGATGTTACGCAATGCAGGTACGTCACGTCCCGGATAAGTAAAGGTGACATTGCGGAATTCCACGTCGCCAGTCGCACGCTCGATCACGCGCTTACCTTCATCTTTCTCCTGCTCACTGTCCAGAATGGTAAACAGCGTCTGACAAGCCGCCATACCGCGCTGGAACTGGGCGTTAACGTTGGTCAGCGATTTCAGCGGACGCATCAGTGCAATCATTGAAGAGAAAACAACGGTAATCGTACCGGCAGTCAGGCTATCCATGACACTTGGGAAGCTCGCCGCATACAGAACAAACGCCAGCGCCAAAGAGGCGATCAGCTGAATGATCGGATCAGAGATGGAAGAGGCTGAAACCATTTTCATCCCCTGAAGACGCATTCGGTTGCTGACTTTATCAAAGCGTTTCGTTTCCACTTCCTGACCACCGAAAATCAATACTTCTTTGTGGCCCTTCAGCATTTGTTCGGCGCTGGTGGTCACCTGCCCCATGGTGTTCTGCATGTTTTTACTGATGTTGCGAAAACGCTTCGATACTACGCGAATCGCAATCGAAACAATCGGTGCCAGCACAATCAAAATGATCGACAGTTGCCAACTGTAATAGAACATCATGATGAACAGGCCGATGATTGACGCACCTTCACGCACAACCGTTATCAGTGCGCCGGAAGAAGAAGAAGCAACCTGTTCGGAATCGTAGGTGATACGTGACAACAGCGTCCCCGTTGACTGTTTGTCAAAAAATGAAACCGGCATTCCCATCATGTGACCAAACAGGCGGCGACGCATGGTCATTACCACCTTTCCTGATACCCAGGAGATACAGTAGCTGGAGACATAGCTGGTGATACCACGTAAAATCATCAGCCCGATCACCACCAGCGGCATCCACACCAGCACGGAGCGATCTGTTTTACCAAAGCCATCATCAAGAAGTGGCTTAAGGAGCGATAACATGAAGGTATCGCTGGCTGCGTTGAGGATTAACGCTACGCCCGCCACGATCAGACCCGCTTTAAAAGGCGCAATGGTTGGCCACAGTCGGCGGAACGTCTGCCACGTAGAGAGATCTTTGTCGTTATGCATTCAAAAAACCAGCATTTGTTGAAATAGCCGCATATTCTACCCGTTATCCACTGGCACGCCAAACCACTGATGATACCAACGAGGTAAAATTTGCTCTCTGAGGCTGCTAATCCGCCAGCCTTGCGCTGAAAAATTGACCGTCACTTGACCCTGATGTGGAGTATCAAGCCATTGATATCCTTGCTGTTGATAGCGATGCTTAACTTTATTAGAGGGCAATCGCCATGCGTTATAGCGCGATGCCGATGCGAGTGCCACTTTTCCATTCACTCGCTGAATTAATGGCAACGATGATGAGGTATTACTGCCATGGTGAGGTACCTGAAGCAATGTTGTCTGCACTTGCTGCCAGTAACGGCTTAGCATCTTTTGTTCAGCGGGGACTTCAATATCACCGGTTAGAAGAATGCTATTCGTCCCGTCATCAACCTTAACCACACAGGAATGGTTATTTCCTTTATCGTTGCTAGCTTGTAAAGGCCAGTGCACGCTGAAACGCAATCCTTGCCATTGCCACGCTTCGCCACGCACACAGGGCTGATGATGTTCCCAGTTTAACGGACTTCTGATCCATAACATCGGCCATGTGTGCAATATTGAGTCCAGCCCTCCCCGGTGATCCAGATGTTCATGACTCAGAATAACGCCTTCCGGTTCAAGATTATGCCAGTGGAGCCAGGGGATAATCAGTTGTTGCCCACTATCCCCTTCGGGCCAGGCCAGTCCTGTGTCATAGAGAATCGCTTTGCCGTTTCTGGCTATCACCATTGCCAGCCCTTGCCCGACATCAAGCATGTACACCTGCCACTCGTCAGGTCGAGGTTTTTGCCACAGCGGCCAGCACATCAGCAAGCCTACAGCCACACACATTGCTGGCAACGTTCGCCAGGCGTTTAATCGCCATACCACCAGTAAGAACCATGGGGAAAATGATAGCCATTGCCAACGTTCAGCAATGTTGATCCACCCTTCTGGCAAACTCTTTAACCCCCAGAAAAGTAAAGCCAAAGACCGGTCGGCAAGAAACCATAACCCTTGCTCCAGGATTAACGGCCCGCTTAAATGCACAACCATCGCGGCGAGGATCAACGGAACCGTGATAAATGTCACCAAGGGAATTGCTAATAGATTTGCAATAAACGAGGTCAGACTAATGCCATGAAATATGACGATTTGCACAGGCATAAGCAGGAGTGTGATTCCCAGTTGCAAATGAATGAGGGAAACAACTGCACGCAATACCGGCGGCAGTTGCCACTCAGGACAGGGAAACCACTGGTACCAAAAAATCAGTGCCGCGACCGCAGCGGCAGAGAGCCATAAACTTTGCGAGAGAATGGCAACAGGATCCATCAGCAAAATTGCCGCCAGACAACATATCCATACATCCCAGCCACTCCACTGTCGCCCACTTAACTTAAGCATTCCCCACGTAGCAAGCGCCACCACGGTACGCAATGCAGGAGGTTGCATTCCCGTCAACCAGGCATAAAAAGCAGCACAGCAGATCCCACCAATTAATGGTATTTGCCAGTGGATCCAGCGCCCAGGCAGAAAAATTTGTCCACTGCGAATGAGTCCGGCAGCCAGCAACGCCGCAAAAGCGATGTGCAATCCCGATATCGCCATTAAATGCGCCGTTCCAGTATCGCGCATGATATTTTTGATTTCTTTGGGGACGGATAACCGTTCCCCCATACCTAAACCAAGAATAACCGCATTCCACGGATAGGGTTGCAGCGTTGTTTGTAGTGACGCCAGATACTGTGCACGCAGGCTACAATTCGGTTCAATAACACTTGCCTGCAGAAAGCGGCCGGTGAGCGGTTGATGCTGGGCAATGGCATAACGCTGGCTATCAAAGCCGCCATCATTAAGTTGGCCATGAACCGCACGAACTTTGAGTTTCATTGACCATTGTTGTCCAGCACAAACCGCTTGCGGAAGATATTCGCCATACAGCACAAGGCCTGGCGCAGGGAATATACGTCGACCTTGTAGATGAGTAATTTGACCGTAATGAGTGGTCATGCCGTCAGTTGCAGTGATCTCAACAATTGCATCCTGCGTCGCGCCAGTTAAGGTTTCTCCTGCCCACAAAATTTGCTTTGCTGATAATATGCCCCAAACGAAAAACAGCAACGTCAGCGCGATATAACGGACGGTTTTAACAGGGATAAATGCCAGTACGCAGGCGAAGAGAGTCAGAAACGCAAGGGTTAATGTCCCAGGCAATTGGGGCAAAATCAGCAACGGAAAAATTCCGCAAATTATGCATACGCCGACTGTCGTTATTTTCATGCCCCCCTCCCTGTTTATGGAAAGTGTGCAACTTTGTTGAGCGGTTGTCTGGTGGGAATTTTGCGTTCCCCGAGGCACATTCAGAAGAATTTAACGAAAGGGTGAAAACTGCTCAAAACTCTGCGAGGCAGCTTCCAGTTCCTGATTAGAGAAATGAAAAAAGCACCCGACAGGTGCTTTTCTCGCGTTCAAGTTTGAGTAAAAACTTAACCGTAAATATTGGCGCGATCGCGCAGTTCTTTACCAGGTTTAAAGTGAGGAACGTATTTTCCTTCCAGTTCTACTTTATCGCCAGTCTTCGGATTACGTCCGGTACGTGGTGCGCGGTAGTGCAAAGAGAAACTGCCGAAACCGCGGATTTCAATACGCTCGCCCTGCGCAAGAGTCGAGGCCATATGCTCCAGCATCTCTTTTACTGCATCTTCAACCGTCTTGGCGGGAATGTGCGATTGCTGGGTGGCAAGTCTTTCTATCAATTCTGACTTGGTCATGATTCCTCCGGTTCCTTAAAGGCAAATTAAGCGGCTGCTGTTGCTGCATTGATTAAGGGCGGCCGTAGCCGCCCTTAGTGCTTGATTACAGGACGAAACCTGCAATCTGTCAAGTAAACTCAACAAACTTCGGAATAAAAATCCCGAAGAGTCAGAGAATTACTCGCCTTTAGCTGCTTTGAAAGCTTCAGCCATTGCGTTGTTGGAGAAGTTTGCATCTTCCTGTTTGTTAACAGTTGCGATTGCATCTTTCTCGTCAGCTTCGTCTTTCGCACGAACAGACAGGCTGATTGCGCGGTTTTTACGATCAACGCCGGTGAATTTAGCTTCAACTTCGTCGCCAACGCTCAGAACCAGGGTAGCGTCTTCAACGCGGTCACGGGATGCTTCAGAAGCACGCAGGTAACCTTCAACGCCGTCAGCCAGTTCTACGGTTGCGCCTTTAGCGTCAACTGCAGTTACTTTACCGGTTACGATAGCGCCTTTCTTGTTCAGAGCAACCCAGTTGTTGAACGGATCTTCTGCGAGCTGTTTAACGCCCAGGGAGATACGTTCACGTTCTGCGTCAACCTGCAGAACAACTGCAGCGATTTCGTCGCCTTTTTTGTATTCACGAACTGCTTCTTCGCCTGCAACGTTCCAGGAGATGTCAGACAGGTGAACCAGGCCGTCGATGCCGCCGTCCAGGCCGATGAAGATACCGAAGTCAGTGATAGACTTGATTTTACCTTCAACACGGTCGCCCTTGTTGTGGGTTTCCGCGAACTGCTGCCACGGGTTAGCTTTGCACTGTTTCAGACCCAGGGAGATACGACGACGTTCTTCGTCGATATCCAGAACCATAACTTCCACTACATCGCCAACGTTAACAACTTTGGACGGGTGGATGTTTTTGTTGGTCCAATCCATTTCGGAAACGTGTACCAGGCCTTCAACGCCTTCTTCGATTTCAACGAAGCAGCCGTAGTCGGTCAGGTTGGTCACGCGACCAGTCAGTTTGGTACCTTCCGGATAACGTTTAGCGATAGCTACCCACGGATCTTCGCCCAACTGTTTCAGGCCCAGGGATACACGGGTACGTTCGCGGTCGAACTTCAGCACTTTAACAGTGATTTCGTCGCCCACGTTGACGATTTCGCTCGGATGCTTAACGCGTTTCCAGGCCATGTCAGTGATGTGCAGCAGGCCGTCAACGCCGCCCAGATCAACGAATGCACCGTAGTCAGTGAGGTTCTTAACGATACCTTTAACTTCCATGCCTTCCTGCAGGTTTTCCAGCAGCTGATCGCGCTCTGCGCTGTTTTCGGATTCGATAACGGCACGACGAGAAACAACAACGTTGTTGCGCTTCTGATCCAGCTTGATTACTTTAAATTCAAGCTCTTTGCCTTCCAGGTGCAGAGTGTCACGCACCGGACGAACGTCTACCAGAGAACCTGGCAGGAACGCACGAATACCGTTCAGCTCAACAGTGAAGCCGCCCTTAACTTTGCCGTTGATAACACCGGTAACAGTTTCAGCATCTTCGTAAGCTTTTTCCAGCGTGATCCAGGCTTCGTGACGTTTAGCTTTCTCACGGGACAGCAGAGTTTCACCGAAGCCGTCTTCTACTGCGTCCAGAGCAACGTCAACTTCGTCACCTACCTGGATTTCCAGCTCGCCCTGGGCGTTTTTGAACTGCTCAGCCGGGATGGCGGACTCAGATTTCAGACCAGCGTCAACCAGTACTACGTCTTTGTCGATAGCAACAACAACGCCACGAACGATAGAACCCGGGCGGGTTTCGATTTCTTTTAAGGACTCTTCAAAGAGTTGAGCAAAAGATTCAGTCATGTTTAATCTTCAGGTTTATATTTAACGTCCACCTGGCTCCATGCCGGATGGGGTTGTTTAACATACCCGCTGTCATTCCATTGCAACGGGGGTACTGCAAATTCGGTCGCTTATGCGAGAGCCAATTTCTGGCGCGCGTATTGTAGCGCTTTTTCAATCACTTGCTCAATGCTTAAGGTGGTGGAATCCAACACTAAAGCATCGGCTGCCGGAACCAGTGGCGCTACCGCTCGGTTACGATCGCGGTCGTCGCGTTCTTTGATCTCGGCCAAAAGGCGCTCAAAGTTAACACTAAAGCCCTTCTCCTGCAACTGTAGCATGCGGCGATGCGCACGTTCTTCCGAGGAGGCGTCAAGGAAAATTTTCACTGGCGCATCAGGGAATACCACCGTTCCCATGTCGCGGCCATCGGCAATCAGGCCTGGTAATTCGCGAAACGCGCGTTGGCGACGCAATAATGCTTCACGAACGCGTGGGAATGCCGCGACTTGTGAAGCTGCATTCGCCACTTCCTGAGTACGAATTTCGCCGCTGACATCTTCCCCTTCGAGGATCACTTCCAGATTGCCATTGGTTGACACAAAACGTACATCCAGATGGGATGCCAGCGGTACCAGCGCATCTTCTGACGCAACATCAACATGGTGATGTAATGCCGCCAATGCCAGTACGCGATAAATTGCACCCGAATCCAGCAGATGCCATTGCAATGCTTCCGCCATAGCCTTACACAAGGTGCCTTTCCCTGCACCGCTTGGGCCATCAATGGTAATAACCGGGGCAATTGCCGTCATCTTTATCTCCTTAAAACAGGCGTACCGTTAACATAACCGCGCGCATTATACGCGCCGACGCCACAAATCGTTAACGTTGTGTGCAAAAACCAGTTTTGTCTGTATTCAGATGGGGATTTATTGCGCAATTATAGCGGGCTGGCAGAAGACCAGCCCGAAAGATGACAATGATTTACTTACCAGAGGCGATACGATCACGGATGTGTTGCGCACGCTCTGTTGATGGTGGGTGAGAGTCAAACATGGACTGGGTGCGACCGCCATCCAGACTAGCCAGTTTTTCAAAGCTGCCAACCAGCCCCTGGGTGCTGATGCCACGTTTCTTCAACAGATCAAAGGAGAAATCATCTGCTTCGGACTCTTTATCACGGGAGTATTTAGCATTAATAGCGCCTTCTGCGATATCACCCAATTGTGAGCGGGAAAGCTGGGAAGCCACTCCGCTGGTAGCTGAAATGGCATCGCGTGCGGCAACGATCGCATAAGAAGCTTTCATTTCAGCCAGCGAGTGACCCAACGCGACGTGGCCCAGTTCATGGCCCAGAACACCTTCAATTTCGTTGTCATTCATCATGTCCATCAGGCCACTGTAGACACGGACACAGCCGTTCGCCATCGCCCATGCGTTGACGTCGCTGGTCATATAAACCTTATAGTTGACCGGCGTGCCATTAATATTGTTACCCAATGCTTTGGCGATTTTTGCCAGACGTTTACCGTACTTGCTGGATTTACTTGCGACTTGATTGCCGCTGTCCATTTCGGCACAGCCCTGATTGGCAATCGCTTTTGCATCGGCATCGCTTAATGTTGCTGCTTTATAGGCATTTAAACCGGAGCTGATAGCCATATTGGTATCAATACCGTGGGTATTTTGACACCCTGTCAGTAATGCTGCAGAGGTCGCAATCGCCAGCAGTAATTTAGTATTCTTCATGTGAATCATCCGTTGATTAATCATATATAAATATTATGTATCAACAACTTACATTGACAAGCGACGCTACCATTAATCAAAATGACTCACAAGGTCCGAAAAAAAACGCCGACAATGTGCCGACGTTTTGATAAAGAAAGATTTGGCTATTTATTGCCCGTTGTTCATTCAGGCTGCCTGGCTAATCCGCGCCAACTGCTCGAAATAATCCGGAAATGTTTTGGCCGTACATTTGGGATCAAGAATCGTCACTGGTGTATCTGACAACGCCACCAGCGAGAAACACATCGCCATCCGGTGATCATTGTATGTCGCGATCTCGGCAAAGTTCAGTTTTTCCGGTGGAGTGATACGAATGTAATCGTGCCCCTCTTCTACTTCCGCACCGACTTTACGCAGTTCTGTTGCCATCGCAAACAGGCGATCGGTCTCTTTAACACGCCAGTTATAGATATTGCGCAGCGTGGTGGTGCCTTTTGCAAATAACGCCGCCGTGGCAATGGTCATCGCCGCATCAGGAATATGGTTCATATCCATATCAATAGCGTTCAGTTCACCACGCGTGCAGGAAATATAATCATCGCCCCAGCAAATGGTCGCGCCCATTTTTTCCAGCACATCAGCAAAGCGAATATCACCCTGCATACTGTTACGTCCAATACCGGTCACTTTTACAGTGCCGCCTTTGATTGCTGCTGCTGCCAGAAAGTAAGAAGCCGAAGATGCATCGCCTTCGACCAAATAAGTACCCGGAGACTGATAAGACTGCCCGCCTTTTACGACAAATTGTTGATAGTGCTGATTTTCAATTTCAACACCAAACGTCTTCATCAGATTGAGTGTGATGTCGATATAAGGTTTAGAAACCAGATCGCCTTTAATACGAATCACCGTATCTTCCGGCGCAAGAGGCGCAGTCATTAACAGTGCGGTGAGGAATTGGCTGGAAACGGAGCCATCAACGTCAACGTTGCCGCCAGTAAAGCCGCCCTGTAAACGCAACGGCGGATAATTTTCTTGTTCCAGGTAAGTGATCTTCGCCCCGCCCAGGCGCAGCGCATCCACCAGATGACCAATCGGGCGTTCTTTCATACGCGGCTCACCGGTCAGCACAATATCATTGCTACCCAGACAAAGAGCTGCCGCCAGCGGACGCATTGCCGTTCCGGCGTTACCGAGGAACAACTCCAGGGCACCTTCTGCGTGTAATGGACCGCCGTTACCGATAATTTCGCAACGCGTACGATCGGCTGAAAGCGTATAGCTTACCCCTAACGCTGTTAATGCATTCAGCATATGGCGCACGTCATCGCTATCCAGCAGATTGGTTAATACTGTTTTGCCGTGTGCTAATGCCGCCAGCAATAAAGCGCGGTTAGAAACGCTCTTGGAACCGGGCAGATTAATAGTGCCATCGACACTAGCGATGGGTTGTAACGTCAGGGATTCCATGAACTCAACTCTCTACAACAGAAATAAAAACCCCACAGGCTGGCTGTGGGGATTAAGCAAAATTTCGGCATTAACCGTGACGGCGTTCGAACTCAACCATGAAGTCTGTCAGCGCTTTAACGCCTTCCAGCGGCATGGCGTTATAAATAGAAGCGCGCATTCCGCCGACCACACGGTGACCTTTCAGTGCATGAAGGCCAGCAGCAAAAGACTCTTCAAGGAACAATTTGTCAAGCGCACTGTCCGCCAACTGGAACGGCACGTTCATCCGCGAACGGTTAGCTTTCGCCACGTCATTGCGGTAGAAATCGCTGTTATCAATCACCCCATATAGCAGTTCTGCTTTTTGCTGATTGATTTTATCCATTTCAGCTACACCGCCGTTCGCTTTCAGCCATTTAAAGACCAGACCAGATAGATACCAGGCAAATGTCGGCGGCGTGTTAAACATGGAGCCGTTATCGTTGAGGATGGAATAATCCAGAATCGACGGACACGCGATATTCGCTTTGCCCAGCAAATCTTCACGAACGATGACGATTGTCAGGCCAGCCGGGCCGATATTTTTCTGCGCGCCAGCGTAAATCACGCCATAACGGCTGACGTCAATCGGACGGGAAAGAATGGTTGAAGAGAAGTCGGCGGCGACCACCACATCTTTGCCGAAGTCTGGCGTTTCGTCGATGGCGATACCGTCGATGGTTTCATTCGGGCAGTAATGCATATAAGCAGCATTATCAGAGAGTTGCCATTCACGCATTGGCTTAACCGCGCGCAGACCATCAACAGTCACTTTGGCGTCAAAGACATTAGGCGTGCAGTATTTTTTCGCTTCTTTAATGGCACTTGCCGCCCAGTAACCGGCATCAACATAATCTGCGGTGGTTTTATCACCGAGAATATTCAGCGGTACCGCAGCAAACTGACCGCGACCACCGCCATGGCAGAATAATACCTTGTAGTTGGAGGGGACATTAAGAAGATCGCGAAAATCCTTCTCGGCTTCCTCTGCAACCTGAATGAACTCTTTGCCACGGTGACTCACTTCCATCACCGACGTACCAAGACCGTTCCAGTCGCGCAGTTCCTGTTGAGCCTGTTTAAGCACCTCTGCCGGTAGCATTGCCGGACCAGAACTAAAATTGAAGATTTGAGCCATTTCCCCTCACCACGTTGCGTTGCTATTAACCCGCGGTCAATCGATTGCGACCACAGGTAATACATTATTCCTGTGGCTATCGGTTTTATCATTCAGTGACACACATCGCAATGAGTAAAACCGTTGAGGGCAAAAATGTGGCTTGCATCACACAAAAGAATCTCTCGGATTATTAGCAAAAAGCCGATGTTTTTACTGTCAGGTCACCCGTTTTGCCCGACTTGCCTTCGTCCATTCTGGATTTGCACAGCGCGGACATAATTGTTTTTCCCCCGCTTTCATATGAATGATTTCACTACAACGAATACAGGCATAGTCCGCCGACTCCGGCACCACTTTGTAACGCTGCGTACAATCACTGGGTAAAATAAGTAAACCCGGTTTCACCTTGTCATCTTCAAAGAAATAGACACTGATTTGCCCGTTGGTTTCGAGAATCGCCAGACGTACCTGCCCCAGCTGCTCCACGCCACGCAATCGTAGCTCCATAAAGAACTCAAATTCCGTCATGTTGGAGTTATTGAGTTTCGACCAGGCCAGCTCGCCATCTTCAATAATAACAACCGGCTTACCTTCCAGTAAATCTTCCAGTTTTTCACTGTGCGCCATCAACCACATTACCAGGCGGTATAACAACGCCAGAGTGATAAAGACGATAAGTACCGGCACCATCGGCACATCATCATAAAACGCCACATCTCCCGCCGCTGAACCCAGCGTGAGAATGATTAACACTTCAAACAGCGACATCTGTCGCACACCGCGTCTTCCGGTCATTTTGAGGAACAGAAAAACCAGTACAAAGGTATAAAGACTACGTAGTGCAACTTCGCCAAGGAAATCAAAAGGCACTTTATCAAATGCCATACGGTGGAGATCGAACGCCTTCATTTTTATGCTCTTATCGTGGTTTATCCGCTAAAAGCATAGTCAACAGTTCATCGGCATGGCGGCGGTGATAGCGCCTTTGAGATAAAACCCGTATTATTGCGCGCTTTCCGTACGACTAAAGTGATTTTCATGACGCAAACATTTATCCCCGGCAAAGATGCCGCTCTGGAAGATTCCATCGCTCGCTTCCAGCAAAAACTTTCAGACCTCGGCTTTCAGATTGAAGAGGCCTCCTGGCTGAATCCTGTGCCTAACGTCTGGTCTGTACATATTCGCGACAAAGAGTGCGCACTGTGTTTTACCAACGGTAAAGGCGCAACCAAAAAAGCGGCGCTGGCTTCTGCACTTGGTGAATATTTCGAGCGTCTCTCAACCAACTACTTTTTTGCTGATTTCTGGCTGGGCGAAACCATCGCCAACGGTCCGTTCGTGCATTATCCCAACGAAAAATGGTTCCCACTGACCGAAAATGACGATGTGCCAGAAGGACTACTCGATGACCGTCTGCGCGCGTTTTATGATCCGGAGAATGAACTGACCGGCAGCATGCTGATTGACCTACAATCCGGTAACGAAGATCGTGGTATTTGCGGCCTGCCGTTTACGCGTCAGTCCGACAATCAGACCGTTTATATTCCGATGAATATCATTGGTAACCTGTACGTCTCCAACGGTATGTCCGCAGGTAATACCCGCAACGAAGCACGCGTTCAGGGATTGTCTGAAGTTTTCGAACGCTACGTGAAAAACCGCATTATTGCTGAAAGCATCAGCCTGCCAGAGATCCCGGCAGACGTGCTGGCGCGTTACCCAGCAGTAGTTGAAGCCATCGAAACGCTGGAAGCGGAGGGTTTCCCAATCTTCGCTTATGACGGTTCGCTTGGCGGCCAGTATCCGGTGATTTGCGTGGTACTGTTCAATCCTGCTAACGGTACCTGCTTTGCCTCTTTCGGTGCGCATCCTGATTTTGGCGTAGCACTGGAACGTACCGTGACCGAGCTGCTGCAAGGTCGTGGCCTGAAAGATTTGGATGTGTTTACTCCGCCAACCTTCGATGATGAAGAAGTCGCTGAACATACCAACCTCGAAACGCACTTTATCGATTCCAGCGGTTTAATCTCCTGGGACCTGTTCAAGCAGGATGCCGATTATCCGTTTGTGGACTGGAATTTCTCCGGCACCACGGAAGAAGAGTTCGCCACACTGATGGCTATCTTCAACAAAGAAGATAAAGAAGTTTATATTGCCGATTACGAGCATCTGGGCGTTTATGCTTGCCGTATTATCGTGCCTGGCATGTCCGATATTTATCCGGCTGAAGATCTGTGGCTCGCGAATAACAGTATGGGCAGCCATTTACGTGAAACGATTCTTTCGCTACCAGGCAGCGAGTGGGAAAAAGAAGATTACCTGAACCTCATCGAGCAACTGGATGAAGAAGGTTTTGATGACTTTACCCGCGTGCGTGAGCTGTTGGGTCTGGCGACCGGGTCGGATAACGGTTGGTACACCCTGCGTATCGGTGAATTAAAAGCCATGCTGGCGCTGGCTGGTGGCGATCTGGAACAGGCTCTGGTCTGGACCGAATGGACGATGGAGTTTAACTCATCAGTATTTAGTCCGGAACGCGCCAACTATTATCGCTGCCTGCAAACGTTGTTATTACTGGCACAGGAAGAAGATCGCCAGCCGCTGCAATATCTGAATGCGTTTGTTCGCATGTACGGCGCAGATGCCGTAGAAGCCGCCAGTGCGGCAATGAGCGGCGAAGCGGCGTTTTACGGCCTGCAACCGGTAGATAGCGATCTGCACGCGTTTGCTGCACATCAGTCGTTGTTGAAGGCCTACGAAAAGCTGCAGCGCGCCAAAGCAGCATTCTGGGCAAAATAAAATCAAATAGCCTACGCAATGTAGGCTTAATGATTAGTCTGAGTTATATTACGGGGCGTTTTTTTAATGCCCCGCTTTACATATATTTGCATTAATAAAATAATTGTAATTATAAGGTTAAATATCGGTAATTTGTATTTAATAAATACGATCGATATTGTTACTTTATTCGCCTGATGCTCCCTTTTAATTAACTGTTTTAGCGGAGGATGCGGAAAAAATTCAACTCATTTGTTAATTTTTAAAATTTATTTTTATTTGGATAATCAAATATTTACTCCGTATTTGCATAAAAACCATGCGAGTTACGGGCCTATAAGCCAGGCGAGATATGATCTATATCAATTTCTCATCTATAATGCTTTGTTAGTATCTCGTCGCCGACTTAATAAAGAGAGAGTTAGTGTGAAAGCTGACAACCCTTTTGATCTTTTACTTCCTGCTGCAATGGCCAAAGTGGCCGAAGAGGCGGGTGTCTATAAAGCAACGAAACATCCGCTTAAGACTTTCTATCTGGCGATTACCGCCGGTGTTTTCATCTCAATCGCATTCGTCTTCTATATCACAGCAACCACTGGCACAGGCACAATGCCCTTCGGCATGGCAAAACTGGTTGGCGGCATTTGCTTCTCTCTGGGGCTGATTCTTTGTGTTGTCTGCGGAGCCGATCTCTTTACTTCCACAGTGTTGATTGTTGTTGCTAAGGCGAGTGGGCGCATCACCTGGGGTCAGTTGGCGAAAAACTGGCTAAATGTCTATTTTGGCAACCTGGTCGGCGCACTGCTGTTTGTACTTTTAATGTGGCTTTCCGGCGAGTATATGACCGCAAATGGTCAATGGGGACTAAACGTCCTACAAACCGCCGACCACAAAGTGCACCATACTTTTATTGAGGCCGTCTGCCTTGGTATCCTGGCAAACCTGATGGTATGTCTGGCAGTATGGATGAGTTATTCTGGCCGTAGCCTGATGGACAAAGCGTTCATTATGGTGCTGCCGGTCGCGATGTTTGTTGCCAGCGGTTTTGAGCACAGTATCGCAAACATGTTTATGATCCCGATGGGTATTGTAATCCGCGACTTCGCATCTCCGGAATTCTGGACCGCTGTCGGTTCTGCACCCGAAAATTTTTCTCACCTGACCGTGATGAACTTCATCACTGATAACCTGATTCCGGTTACGATCGGTAATATTATCGGCGGTGGTTTGTTGGTTGGGTTGACATACTGGGTCATTTACCTGCGTGAAAACGATCACCATTAATGGTTGTCGAAGTACGCAGTAAATAAAAAATCCACTTAAGAAGGTAGGTGTTACATGTCCGAGCTTAATGAAAAGTTAGCCACAGCCTGGGAAGGTTTTACCAAAGGTGACTGGCAGAATGAAGTAAACGTCCGTGACTTCATTCAGAAAAACTACACTCCGTACGAGGGTGACGAGTCCTTCCTGGCTGGCGCTACTGAAGCGACCACCACCCTGTGGGACAAAGTAATGGAAGGCGTTAAACTGGAAAACCGCACTCACGCGCCAGTTGACTTTGACACCGCTGTTGCTTCCACCATCACCTCTCACGACGCTGGCTACATCAACAAAGCGTTGGAAAAAGTTGTTGGTCTACAGACTGAAGCTCCGCTGAAACGTGCTCTTATCCCGTTCGGTGGTATCAAAATGATCGAAGGTTCCTGCAAAGCGTACAACCGCGAACTGGATCCGATGATCAAAAAAATCTTCACTGAATACCGTAAAACTCACAACCAGGGCGTGTTCGACGTTTACACTCCGGACATCCTGCGTTGCCGTAAATCTGGTGTTCTGACCGGTCTGCCAGATGCATATGGCCGTGGCCGTATCATCGGTGACTACCGTCGCGTTGCGCTGTACGGTATCGACTACCTGATGAAAGACAAACTGGCACAGTTCACTTCTCTGCAGGCTGATCTGGAAAACGGCGTAAACCTGGAACAGACTATCCGTCTGCGCGAAGAAATCGCTGAACAGCACCGCGCTCTGGGTCAGATGAAAGAAATGGCTGCGAAATACGGCTACGACATCTCTGGTCCGGCTACCAACGCTCAGGAAGCTATCCAGTGGACTTACTTCGGCTACCTGGCTGCTGTTAAGTCTCAGAACGGTGCTGCAATGTCCTTCGGTCGTACCTCCACCTTCCTGGATGTGTACATCGAACGTGACCTGAAAGCTGGCAAGATCACCGAACAAGAAGCGCAGGAAATGGTTGACCACCTGGTCATGAAACTGCGTATGGTTCGCTTCCTGCGTACTCCGGAATACGATGAACTGTTCTCTGGCGACCCGATCTGGGCAACCGAATCTATCGGTGGTATGGGCCTCGACGGTCGTACCCTGGTTACCAAAAACAGCTTCCGTTTCCTGAACACCCTGTACACCATGGGTCCGTCTCCGGAACCGAACATGACCATTCTGTGGTCTGAAAAACTGCCGCTGAACTTCAAGAAATTCGCCGCTAAAGTGTCCATCGACACCTCTTCTCTGCAGTATGAGAACGATGACCTGATGCGTCCGGACTTCAACAACGATGACTACGCTATTGCTTGCTGCGTAAGCCCGATGATCGTTGGTAAACAAATGCAGTTCTTCGGTGCGCGTGCAAACCTGGCGAAAACCATGCTGTACGCAATCAACGGCGGCGTTGACGAAAAACTGAAAATGCAGGTTGGTCCGAAGTCTGAACCGATCAAAGGCGATGTCCTGAACTATGATGAAGTGATGGAGCGCATGGATCACTTCATGGACTGGCTGGCTAAACAGTACATCACTGCACTGAACATCATCCACTACATGCACGACAAGTACAGCTACGAAGCCTCTCTGATGGCGCTGCACGACCGTGACGTTATCCGCACCATGGCGTGTGGTATCGCTGGTCTGTCCGTTGCTGCTGACTCCCTGTCTGCAATCAAATATGCGAAAGTTAAACCGATTCGTGACGAAGACGGTCTGGCTATCGACTTCGAAATCGAAGGCGAATACCCGCAGTTTGGTAACAATGATCCGCGTGTAGATGACCTGGCTGTTGACCTGGTAGAACGTTTCATGAAGAAAATTCAGAAACTGCACACCTACCGTGACGCTATCCCGACTCAGTCTGTTCTGACCATCACTTCTAACGTTGTGTATGGTAAGAAAACTGGTAACACCCCAGACGGTCGTCGTGCTGGCGCGCCGTTCGGACCGGGTGCTAACCCGATGCACGGTCGTGACCAGAAAGGTGCTGTAGCGTCTCTGACTTCCGTTGCTAAACTGCCGTTTGCTTACGCTAAAGATGGTATCTCCTACACCTTCTCTATCGTTCCGAACGCACTGGGTAAAGACGACGAAGTTCGTAAGACCAACCTGGCTGGTCTGATGGATGGTTACTTCCACCACGAAGCATCCATCGAAGGTGGTCAGCACCTGAACGTTAACGTGATGAACCGTGAAATGCTGCTCGACGCGATGGAAAACCCGGAAAAATATCCGCAGCTGACCATCCGTGTATCTGGCTACGCAGTACGTTTCAACTCGCTGACTAAAGAACAGCAGCAGGACGTTATTACTCGTACCTTCACTCAATCTATGTAATTAGATTTGACTGAAATCGTACAGTAAAAAGCGTACAATAAAGGCTCCACGAAAGTGGGGCCTTTTTTAGCACGAGAGCCTTTTTTGTCAGCTATCTATACTTTAAGGTGACTGCCAAAACAGACTCGACGTAGCCTTCGAGCTGCGCACCAACACGGCCTCAGATGGGCCACATCTGGAGAAACACCGCAATGTCAGTTATTGGTCGCATTCACTCCTTTGAATCCTGTGGAACCGTAGACGGCCCAGGTATTCGCTTTATCACCTTTTTCCAGGGCTGCCTGATGCGCTGCCTGTATTGTCATAACCGCGACACCTGGGATACGCATGGCGGTAAAGAAGTTACCGTTGAAGATTTAATGAAAGAGGTGGTGACCTATCGCCACTTTATGAACGCTTCCGGCGGCGGCGTTACCGCATCCGGCGGTGAGGCAATCCTACAAGCTGAGTTTGTTCGTGACTGGTTCCGCGCCTGCAAAAAAGAAGGCATTCATACCTGTCTGGACACCAACGGTTTTGTTCGTCGTTACGATCCGGTGATTGATGAACTGCTGGAAGTAACCGACCTGGTAATGCTCGATCTCAAACAGATGAACGACGAGATCCACCAAAATCTGGTTGGAGTTTCCAACCACCGCACGCTGGAGTTCGCCAAATATCTGGCGAACAAAAATGTGAAGGTGTGGATCCGCTACGTTGTTGTCCCAGGCTGGTCTGACGATGACGATTCAGCGCATCGCCTCGGTGAATTTACCCGTGATATGGGCAACGTTGAGAAAATCGAACTCCTCCCCTACCACGAGCTGGGCAAACACAAATGGGTGGCAATGGGTGAAGAGTACAAACTCGACGGTGTTAAACCACCTAAGAAAGAGACCATGGAACGCGTGAAAGGCATTCTTGAGCAGTACGGTCATAAGGTAATGTTCTAATTTCCCCGTAAAGCGGCAACTTTATTGAGTTGCCGCTTTTTTATTCCGCACTTCATTCTGCTACAGCGTTTTTAACACATCTTATAGTGCATCTACCATATCCCGTACCTGAGATAATAACGACTGATAATAGCTCGCGTGAAGTTCTTCCCCATCGAATACCACTGTATTACACAAGAAAGTGACATCGGCATCTTCAATACCAAGATAACTGCACATATTTTTTAAATAATCGCTTATATTTTTTTCCCAGCCTATCTGGACAAATGATTCTTTGTCTCCTCCAACCAGCGCCACCCAACGAACTTTATTGAATGGTAATTTGTGCCCATCTCCATAAGCCAGCCCATTATTCCATACTCTGTCAATATATCCTTTTAGCATTGCCGGGAAGCTGTACCACCAGAGAGGAAAAACCACCACTAACGTGTCATGCTCAAGCAGCTCTGAATAAAGCTGATGAACCTCTGGAGAATAACGTTTATCCATATTCTTCCAGTCTGGTTCATCTTCCGACGTCATCACCGGGTTGAAATTACGCCGATATAAATCGAGTTCCGTCACCTGTATTTTCCGCTCCATTGCCCGCTGATGGATCGCATCAGCAATATGTGCGGTCAATGAATCATGACGAGGATGGGCCCATACCAAATAAATACGTTCAGACTGCATAATTTTACCTCCACGTTAAGTTCTGGAGCGCACTTTACGCAGGCGGCATAATCCTGTAAACGTGATGATTCAGGATGAGTTAATGAAGGATTTTCACTAATGCGGATGAATATGTCTGACTTTGCCACTTTCTTTGCCGTGGCCCGTAATCAAAGCTTTCGTGCAGCGGGCGATGAATTAGGCTTATCCTCGTCCGCCATTAGCCATAGTATTAAAACACTGGAACAACGTCTTAAAATTCGCTTATTCAATCGGACAACCCGAAGCGTATCGTTAACGGAAGCGGGTTCTAATCTCTATGAACGATTGCGCCCAGCTTTCGACGAAATTCAGATCATGTTAGATGAGATGAATGATTTTCGTCTGACACCGACAGGAACGCTCAAAATCAATGCCGCCCGGGTAGCTGCACGTATATTTTTAATGCCTTTACTGGTTGGTTTCACACGTGAATATCCTGATATTAAAGTCGAGCTCACAACTGACGATTCTCTTGTCGATATCGTCCAACAGGGCTTTGACGCTGGCGTTCGACTTAGTGGCATCGTCGAAAAAGATATGATCAGCGTGGCGATCGGCCCACCAGTGAAATTATGTGTAGCAGCAACGCCAGAGTACTTTGCAAGATATGGCAAACCCCGCCATCCTCATGATCTGCTTAATCATCAATGTGTTGTTTTTCGTTATCCCAGCGGCAAACCTTTCCACTGGCAATTTGCAAAGGAGCTGGAAATTGCTGTCGCAGGAAATATCATTCTGGATGATGTTGATGCTGAACTGGAGGCCGTTTTGATGGGTGCTGGTATCGGGTATCTGCTCTATGAACAGATCAAGGAGTACCTTGATACTGGTCGTTTAGAATGTGTACTGGGAGACTGGAGCACAGAGCGTCCAGGCTTCCAGATCTATTATCCAAACCGCCAGTATATGTCCTGCGGCTTGCGCGCATTTCTCGATTATGTAAAAACGGGTCAGATCTGCCAGAGTCAGCGTCACCGACCACAATAATTATTTACTATTCGCTTTACGCGCCAGCAGCGGGAAAATCAGTCCTAATCCTACCAGCACAAACGGCGTTGCAACATTCAGCGCCAACTGGAAGGTCCACTCTGCAGTGAAGGCTTCCATTTTCGGGAAGATCCCCGTCAAACAGGCAAAGGCGGTAAAGGCAAAACACCAAATCCCGACGGTCATTGCCAGAGGCTTATTACGAATAAAGACATATTCTGGTTTATATTTCTGCGCCAGGCGAACGACTGCAATAAATGCAACAAATACCCATAAATAACGCAGCGGCATCACTACCGAGTTAAGATTCAACAGCCATTTATAGAGATTGTTCATATCACCGATGCCGAGAGTCGGCAGCATAATCAGAATTGCCACCAGCACCAGGGTCAGAAAATAGCCATTAACGGGCGTACCAGAAGCGTTGGTACGACATAAACTGGCTGGAATATATTTGCTGTCAGCATCACCTAATAGCACTTTAAGCGGGGCATCAATCGAGAATACCAGCGCAGCTACTTGTCCCAGGGTATTCGCAATGGCGTAAATCACCATTAAAGTATTACCTATGTTGTAATACTCGCCCAGCTTCTGAAAGGCGTAATATTGACCGTTAGTCATTAAGTCATCCGGGATATTACGCGAGTCAAACATCATCCCCATCGCCAGTGAGCCCAGAATGGCACAAACCGCAACCATCACCGCCAGGCATAGCATCCCTTTTGGAAATTCTTTTCCTGGGTTGCGCGTTTGATTAACGTAAGGAGAAATCTTCTCTGCTCCGCCAACCGCGAAAACCAGCATTGAAATAGTGGTAATGTAGGTAAAGTCGATATGAGGAATGAACGTTTCCCAGGTAATGTTTGTGGTCGCAATATGCACTTCAGTAATCGCAGGCGCGGTTACCGCCATTGCCACATACAGGAGCGACATAACAAACATCGCAATCCCTGCCACAGAACCGACGATTTTCAGCGATTTCATACCGCGTGAAGCAACCCACATAAAGAAGATAAACAGCACCAGCGTTAACCCCTGTAACGCTACGACTGAATATTCTTTGATTAGCGAACCGTCGCCTTTCATCGCCCAACCGAGCGCAATCAGAATTGCCTGGGGTTTTTGTGCCAGATAGGGAATATGCACCACCCAGTAGGTCCACGCGGCGAGATAAGCCAGTCCGGGTCCCATCGTGTGTTTAATCCAGGTACTGACCCCGCCCTTCCCATCTTTGAAGGTCGAGCCTAACTGACCAACAATTAGCGCATAAGGTGTGAAATAGAGTGCAAAGATAAACACCCATGAAAAAACAACCACCAGCCCCTGGTTGGCATAGTTATTAACAACGTTGCCAAAACCCCAGACAGTGATAAAAGACATCAGCGCAATGTTGTACCATCGCAGCTGTTTTTCCTGAACATTCCCAGCCATAGACAAATCCTTCGCCAAAATTAAAGGGGCATCTGTAAAACGTGGGATTATGCGCGGCAAATAAGAAGTGCGGAAATAGCGAAATGCAAAATTATAACCTGCTGCACATTTTATTTTTAAACGAATAAAATTTGGAATAAAGCAAGTCAGATAGAAGAAACAAAAAAGCAGAGTGTGAAACAGTAAGTTCACACTCTGCTTGAATTCATTTACACGTGAGCAACGGGTTTCGGCGTATGACCGGCGTTGCGCAGCAGCATCAGCAAATAGATAAACGATACGCTGGCGATCATGATAAACAATAAATTATCGGAGAAATTCTGCATTAGCATAGCGGTAAATGACGGGCCAAGCAGACTTCCCACGGTATAGCTCAACAGTAAGGCCTGGTTCATCGCCACCAGTTGATGATGTTCAACTTTCTCACAAGCCCAGGCCATCGCCACCGGATATAGCGTAAAGCCAGCGGCACCGAGGATGAATAACGCAGGGGCCATCGCCGCCTGGCTAAGCATCGCGATACTGCCGAGAATGACGACAAAGACCTGAACACGCAACACCAGCAGTCGACCAAACTTATCCGCCAGACGTCCAATCGGCCATTGTCCGAGGATACCCGCACTGACCAGTACCGCCATCCAGAAACCAATACTGGCATTGCTCACCCCTTTGTGATTGAGGTACAACGGCATCAGGCCATATAGAGATCCCAGAACGATTCCTGAGATAATGCAGCCATTCACGCCAAGCCGCGCCTGACGGAGTTTTAGCATTGCCGTAATTGACGTCGAATCATGGTTTTCAGCCTGCTGATTCAGCACACGCGTAAACAACAGCGGTAAGATCCCTGCCAATGTCAAACCTGTAACCCACGGCAATACGCTCATCAGCTCGGTTGAGACCTTGCTGACCAGTAACTGGCCTAAAAACGTTCCCACGTAATAAACCATCATGTATGCAGCAAGCAAACGCCCACGGTTACGTGACGTCCCACTGCACATCAGCGCGCTCTCAACAACCACCCAAATCATGGCACAGCCGACGCCAGCGACAAAACGCCACGCCAACCAGCTCCAGAAACCAATCATCAGGCCAAGGCCGGCACAGCCAGCGGCAAAAATGAAGGAGGCCAGATAATAGCTGCGGTTAAAGCCAATGCGTTTAATGACATACCCTGTCAGCAATGTACCGACAAGGTTGCCGGTAAAATAGGATGAGCTGACAACGCCTACCTGCCATGTGGACATGTGTTCCTGGGCGAGCCAAAGCGGCACGAGTGTATTTAACACCGCAATCGCCAGAGTCAACAAAAGCAGGCCAGACAGCAAAAGCATGACAGGCCGGGTATACGTGGACATGAATTAAAACCGTGAGGAAGTTCAAATTTCATGCGCATCATGCCACCGCCAAAAACATTGTCAATGGGTGAAAATACGCGATATCCCAGCGGCGGTATTATCGATTTATATTACTCATTCATAACGCTAATGCTGAAGAGATGATTAGTCTCATCTGATTGTTTTTATTGAACTAACACAAATTTCATACGCTTCGTTCAGTCGAAAAATTTCATGGTCACAGCAAACTCATATTTCCCGTCTATGCTTTCAGAGCAATGCATCGCATCTGATCGATTTCAGACGTACCACTGACTCTCGAAAGGAGAAGAGGATGACCAAACCGTATGTTCGTCTTGATAAAAATGATGCTGCCGTTTTGCTTGTTGATCACCAGGCTGGTTTACTTTCCCTTGTACGGGATATCGAACCTGATAAGTTTAAAAATAACGTGCTGGCGCTGGGTGACCTGGCTAAGTATTTCAACTTACCAACTATTCTTACCACCAGTTTTGAAACCGGTCCTAACGGCCCATTAGTTCCAGAACTGAAAGCACAATTCCCCGATACACCTTACATTGCTCGCCCGGGAAATATTAACGCCTGGGATAACGAAGATTTTGTAAAAGCTGTCAAAGCGACAGGTAAAAAACAGTTAATTATTGCCGGTGTGGTAACCGAAGTTTGCGTGGCATTCCCGGCGCTTTCAGCCATTGAAGAAGGGTTTGACGTCTTTGTCGTGACTGACGCGTCAGGGACCTTTAATGAAATTACCCGGCATTCGGCATGGGATCGCATGTCGCAAGCTGGTGCGCAATTGATGACATGGTTCGGCGTGGCGTGCGAGCTGCATCGCGACTGGCGTAATGATATTGAAGGACTGGCGACGTTGTTCTCTAACCACATTCCTGATTATCGTAATTTGATGACCAGTTATGACACGTTAACGAAGCAGAAATAAAAGAGAACCGGGGCCGAAACCCCGGTTGTTACTGATTAGCTTGCGACGGCCATCCCCACGGTCATATGCAAACCATAGAATACGCCGCGACCGATTAATTCCCCTGCCAGAAGCAGAATGAATGAGACGGATAGTAGCGGAACCGCAGGCTGATAACCTTTTAGCTGTGGTGCAATCCACAAGCACAGGGCAACGGCCAAAAGCACGATCCGCCAGGACATCAGCGCACCATAGTCCGGCACCAGCGCTGCGGCCTGCTGCACAGAACTATGAATAGTCGCCAGCTCTGCGCCCTGCATCACTGACACCACGCCACTCACTACCAGTGCCAGTACAGAAATTGCTGGCAGCAGACGCATCGCCCAGCCATCGACGCCAGCCAGACTCAACAACAGGTAACCCAGTAACGGGCCGCCCATAAACATCGTCAGGAAGAAGCCCATCGGCGTCCAGATGCTGTACCAGGTCGGAACGGTATCAATGCTGTTATACACACGCACCATCATCCAGACAAAGATGACGCCAAGAACCATCGTCACTATCAGCCACAGCGTACGCAATGCCGGTGACAGCTTTTTCAGCATTGCCAGCAACCAGCCGATGCCGCCTACGGCAAAAAAGATCGAACCGCTGGCGATTTCGTTACTGAGTGCTGAAGCCCCTACCCGGTTGAGCGAGTTAAAAGCGCGCATTGGTGAACCAAGATGGAGCATAGAGGCGATAAAGCCAATGCCCATCAGCACCCATAAACCAAACATGCAGGCGATAACACGCTGCTGGGCTTCTGCTCGCAGGTCGCCTTTGAGCAGCGCCAAAGCCAGAACGATAAAACCACCTGCTACACATTGCCCGAAGACCGTGAAGATCATCAGCGGCCATTCATGCCATCCACTTCCCATCTCACACCTCCTTCGGGTTTGCCAGATAGCCAGTGGTATCCCCGGTCGGGCGGCTATTGGCATTGGGTTTGATCACAATATTCGGTTTGGTAAAGTGAGCTCGCGGCAACGGCGCAACGGCCGCCAGATCGCCATGTTTTTTACGCAGCTCGTCGATAGGGCCGAAATCCAGCGCCCGCAGCGGACAAGATTCAACACAGATCGGCTTTTTACCCTCCGCAACACGGTCATAACAACCATCGCATTTGGTCATATGGCCTTTCGTTTCGTTATATTGCGGTGCGCCATACGGGCAAGCCATATGGCAGTAGCGGCAGCCAATGCACACATCTTCATCGACCACAACAAAACCATCTTCACGTTTATGCATCGCACCGCTCGGGCAGACTTTAGTACAAGCCGGATCTTCGCAGTGGTTACATGAAATCGACAGATAGTAGGCAAACACGTTCTGGTGCCAGACACCGTTATCTTCCTGCCAGTCGCCGCCAGCATATTCATAAATGCGGCGGAAGCTGACTTCTGGCGTCAAATCTTTGTAGTCTTTACAGGCCAGCTCGCAGGTTTTGCAACCGGTGCAACGGCTGGAATCAATAAAAAATCCATACTGGGTTGTCATCGGTTACTCCTTACACCTTTTCAACCTGAACAAGGTTTGTATGTGACGGATTCCCCTTAGCGAGAGGAGACGGACGTTGAGTGGTCAGTACGTTGATACAACCGCCCTTATCGACACGTTTTGTATCCGGGTCATACCAGGCACCTTCACCCAGTGCGACCACACCCGGCATCATTCGTGGCGTCACTTTCGCCTCAATATGAACCTCACCACGATCGTTAAAGATCCTGACTTTATCGCCGTTGTTGATACCGCGTTTTTGCGCATCAAGCGGGTTGATCCACATTTCCTGACGGCAAGCTGCTTTCAGCACATCAACGTTGCCGTAAGTTGAGTGAACGCGAGATTTATAGTGGAAACCCGTAAGCTGCAGCGGATACTGTTTGTTCAACGGATCCTGATAACTTTCAAAGCCCGGCGTGTAGATCGGCAGTGGATCGATTACATCGCCTTCTGGCAATTCCCAGGTAGCGGCAATGTCAGCCAGCGCCTGCGAATAAATCTCAATTTTGCCCGATGGCGTGGTCAGTGGATTTGCCTGAGGATCTTCACGGAAAGCTTTATAAGCAACGTGGTGCCCTTGTGGGTCGCGCTTTTTAAAGATCCCCTGCTTGCGGAACTCTTCAAACGTTGGCAGTTCAGGAATCGCTTCCCGCGACTGGGCATACAGATGCCGCATCCACTCTTCCTGTGTACGGCCTTCAGTAAACTGTTGCTCAACGCCAAGACGTTTTGCCAGTTCGCTGGTCATTTCATAGATGGTCTTACATTCAAAGCGCGGTTTAATCACCTGATCGTTGAAAATCACGTAAGACATATTCCCGCAGGATGCATCCAGTGCAAAGTCCATCTGTTCGGAAGCGGTGCAGTCAGGCAGCAGGATGTCAGCATATTTCGCCGATGAGGTCATGTGGCAGTCGATAACCACAATCAGCTCGCACTTCTTATCATCCTGAAGGATTTCATGGGTACGGTTGATTTCAGAATGCTGGTTAATCAGGCAGTTACCGGCATAGTTCCAGATCATTTTGATCGGCACATCCAGCTTATCTTTCCCGCGTACACCATCACGCAGCGCTGTCATTTCCGGGCCACGTTCAATGGCATCGGTCCACATAAACATCGAAATGCTGGTCTGGATCGGGTTTTCCAAGGTCGGCATACGGACAAACGGTAAGCTGTATGAACCTTCACGCGCGCCGCTGTTGCCTCCGTTAATACCAACGTTACCGGTCAGAATCGCCAGCATCGAGATAGCACGGGTTGCGATTTCACCGTTAGCGTGACGCTGCGGGCCCCATCCCTGGCTGATAAACGCCGGTTTGGTACTGCCGATTTCACGAGCCAGTTTGATGATTTTGTCTGCCGGAACACCGGTGATTTGTGAGGCCCATTGCGGTGTTTTAGCCACGCCATCTGGCCCTTCACCCAGAATATAAGCTTTATAGTGGCCATTTTTCGGCGCGCTAGCGGGCAGGGTTTTCTCATCGTAGCCAACGCAATATTTATCAAGGAATGCCTGATCCACCAGGTTTTCGGTGATCATGACATACGCCAGACCGTTAACCAGTGCGGCATCTGTTCCTGGACGAATAGGGATCCACTCATCTTCGCGCCCGGCACCGGTGTCGGTATAGCGCGGATCGATGATGATCATGCGGGCATTAGATTTCTGGCGTGCCTGTTCAAGATAGTAAGTCACCCCACCGCCACTCATTCGCGTTTCGCCTGGGTTATTACCAAACAGCACTACCAATTTACTGTTTTCGATATCCGACGGGCTGTTACCATCTGCCCAGCCGCCGTAGGTATAGTTCAAACCTTCCGCAATTTGCGCAGAAGAGTAGTCACCGTAATGGTTAAGATAACCGCCGCAGCAGTTCATCAGGCGCGCGACCAGGGTATTTCCCGGCGGCCAGGAGCGGGTCATGGTGCCGCCCAGCGTACCGGTGCCATAGTTCAGATAGATAGACTCGTTGCCGTACTCTTTGATCAGGCGCTGCATATTGGTCGCGATGATGTCGTAGGCTTCTTCCCAGCTAATGCGCTCGAATTTGCCTTCACCGCGCGCCCCGACTCGTTTCATCGGATATTTCAGGCGGTCCGGATTGTAGACACGGCGACGCATGGAACGCCCACGCAGACAGGCGCGAACCTGGTGCAGGCCGTCGTAATTGTCATCGCCGGTATTGTCCGTTTCGACATATTTGATTTCACCGTCCACGACGTGCATACGTAGCGGGCAGCGACTACCACAGTTAACTGTACAGGCGCTCCAGATAACCTTTTCGTCTGATTTTGTTGGAATGGCGCTATCGACAGCGTGCGCAATCCGACTAAAAGGTAATGTTAATGCGCTGCTGGCCATTGCCAGGCCGCCGATCGCTGTCGTTTTTACCAAACCACGGCGACTCACCTCAGCAGCCAATACCGCATCAGGGATTTTCGTTTTCATAATGGCTCACTCAAGCTTGCTCACGATTGATTCCAGTAACAAACCGTATTGTGTAATTATTTCTATAGCAGTTCGCTATATAGGCTTGTATACATCGAATAATTTGAAAATCAAAGAGATAGGTAGATTTTCACTCGAAAGTAGTATTACGTGTAAGTGAGGAGTAATTATTGTTCGGTATCAAAGGGAGACAAAAAAAGCGCCCGCAGGCGCTTTTTAGATTCAGAAAAATTGGGTATTAGCCAATATATTCCAGTCCGTTCATATACGGACGCAGAACTTCTGGTACTTCAATACGACCATCAGCCTGCTGATAGTTTTCCATAACCGCAACCAGCGTACGACCAACAGCCAGACCAGAACCGTTCAGGGTATGAACCAGACGGGTTTTCTTGTCCGACTTGCTGCGACAACGTGCCTGCATACGACGTGCCTGGAAATCCCAAACGTTGGAGCAGGAAGAGATCTCACGGTAGGTGTTCTGTGCCGGGATCCATACTTCCAGGTCGTAAGTTTTGCAAGCGCCAAAGCCCATGTCGCCAGTGCAAAGGATGATTTTACGGTACGGCAGGCCCAGCAACTGCAGGACTTTTTCTGCATGACCAGTCATCTCTTCCAGCGCCGCCATTGAGTCTTCCGGGCGCACGATCTGCACCATTTCAACTTTGTCGAACTGGTGCATACGGATCAGACCACGGGTGTCACGACCATATGAACCGGCTTCAGAACGGAAGCATGGGGTGTGGGCGGTCATCTTAATTGGCAGATCATCTTCATCGATGATTTCACCGCGCACCAGGTTAGTCAGCGGAACTTCTGCCGTTGGGATCAGCGCATAGTTACTGGTGTCTGCTTCTTCTTCCAGCGGACGAGTATGGAACAGATCGCCAGCAAATTTCGGCAGCTGACCCGTACCGTACAGCGTGTCCTGGTTAACCAGGTACGGAACATAGTTCTCACTGTAGCCATGCTGTTCGGTATGCAGATCCAGCATAAACTGCGACAGTGCGCGGTGCATGCGAGCAATCTGCCCTTTCATTACCACAAAGCGGGAACCGGTCAGCTTAACTGCGGCTGCAAAGTCGAGGCCAGAGTGCATTTCACCCAGCGTCACATGGTCACGAACTTCAAAGTCAAACTCACGCGGGGTGCCCCAGCGGCTGACTTCGACGTTGTCATTTTCGTCTTTACCTACCGGCACTTCATCTGCAGGCAGGTTAGGGATGGTCAGCGCGATATCGCGAATTTCAGCCTGTAAAGCATCCAGCTCGGCTTTTGCTGCATCCAGCTCTTCGCCCAGTTTGTTCACTTCCAGACGTAAAGGCTCGATATCTTCCCCGCGCGCTTTCGCCTGGCCAATGGATTTCGATCGGGAGTTACGCTCCGCTTGCAGGTTTTCCGTTTTGACCTGCAATACTTTACGACGCTCTTCAAGAGCGCCCAGCTTATCTACATCCAGCTTAAAGCCCCGGCGTGCCAGTTTTTCAGCGACTGCGTCTGGCTCATTACGCAGCAGATTGGGATCGAGCATGCTTATCCTGTGCTTATCGAATTAAATGGGAGATGTGGCCACAGCCTGCGACCACAGGGATACAGTAACAACATTACCGCAACGATAACATTAACGGTAGCGTTTTATGGGGCTATTTTGATCCTGTTCAGCCAGCCAGGCGAGCTTTTCGCCAATCTTGCCTTCAAGGCCCCTGTTTGTCGGGAAATAATAGCGTGTTTGTGCTATTTCCGGCGGGAAGTAAACCTCACCGGCAGCATAAGCGTTTGCTTCATCATGAGCGTAACGATATTCCTGCCCGTAGCCCATTTCCTTCATTAATTTCGTCGGCGCATTACGCAAATGAACCGGCACGTCATAATCCGGACGTTCGCGAGCATCCGCCAGCGCGGCTTTAAACGCAGTGTAGACAGCGTTGCTTTTTGGCGCGCAGGCTAGGTAAACAATCGCCTGAGCAATGGCGCGTTCACCTTCCGCCGGGCCAACGCGAGTAAAGCAATCCCAGGCCGCAATTGCCACCTGCATCGCCCGTGGGTCGGCATTGCCGACATCTTCGGAAGCAATTGCCAGGCAACGACGCGCGACATATAACGGATCGCCACCGGCGGTAATAATTCGCGCATACCAGTAGAGCGCCGCATCGGGTGCGCTACCACGTACCGACTTATGCAGTGCGGAAATCAGATCGTAAAAGCGATCGCCTTTGTTATCAAAGCGGGCGCTACGTTCACCTGCGATTTCGGTCAGTAATTCAGGCTTCAGGACCCGCTTACCGCTATCATCGACTTCGGCCATATCCGCCATCATTTCCAGCGTATTTAACGCCCGGCGCGCGTCGCCATTCACCAGTTCAGCAATGGCGCGTCGTGTTTCATCTGGCAGAACAATATCCTGACCACCATAGCCACGGGTTTTGTCTTCCATCGCCTGAGTTAGTACTTGCTCAATATCCTCTGTACTCAGGGATTTCAATAGATAGACACGGGCACGGGAAAGCAGTGCCGAATTAAGCTCAAACGACGGGTTTTCAGTGGTTGCGCCAATAAAAGTGATGGTGCCGTCTTCAATATGTGGCAGAAATGCATCCTGCTGGCTTTTGTTGAAACGGTGAACTTCATCAACAAAAAGAATAGTGCGGCGACCTGCATTGCGATTTTGCCGGGCGCGCTCGATCGCCTCGCGAATTTCTTTCACGCCAGAGGTGACGGCAGAAATACGTTCCACATCAGCGTTCGCATAGCGGGCAATCACTTCAGCGAGGGTTGTTTTGCCGGTACCCGGTGGCCCCCAGAGGATCATAGAATGTAAATGCCCGGCTTCGATAGCGCGCGGCAACGGCTTCCCCGCAGCCAGCAAATGTTGCTGGCCGATATACTGTGCTAAATTTTCTGGCCGCATACGCGCGGCCAGAGGTTGAAAAGTATTATCCGAAAAATCGAGCGACAGATTGCTCACTCAGGTGCCTCTACTTACGTTGATCATCTACCGTGACGCCTTGCGGCGGGGTGAAGGTAAATTTCGCTGCATCCACAGCCCCATTTTGCTGGGATTTCAGTTGATAACTGCTGCGCTGATCGTCCTGCTCCACCGCGCTAAACTGATGGATTGTGCCATCACGTCCCACGTTAATGGTGAACTGCTTCAGATTGCCATTGCTGGCTTTCGGCGTCAGGACAAAGTCATCGCCATTCTGTTTGATATTGTACTGCTGCCAGTCGCTGGACTGGTTGCGGGCAATCAGCATAAACGGCGTATTACCGGTGGCATCTTTCAGCCAGGTTGCCGTAGCTTGCTCAACGAACGGGTTATAGAACCACAGTGTTTTACCGTCAGAAACCAGAATGCTTTCATCAGGTTGTGTCATATGCCAGTTGAATAAGTTTGGACGTTTCACCCACAGATCGCCCTGACCTTCCTGCACCGCCGCGCCGCTACCGTCAGTCACTTTTTGTGTGAAGCTGGCGTGGAAGCTGCTGACTTTATCCAGGCGGCTTTTCAGATCGCTTGCGGCATCAGCCCAAACGCTGCTTGCTACTAAGCTTGAGAGTAATGCACAGGTGATGGCAATTTTTTTCATCATTATTCCTCAAATTACGTCACTCCCGATCGGGAGTTCCCTCTACTCTCTATTCCAGGCTAATAATCAGCTTGAGGAAAGAAGAAAATACTGAATTTTCAGTTGATAGAGTGCCGGATGCGACGCTACCGCGCCTTATCCGGCAATGCATTAATTAGTCAAACGGCGGTGGGGCCAGCACTTCACGATTACCGTTGTGCCCCTGTTCGCTGACAATCCCCTGCGCTTCCATCTGTTCGATAATACGCGCTGCACGGTTATAACCAATGCGGAACTGACGCTGTACGCCAGAAATTGACGCTTTGCGTTTTTCAGTGACAAACTGCACCGCCTGATCGAACAACGGATCCAGTTCTTCAGCGCCATCGAAACCGCCCGCGCCACCTTCGCTTTCACTGTCGGAAGTGATGCCATCAACATACTGTGGGCGACCACGCGCTTTCCAGTCCTGCACCACGGCATGAACTTCCTGATCGCGAACAAAAGCACCATGGACACGTACCGGCAACGTGGAGTTCGGCCCAGAGTAGAGCATATCCCCCATCCCCAGCAGTGATTCCGCGCCAGCCTGATCAAGAATGGTACGTGAGTCAATCTTACTGGATACGGTAAAGGCGATACGGGTCGGAATATTCGCTTTAATCAGACCAGTAATAACATCAACCGATGGACGCTGAGTTGCCAGTACGAGGTGGATACCCGCGGCACGGGCTTTTTGCGCCAGACGTGCTATCAGCTCTTCCACTTTTTTACCTACCGTCATCATCAGGTCGGCAAATTCGTCAACCAACACCACAATGTATGGTTCTTTTTTCAGCACCGGATGCTGGGCATCCATACTGTCACCCGGCTTCCAGTACGGGTCTGGAATCGGACGCATCATGCGATCGGCTTCAGCAATTTTTTCGTTATAACCCGCCAGATTACGCACACCCAGCGCAGACATCAGTTTATAACGACGCTCCATCTCGTTAACACACCAGCGCAGCGCGTTGGCGGCATCTTTCATATCAGTAACGACTTCCGTTAACAGATGCGGAATGCCTTCATAAACCGAAAGCTCCAGCATTTTCGGGTCGATCATGATGAAACGCACATCTTCTGGCTGTGCTTTATAAAGCATGCTCAGGATCATCGCGTTCACACCGACAGATTTACCGGAACCGGTAGTCCCCGCAACCAACAAGTGCGGCATTTTCGCCAGATCGGCAACCACCGGCTCACCGGCGATATCTTTACCCAGCACCACTGTTAATGGCGACGGATTATCGCGGAATTTGGCGTTATCCAAAACTTCGCGCAGATAAACGGTTTGTCGTTTTTTATTTGGTAACTCCAGACCTACATAGGGTTTGCCAGGAATAACTTCAACGACACGCACCGCCACCGTCGAAAGTGAACGGGCAAGGTCCCGTGACAAGTTAGAAATGCGCGCCGCTTTTACGCCAGGAGCCAGGTTAAGTTCAAAGCGAGTGATAACCGGCCCCGGAGAGTAATTGACGACATCGGCTTTAATACGGAAATCAGCCAGACGCGCTTCCACCAGGCGAGCCATTTGTTCAAGCGCAAAGGTATCTACCGGCTCCACTTCGCTCGGCGGCGGTGTCAGCAAATCCAGAGAAGGCAGCGGCGTCGTCGGTTTATGCAACGGACGGCTGTCGCCATTACGCATCAACAGCGGATGAAGCAGGGTATCCTGCTGCTGCGGTGCAACCGGTTGTTGCGGCTGTTGATACTGCGGCTGCGGCGCAACTGGTTGTTGCGGCTGCTGATATTGCGGCTGTGGCGCAACCGGTTGTTGCGGCTGCTGATATTGTGGCTGCGGCGCAACCTGCTGTTGTGGCTGCTGATACTGCGGCTGCGGCGCAACCGGCTGTTGCGGCTGCTGATATTGCTGCTGTGGCGGAACTGGTTGTTGCGGCTGCTGATACTGCTGCTGCGGTGCAACCGGTTGTTGCGGCTGCTGTACAGGTTCAACAATTGGCGTAAACAACGGTTCGTGTGGACCATCATCCAGCAACGCTTTCATTGGCGAAAATTCAAAATCATCCAGCGAGAACGGATTCGCCCCAGCCGGTTGTTCGCCGGAATAACGTTGTTGTTGAGTTTGCGCAAACTGACGAGCCAGTTCAGCCTCTGCCGCAGCATCTGCATCTTCTGCGTTTACGGGCACATCATGTTGATACTGTTCGCCATAGCGTTGCTGCTGTGTCTGGGCGAACTGACGTGCCAGTTCATCCTGCTGCATCGCATCGATTTCATCATCGTTATACTGATCGCCAGAATCATACTGATTGCGCTGGGCTTCACGGGCTTTCTCTTCCGCCGCACGCTGTGAGGGCAGCTTAATACCGTAAGACGCCAGTTCACGACGAGTTGGCACGCGGATACGTTTCGGTCGTGGCAACTGCGGGCCAATCCCCTCTTTGACTTGCGGACGCGGTCCACCGCTATTTGCCAGACTGAAGACTGGCGCGGCAACGGTTGCGGCAGCCCCCGTCGCCAGTGTCGCTTTTTTCACGCCAGATGCCAGCGGAGAAACAGCGGCAGCGGCTTCTACTGGAGGTACTGCTGCAACAGAAGGCGCTTTCAACGAAGATTTGATCGGTTCTGGTTCTTTAACCGGTTCTGGAATCGGTTGATACCAGGCCGCAAGTTGTTCACGTTCACGGGCTCGCTTCTCTTCCACTTCTTCAAAATAGTAAAGCGGCGGACGCGCGGGTTTTGTCTCTTCTACAACGGGTTCAGGCTCCACAACAGGCTGCTGTTCAACGGATTGCGGCTGTTGGTACAACGGCTCCTGAGCGGCTGGTTGCTGATAAGTTTGCTCAGTCTGGTATGTAGACTGTGGAGCAAAAGTGGATTGCTGCTCTTCGGCTTGCCAGGCGTTACCTGCCACCGGTTGTTCTGGCGCAGGGGCGTAATACGGCTGTTGTGCAGGCTGTTCCGGCGCAGTTGCGTAATACGGTTGCTGAACAGGTTGTTCCGCCGCAGGAGCGTAGTAAGGTTGTTGCGCAGGTTGTTCAGCTGCAGGTGCATAATACGGCTGCTGCGGCTGTACTGGTTGTTGCAGCGGCTCATTATATTGCACTGCAGGCTGCGCATATTGTGACTGCTGTGGGTAACCTTCCGGTGCAGGAGCAATAACCGGCTCTCCCGTTTGTGGACCCGGTACAGGCTGCCAGGCTACTGTAGGTTGCGAGGGTGGAACATCAACAGAGGCAACAGGCGGCGTCTGAGTCACAGGTTCAACCGGCGCAGCCCAGCTTTGTGTCGCCGTGGTAGCAGCAGCTGCTACAGCGACAGGTTCGGTAATTGGCGCACCGTTTAATAATGGATCGTATTCGTCATATTCTGGCTGCGTTGCACGATTGCCCGAAAATAGGACGTCGTCCGGGTCGGCAGCCACACCGCGTGCAGTGTAGGTAATCTCTTCGTCATCATCCATCCGCTTACCGGAGAACAACGCAGCGTCTGTTTGCCGCCCCATCGGATTAATGAATTTTTCCGCCAACCGTTTACGACGCGCTAGCGCGCCGCGAAGAATACGGGCACGGCGTGATTCATGCTGTTTGCCGTGGTTTTCATCTTCATACTCTTCGTCATCTTCATATTCATCTTCATCGACCCAGGTATCATCGCGACGGGTACGATTACTGGCGAAGGTGAGAATGTTTAAAATCCAGCCGCCGAGTTTTTCAGCAATGGTCACCCATGACCAACCGGTGAACAGCGTCAGGCCCGCAGCCCAAACGCAGAGCAGCGCAATAGTTCCCCCGCTACTGTGTAGCAGTGGTTGTAGCGTAGTACTTAGTAAGCTGCCAATGACGCCACCGGAGGCAAAATACCAGATATCGTCAGCGTTGATTGCCGCCAGACCACAGGAGGTAAGGATGAGCGCCAAAACGCCAATGATGCGTAGCGAAACGGCAAAATAATCAATGTATTCGTCGCTGGACTGATGACGCCAGGCAAACCAACAACCGCCGACAATAATGACGGGAATGGTGTAAGCCATCACGCCAAAAATAAAGAACAGCGTATCTGCCAACCACGCACCGGGCATCCCACCTAAATTATGGATAGGTTCATGCCAGGCCGTTTGCGACCAGCTGGGGTCCGAAGGGTTAAAGCTTAGTAAGGCAGCCATCAACCAGACGGCAAACAGGACAATAAGGATCAGCAACGCCTCCAGAAGGCGGCGGCCGCTACTTAACTTTGTCAATGTGACTTCTTTGTCTTCAGTGTATTCCTGGCTCAAGAAAGGCTCTCCAGGTTACAGGCTTTTCCTGCCCGATGCTAAAACGGACAACAGTACCAGGTTACCCCAGTACTGTTGCTGTATGGATTAACAGGAGTGTAATCAAAATACGCCGATTTTGCACCTGTTCCGTGTTAGCGCGTCTTAATAACCAGACGATTACTCTGCTTGACTTCTTCCATAACAACGTATGTCCGTGTGTCATTGACGCCAGGCAGACGCAGCAGGGTTTCCCCCAGCAACTTACGGTAAGCTGACATATCCGGCACGCGTGTTTTCAACAGGTAGTCGAAATCACCAGATACTAAATGACACTCCTGAATTTCTTCAAGTTTTTGTACAGCGGTATTGAATTGTTCAAACACATCCGGTGCGCCACGATTCAGAGTAATCTCAACGAATACCAGAAGTGATGCATCCAGATAATGGGGGTTAAGCAGCGCCGTATAGCCCTGAATAAACCCTTGTCTTTCCAGCCGACGCACACGCTCAAGGCACGGCGTTGGGGAAAGTCCCACACGTTTAGAAAGCTCGACGTTAGAAATACGCCCATCCTTTTGCAACTCATTAAGAATGTTACGATCGATACGGTCGAGATCTTTGCCAGGGCGCTTCTTGCTATCTACCATTATTATTGTCTCTCTGTATTCCTTCCCTACTCCTGTCTGACCCTGAAACATCACTGTTCAGAGTCGCTACCCGTCACGATAGACCGAAATCATGAAGATTCACGGCGCGCAATGCCTGGGTCTACGGTGAGAAGACCGTTGCCTTGTGGCAGCTATCGACATCACGAATGGCGTCTGTCCACGCCATACGTAGATTTCACTAGCACGGTAAACATGGTATTTACATGCATGGTTATGCGCATATAAGAATACTGTTTTTTTTCTTCCTCGAATGTTTTCGCAAAACACCAGGGGATTGTCAAAGCAAAACATCGATTTTTAGTACAACATGCCAGATATTCATTAACAGGGGCGTTTATTCATCATTTAATCGGCTTATAAAGCGGGAAATTTAAGTAGCAGAGGTGATAATGACGGGAGAATTTGACCTGCTTATCGATGCTGCCGATTGCACAAATTGTTAACAAAATCGTCATACTCTTTTTTTACGTCTGTAAATTCCCTACAATCCTGCCCATTGTCTGCCAACAACTATGGGGATCTCATGGGCACGACCAAACACAGTAAACTGCTTATCCTGGGTTCAGGCCCGGCGGGATACACCGCTGCTGTCTACGCGGCGCGCGCCAACCTGCAACCTGTGCTGATTACCGGCATGGAAAAAGGCGGCCAACTGACCACCACCACGGAAGTGGAAAACTGGCCTGGCGATCCAAACGATCTGACCGGTCCGTTATTAATGGAGCGCATGCACGAACATGCCACCAAGTTTGAAACTGAGATCATTTTTGATCATATCAACAAGGTGGATCTGCAAAACCGTCCGTTCCGTCTGAATGGCGATAACGGCGAATACACTTGCGACGCGCTGATTATTGCCACCGGAGCTTCTGCACGCTATCTCGGCCTGCCCTCTGAAGAAGCCTTTAAAGGCCGTGGGGTTTCTGCTTGTGCAACCTGCGACGGTTTCTTCTATCGCAACCAGAAAGTTGCGGTCATCGGCGGCGGCAATACCGCGGTTGAAGAGGCGCTGTATCTGTCTAACATCGCTTCGGAAGTGCATCTGATTCACCGCCGTGACGGTTTCCGCGCGGAAAAAATCCTTATTAAGCGTCTGATGGATAAAGTGGAGAACGGCAACATCATTCTGCACACCAACCGTACGCTGGAAGAAGTGACCGGCGATCAAATGGGTGTCACTGGCGTTCGTCTGCGCGATACGCAAAACAGCGATAACATCGAGTCACTCGACGTTGCTGGTCTGTTTGTTGCTATCGGTCACAGCCCGAATACTGCCATTTTCGAAGGGCAGCTGGAACTGGAAAACGGCTACATCAAAGTGCAGTCGGGTATTCATGGTAATGCCACCCAGACCAGCATCCCTGGCGTCTTTGCCGCGGGTGACGTGATGGATCATATTTATCGTCAGGCCATTACTTCGGCCGGTACAGGCTGCATGGCAGCACTTGATGCGGAACGCTACCTCGATGGTTTAGCTGACGCAAAATAATTTTACAAATCAGTAACAAAAGTAAAGAAGGTGACACCATGCGACTATGGGTCGCCTTTATTTTTTCCCCGTTGTAACATTGCTCTGCAAATAATTCTGATAACTCACCTGCTAAGCGTGCAATGAATAAATCCCGTCAAAAAGAGTTAACCCGCTGGTTAAAACAGCAAAGCGTCATCTCCCAACGTTGGCTGAATATTTCTCGTCTGCTGGGCTTTGTAAGCGGCATATTGATCATTGCCCAGGCCTGGTTCATGGCGCGAATTCTGCAACATATGATTATGGAGAATATTCCCCGTGAAGCCCTGCTGCTTCCCTTTACGTTACTGGTTCTGACCTTTGTACTGCGCGCATGGGTGGTCTGGTTACGCGAACGGGTGGGTTATCACGCCGGGCAGCATATCCGCTTTGCCATCCGCCGTCAGGTTCTCGACCGTCTGCAACAAGCAGGGCCAGCGTGGATTCAGGGTAAACCTGCGGGGAGCTGGGCGACGTTGGTACTCGAGCAAATTGACGATATGCATGATTACTATGCACGCTACCTGCCGCAAATGGCGCTGGCAGTGTCGGTGCCGTTGCTGATTGTGGTGGCGATCTTCCCCTCTAACTGGGCTGCGGCGCTCATTCTGCTGGGCACAGCACCGTTAATTCCGTTGTTTATGGCGCTGGTTGGGATGGGGGCTGCCGATGCTAACCGGCGTAACTTTCTCGCTCTTGCTCGCTTAAGTGGGCATTTCCTCGATCGCCTGCGCGGCATGGAAACATTGCGTATTTTTGGTCGTGGTGAAGCTGAAATTGAAAGTATTCGTTCTGCTTCGGAAGATTTCCGCCAACGGACAATGGAAGTGCTACGGCTGGCGTTTTTATCCTCCGGCATTCTCGAATTTTTTACCTCGCTGTCAATTGCTCTGGTGGCGGTCTACTTTGGTTTTTCCTATCTCGGCGAGCTGGATTTTGGTCACTACGATACCGGTGTGACGCTGGCTGCGGGTTTTCTGGCCCTGATCCTTGCGCCAGAGTTTTTCCAGCCATTGCGCGATCTCGGTACGTTTTATCATGCTAAAGCCCAGGCTGTTGGTGCAGCTGACAGTCTGAAAACGTTTATGGAAACCCCGCTCGCCCATCCGCAGCGCGGTGAGGCGGAATTAGCATCGACCGATCCGGTGACCATTGAGGCCGAGGATCTGTTTATCACGTCGCCGGAAGGTAAAACGCTGGCCGGACCGCTGAACTTTACTTTGCCAGCAGGCCAACGTGCAGTGTTGGTTGGTCGCAGCGGTTCAGGTAAAAGCTCACTGCTGAACGCGCTTTCTGGTTTTCTTTCATATCAGGGATCATTACGAATCAACGGGATAGAATTACGCGATTTATCACCAGAATCATGGCGTAAACATCTCTCCTGGGTTGGGCAAAACCCACAATTACCGGCAGCAACATTGCGGGATAACGTACTACTGGCGCGACCTGATGCCAGCGAACAAGAATTACAAGCAGCGCTGGATAACGCCTGGGTCAGCGAGTTTCTACCGCTCCTGCCACAAGGCGTTGATACGCCTGTTGGCGACCAGGCTGCCCGCCTTTCCGTGGGGCAGGCGCAGCGCGTGGCGGTGGCCCGTGCGTTACTAAATCCCTGTTCGCTATTACTGTTGGATGAACCCGCTGCCAGCCTTGATGCTCACAGTGAACAGCGCGTAATGGAGGCGCTGAATGCCGCCTCTCTGCGCCAGACAACGTTAATGGTCACCCACCAGTTAGAAGATCTTGCTGACTGGGATGTCATTTGGGTTATGCAGGATGGCCGGATTATTGAGCAAGGACGTTACGCGGAATTAAGTGTGGCTGGTGGCCCATTCGCCACATTACTGGCCCATCGTCAGGAGGAGATTTAAATGCGCGCTTTGCTACCCTATCTGGCACTGTATAAACGTCATAAATGGATGTTAAGTCTTGGTATCGTGCTGGCAATTGTCACGCTGCTCGCCAGTATCGGTCTGTTGACACTTTCCGGCTGGTTCCTCTCGGCCTCAGCGGTTGCGGGGGTTGCCGGACTGTACAGCTTCAACTATATGCTACCCGCTGCGGGCGTGCGTGGCGCAGCAATCACCCGTACTGCCGGGCGTTATTTTGAACGTCTGGTAAGTCACGACGCGACTTTCCGCGTGTTGCAGCATCTGCGCATTTACACCTTCAGCAAATTGCTGCCCCTCTCCCCTGCCGGACTGGCGCGCTATCGTCAGGGCGAATTGCTCAATCGCGTGGTGGCGGATGTTGATACGCTCGATCATCTTTATCTGCGCGTTATCTCGCCGCTGGTGGGCGCTTTTGTGGTGATTATGGTGGTGACAATCGGGTTAAGTTTCCTTGATTTCACCCTCGCCTTTACGCTGGGCGGCATTATGTTACTGACGCTTTTCCTGATGCCACCGCTGTTTTATCGTGCGGGAAAAAGCACCGGGCAAAATCTGACTCATCTTCGCGGACAGTATCGCCAACAACTGACGGCCTGGCTGCAAGGGCAAGCTGAGCTGACCATTTTTGGTGCCAGCGATCGTTATCGCACGCAACTAGAGAATACAGAAATTCAATGGCTGGAAGCGCAACGCCGTCAATCTGAACTGACCGCATTGTCGCAAGCGATAATGCTACTCATTGGCGCGTTAGCGGTGATCCTGATGCTGTGGATGGCGTCTGGCGGCGTTGGCGGCAATGCTCAACCCGGCGCGTTAATTGCCCTGTTTGTCTTCTGCGCGTTAGCCGCGTTTGAAGCACTGGCACCAGTAACGGGTGCATTTCAGCATCTGGGGCAAGTCATTGCCTCTGCCGTTCGGATCACTGATTTAACGGATCAAAAACCGGAAGTCACCTTCCCTGATACCCAAACTCGTGTTGCCGATCGCGTTTCGCTGACATTACGGGATGTTCAGTTCACTTATCCGGAGCAATCCCAACAGGCACTTAAAGGGATTTCTCTTCAGGTAAACGCCGGGGAACATATTGCGATTCTCGGGCGAACCGGATGCGGCAAATCAACACTGTTACAACTGCTGACCCGCGCTTGGGACCCGCAACAGGGCGAGATTTTGCTTAACGATAGCCCCATAGCCAGCCTGAATGAAGCGGCTCTACGACAGACCATCAGCGTTGTTCCTCAGCGAGTGCATCTGTTTAGCGCCACGCTGCGTGATAATCTGTTACTCGCCTCGCCTGGCAGTAGTGATGAGGCTCTGGCGGAGAGCTTGCGTCGCGTTGGCCTGGAGAAGCTGCTCGAGGATGCAGGTCTCAACAGTTGGTTAGGTGAAGGCGGACGCCAGCTCTCCGGTGGTGAACTGCGCCGTCTGGCTATCGCCCGTGCGCTGTTACATGATGCGCCACTGGTGTTGCTGGATGAACCTACCGAAGGCTTAGATGCCACAACCGAAAGCCAGATCCTTGAATTGCTTGCAGAAATGATGCGTGAGAAAACGGTGTTAATGGTCACCCATCGACTTCGCGGACTCTCTCGTTTCCAACAAATAATAGTGATGGACAACGGGCAAATTATTGAGCAAGGTACTCACGCAGAGCTGCTTGCCAGACAGGGGCGTTATTACCAGTTCAAGCAGGGTTTGTAAGCTATTATTGAACGATCCGACTTGCGTGGAGTTTTGCGGTCATGCGCCTGGTTCAGCTTTCTCGCCATTCAATAGCCTTCCCTTCCCCGGAAGGCGCATTACGTGAGCCTAACGGCCTGCTGGCACTTGGGGGCGATCTTAGCCCTGCGCGCCTGTTAATGGCTTACCAGCGTGGTATTTTTCCGTGGTTTTCTCCAGGCGACCCCATCCTCTGGTGGTCGCCCGATCCCCGCGCGGTGCTATGGCCAGAATCACTGCATATCAGCCGTAGTATGAAGCGATTTCATAAACGCTCGCCCTATCGTGTCACGATGAATTACGCTTTTGGTCAGGTCATTGAAGGCTGTGCCAGCGATCGCGAAGAAGGAACCTGGATCACGCGTGGCGTGGTCGAAGCCTACCATCGCCTTCACGAACTCGGCCATGCCCACTCCATTGAAGTCTGGCGTGAAGATGAGCTTGTCGGCGGTATGTACGGCGTGGCCCAGGGAACGCTATTTTGTGGCGAGTCCATGTTCAGCCGGATGGAAAATGCGTCTAAAACGGCGCTTCTGGTATTCTGTGAGGAATTTATCGGTCATGGCGGTAAGCTTATCGACTGCCAGGTCCTTAACGATCACACAGCATCGCTTGGTGCCTGCGAAATTCCCCGCCGGGATTACCTTAATTATCTCAATCAAATGCGCCTCGGACGATTGCCGAATAATTTCTGGGTACCACGATGCTTGTTTTCACCACAAGAATGAATGTTTTCGGCACATTTCTCCCCAGAGTGTTATAATTGCGGTCGCAGAGTTGGTTACGCTCATTACCCCGCTGCCGATAAGGAATTTTTCGCGTCAGGTAACGCCCATCGTTTATCTCACCGCTCCCTTATACGTTGCGCTTTTGGTGCGGCTTAGCCGTGTGTTTTCGGAGTAATGTGCCGAACCTGTTTGTTGCGATTTAGCGCGCAAATCTTTACTTATTTACAGAACTTCGGCATTATCTTGCCGGTTCAAATTACGGTAGTGATACCCCAGAGGATTAGATGGCCAAAGAAGACAATATTGAAATGCAAGGTACCGTTCTTGAAACGTTGCCTAATACCATGTTCCGCGTAGAGTTAGAAAACGGTCACGTGGTTACTGCACACATCTCCGGTAAAATGCGCAAAAACTACATCCGCATCCTGACGGGCGACAAAGTGACTGTTGAACTGACCCCGTACGACCTGAGCAAAGGCCGCATTGTCTTCCGTAGTCGCTGATTGTTTTACCGCCTGATGGGCGAAGAGAAAGAACGAGTAAAAGGTCGGTTTAACCGGCCTTTTTATTTTGTGATATGTATGAAGTACTTTGGAAGTATAAGTCCGTAACTTGTCTCGATGTAGATATACTGCACAACTTGTTTACAGTATGAGCAAACAATAATTATCATTAAAATTCTTCTTGACCGTTTTACTCCAACTCCCTATAGTAGCGCCCCGTTGCCACCCATGAGGTCAGGCGACAAAACAATTTGGTGAGGTGTCCGAGTGGCTGAAGGAGCACGCCTGGAAAGTGTGTATACGGCAACGTATCGGGGGTTCGAATCCCCCCCTCACCGCCATATTTAAAGAAGAGCTCGTACGAAAGTGCGAGCTTTTTTTTCGCATTTTATCTGTCTGTACGGCAGTGAACGCGTTCGCAAAGGTTTTACCGCACCCCGTCGATTTCTAAGCTGCCTGTACGGCAGTGAACTCAAATACTACACGTTTAGCCCGTTGTTAATAAAGCAAAACCATCCCATTCTCCTGCAGCACCCTTTTTTATCCTTACCTTCCCGCAGCACTAATTATCAACAACTTACCATCATCATTAAAAAAAGGGTCTGAACCTCCTCCACCCCATAAACAAAAAGTCCGTAACCTCTTTCGAGATTACGGACTTGACCAACCTACCTAACAATCAGATTAATGCGCTGCTTCCGCCTTGTGCTTTTGTGCACTCTGGAATCCGTAAGTCAGCTCATTTTTCTCTTTATCCAGCGCGACGGTGACCTGACCGCCGTCCACCAGCGAACCAAACAGCAGTTCGTTGGCGAGCGGTTTTTTCAGGTTGTCCTGGATGACACGCGCCATCGGACGTGCGCCCATTGCCCGGTCGTAACCTTTCTCGGCCAGCCAGTTACGCGCTTCCTGGCTCACTTCCAGAGAAACACCTTTCTGATCCAGCTGAACCTGCAACTCGACGATGAATTTATCCACCACCTGATGGATCACGTCGGTTGACAGATGATCAAACCAGATAATGTTGTCGAGACGGTTACGGAATTCCGGTGTAAAGATCTTCTTGATCTCCTCCATCGCATCGGTGCTGTTATCCTGGTGGATAAGACCAATGGATTTACGCTCAGTTTCACGTACCCCGGCGTTGGTGGTCATCACCAGCACCACGTTACGGAAGTCCGCTTTGCGTCCGTTGTTATCGGTCAGCGTACCGTTGTCCATCACCTGCAACAGAATATTGAACACGTCCGGATGCGCTTTCTCGATTTCGTCCAGCAACAGCACCGCATGTGGATGCTTGATGACCGCATCAGTCAGCAAACCTCCCTGATCAAAACCAACGTATCCCGGAGGCGCACCAATCAGACGGCTGACGGTATGGCGTTCCATATACTCGGACATATCAAAGCGCAGCAGCTCAATGCCCAACGCTTTCGAAAGCTGTACCGTCACCTCTGTTTTCCCGACCCCGGTAGGGCCGGCAAACAGGAACGAACCAACCGGTTTATGTTCGTGACCTAAACCTGCACGCGCCATCTTAATGGCTTCAGTCAGCGCCTCAATGGCTTTATCCTGACCGAAGACCAGCATTTTCAGGCGATCGCCGAGGTTTTTCAGGGTATCGCGGTCACTCTGAGAAACACTCTTCTCTGGAATGCGCGCAATACGGGCCACCACGGACTCAATATCCGCCACATTAACGGTTTTCTTGCGTTTGCTTACCGGCATCAGGCGTGCGCGAGCGCCCGCTTCGTCGATAACGTCAATGGCTTTATCCGGCAGATGACGATCGTTAATGTATTTCACCGCCAGCTCTACCGCTGCACGCACCGCTTTTGCGGTATAACGCACGTCGTGGTGCGCTTCATACTTCGGTTTCAGGCCATTGATGATTTGAACAGTTTCTTCGATCGACGGTTCAGTAATATCAATTTTCTGGAAGCGACGCGCCAGAGCACGGTCTTTCTCGAAAATGTTGCTGAACTCCTGATAGGTTGTCGAACCAATTACGCGAATTTTACCGCTGGAGAGCAACGGTTTGATCAGGTTAGCCGCATCGACCTGGCCACCAGACGCTGCCCCCGCACCGATAATGGTGTGGATCTCATCAATAAACAGGATGCTGTTAGTGTCCTGCTCCAGCTGCTTGAGCAACGCTTTAAAACGTTTTTCAAAGTCGCCGCGATATTTAGTGCCCGCTAACAGAGAACCGATATCGAGAGAGTAAATCGTACAGTCAGCCATCACTTCCGGCACATCGCCCTGAACAATTCGCCAGGCAAGACCTTCCGCAATCGCGGTTTTACCGACACCAGATTCCCCCACCAGCAGCGGGTTGTTTTTACGGCGACGGCAGAGAACCTGAATAGCACGCTCCAGCTCCTTCTCACGACCAATCAGTGGGTCGATTCCGCCCACGCGCGCAAGCTGATTCAGGTTCGTCGTGAAATTCTCCATACGTTCCTCCCCACCAGCTTGTTCTTCGCTGTTTGGCTGGCTGCCAGGATCAGAAGACTGTGTCGGCTCGTCTTTACGCGTGCCATGAGAGATAAAGTTCACCACATCGAGACGGCTGACTTCATGTTTACGCAACAGATATGCCGCCTGCGACTCCTGTTCGCTAAAGATAGCGACCAGAACGTTTGCACCGGTTACCTCATTGCGACCGGAGGATTGGACATGGAAGACCGCACGTTGCAGTACACGCTGAAAACTCAGCGTCGGCTGTGTGTCGCGCTCCTCTTCACTGGCAGGCAGAACGGGTGTGGTTTGTTCAATAAAGGCTTCCAGTTCCTGACGGAGCGCAACCAAATCCACAGAACACGCTTCCAGCGCCTCCCGGGCAGATGGGTTACTGAGCAGCGCCAGTAACAAGTGCTCGACGGTCATAAACTCATGACGGTGCTCGCGCGCTCTGGCGAAAGCCATATTTAAACTGAGTTCCAGTTCTTGATTGAGCATAGGCACCTCCCCCAATTTTTATGCCTGCATTCAGGCTTTTTCTAGCGTACACAGCAATGGATGCTCATTCTCCCTCGCGTACTTGTTCACCATCGCCACTTTGGTTTCTGCAACCTCGGCGGTAAAGACTCCGCAAATGGCCTTCCCCTGGTAGTGAACAGCGAGCATCAATTGCGTTGCACGTTCTACATCATAAGAAAAGAATTTTTGTAACACGTCAATAACAAACTCCATCGGAGTGTAATCATCATTGACTAATATCACTTTATACATAGATGGCGGTTTTAGCGCGTCGCGAACTTTTTCTTCCGCCAGTTGATCAAAGTCCAGCCAGTCGTTCGTTTTACCCATTGTCAGTTATCATCTTCGGTTACGGTTATCGGCAGAACGCCCTGCCGCTGACAAGAGCTTATTTGCCTGACCAATCTACTCCACATGATAGATAACTATCATCTATCGTTGGCATCAGCGACATCTGTCACATTCCTGTCAATAGCGTTAACTGCTTCAAATTTTTGATTCATACCTGCCCCCTGGCCCCTGTCAAACGCTTGACGGCTCGCCCTAATTCTCTAAATTGTATTTCTAGAGTTGGCGAGGTTTTGAACAGCCCCCTCTCTGACCCCGGTTTATTCCATCTTACTTGTATAAGATTTGCGAAGGATGTCGAAGCATGGAAAAGGGTACTGTTAAGTGGTTCAACAATGCCAAAGGGTTTGGTTTCATCTGCCCTGAAGGCGGCGGCGAAGATATTTTCGCTCATTATTCCACCATTCAGATGGATGGTTACAGAACGCTAAAAGCTGGACAATCCGTTCAGTTTGATGTCCACCAGGGGCCAAAAGGCAATCACGCCAGTGTTATTGTGCCCGTCGAAGTAGAAGCGGCAGTCGCATAGCTCTTCTGTCTCATTGTGTACATCCTAAAGGCAAAATGCCAGCCCGATCGGCTGGCATTTTTATCTCAAAAATTACTCTCGTGCCAGAGCATCTACTGGATCCAGTCGTGCCGCATTTCGTGCGGGTAACCATCCAAATAAAATCCCGGTGACCGTCGAGCAGAGAAACGCCAGCAGCAGTGCCAACGGTGAAAAACCAATCTCCCAGCCGGGTAAGAAAAGCTGCAAGGTGAAAGCAATTAACAGTGACAGTGTTATTCCCAACGCGCCACCGACCAGGCAAACCAGTACGGCTTCGATCAGGAACTGTTGCAAAACATCGCTTGCTCGCGCACCTACAGCCATGCGAATGCCAATTTCCCGCGTCCGCTCGGTCACTGACACCAGCATAATATTCATTACACCAATACCGCCCACCACCAGCGAAATCACCGCCACCAGCGTCAGAAACAGTTGTAAAGTACGTGTGGTCTTTTCAACAGTTTTCAAGACGCCGTCCATGTTCCAGGTAAAGAAATCCTTCTTTCCGTGGCGCAGTGAAAGTAAACGCGTGAGTTGCTGTTCCGCCTCGGCGCTGTCAAATCCTTCTTTTACCCTGACAGTAATGGAGTTCAGCCACGACTGGCCCATAACTCGCCCGGACATCGTGCTGTAAGGTAGCCAGACACGCAGCACTTTACTGCTACCAAACATCGACTGTTTTTCTTCCGCCACACCAATGACTCTGGCGGGCATATTGCCGACCAGAATCACCTCGCCAACCACATCTGCTTTATGGGGGAAAAGCTGGCGGCGAGTATTACTGTCGAGAACCACGACCTGCGCACGACCGTTCAGCTGCTCCTGATTAAAGGTGTTTCCTTCACTGAAGGTCATGCCATAGACATTAAAATAATCGCCGCTCACGCCATTGGCACTGGCAGCAACATCAACATTGTTATAACGCAGGCGCAGGTTTTGCGAGACGGCAGGTGTGGCTGAGGCGACCCACGGTTGTTTTTGGATGGCGATTAAGTCGTCGTACTTCAGCGCCTGCTGATATTGCGGATCGTCATCGCCAAAATCTTTCCCGGGATAGACATCAATAGTATTCGTACCAATAGAACGAATATCCGCCAGCACCATTTGTTTGGCGGCGTCACCCACCACGACAATGGAAACCACCGACGCAATACCGATAATAATCCCCAGCATGGTCAGTAAAGTACGCATTTTATTCGCTGCCAGCGCCCGCCATGCCATCGTCAGCGCCTCGTTAAAACCGCTGACAAACTGCCGCCAGCCAGACACCGTGTTGACAACAGGCTCCGTCCCGCCAGCAACATTCACTTTTTCAATGGCGGGAGGATTGCGCACAATTTCGCCGTCGCGAATTTCGATCACCCGCTCGGCCTGAGCAGCGACCTGCGGATCGTGGGTGACGATAATCACCGTATGCCCACGATCGCGCAGCTGATGCAGGATCGCCATCACCTCTTCGCCAGAATGGCTGTCCAGTGCGCCGGTTGGTTCATCGGCAAGAATTACCTGACCACCGTTCATCAATGCCCGCGCGATGCTGACGCGCTGTTGCTGACCACCCGAAAGCTGTGCCGGATAATACTCTGTACGGTCTTCCAGCCCCAGCCGTTGCAGCAACTCCTGGGCACGAAGCAGTCGCTGTTTCCGCTCAAGACCAGCATAGACGGCGGGTACTTCAACGTTCTGCTCGGCGGTTAAATGCGAAAGTAAATGGTAACGCTGGAAAATAAAGCCGAAATGCTCGCGGCGCAGTTGCGCCAGCGCATCGGCGTCCAGTGTGGCAACATCCTGACCGGCGACGCGATAGGTGCCGCTGGTGGCCTTATCCAGACAGCCGAGAATATTCATCAGGGTCGATTTACCGGAACCTGAAGCGCCAACAATCGCTACCATCTCACCGGCATAAATATCGAGGGTGATGCCCTTCAGCACCTCAACCTGCTCATCACCGGCAGGATAGCTGCGACGAATATCCTTTAATTCGAGCAAAGGCGTCATTGTGCAGCTCCTGGTTTGGCCTCACCAATCACCACTTCATCGCCCGCTTCAAGCCCTTTGACAATCTCAACATCGGTATCGTTACGTGCGCCAATCGTCACTTCACGCTCGCGTGTTTCACCATTACGCAACAATTTGACTTTATAACGATTATCGCCAACCGGATCGCCTAACGCCGACAGAGGGATCGTCAGCACATTTTTCACATCGGTGAGCTGAATATGCACTTGCGCAGTCATATCCAGCCGCAGCAAACCATTGGGGTTGGGGACTTCAAAACGGGCGTAATAGAAAATAGCGTCGTTAACCTTTTCCGGCGTCGGTAGTACATCCTTGATTTGCCCCTCGTAGCGCGTCAGTGGATCGCCAAGTACCGTAAACCAGGCTTTTTGCCCCGGCTTCAGGTGGATTACATCCGCTTCAGAAACCTGCGCTTTTACCAGCATGGTGCTCATATCTGCCAGCGTCAGAATGTTCGGTGCTTGTTGTGCGGCAATCACCGTCTGGCCTTGCAGAGTGGTGATTTGCGTGACTTCCCCGGCCATCGGGGCAACGATGCGAGTGTAATCGAGATTGGTTTTAGCCGTATCGAGAGAGGCCTGATTGCGCTTGATTTGCGCGTCAATGGTGCCAATTTGCGCCTGTTTCACAGCCATCTCCGTCGCGGCGGTGTCGAGATCCTGCTGTGAAACCGCCTGCGTTTGTGCCAGACGTTGCTGACGGGAATACGTCACCCGCGCCAGTTTCAGCTCCGCTTCCGCCTGCTGCCGCTGCGCACGTAGCTCCATCAGCGTTGCTTCGACCTCCTTAATCTGGTTTTCAGCCTGTTCAGGATCAATAACCCCTAAAAGCTGGTCTTTTTTTACTTTATCGCCAATCGCCACCGACAGAGTTTTCAACTGACCGCTGACCTGCGCGCCCACGTCAACCTTACGCAGCGCGTCCAGCTTTCCGGTCGCCAGCACGCTTTGCTGTAAATCACCGGGGCGCACAATCAGTGTCTGATAAGTCGGCACGGGTGCGTTAAGAATTCTCCATAACGTAATCAGTCCGGCGATGACTATCACCAGCGCAATAACGTAACGCTTCTTCACGGTTTTCCGCTTTTTCATAAATATTCTGAATACTCCATATGCCAATCCGGGTCATTAACTTCAACGAAATATCAACAAAACCCTAAAATTTACGTTAGTAATCACACTATTGATGTTTGGTTAAGATACGCAATGGTGAAATCGACGTCATGTATAACCATTGATTTCATGAATATGTCGCAGCTAACTGAACGGACCTTTACGCCATCTGAATCTCTCAGCAGCCTGTCACTTTTTCTTAGTCTGGCACGTGGACAGTGTCGGCCGGGTAAATTCTGGCATCGCCGTAGTTTTCGCCAGAAATTTTTGCTGCGCTCGTTGATTATGCCGCGTTTAAGCGTTGAGTGGATGAACGAACTTTCCCACTGGCCTAATCTCAATGTGTTGTTAACGCGCCAACCGCGACTGCCTGTGCGTCTGCATCGCCCTTACCTTGCGGCGAATCTTAGCCGTAAGCAATTGCTGGAGGCGTTACGTTACCATTATGCGTTACTCCGCGGATGTATGTCGGCGGAAGAATTCAGCTTATATTTGAATACCCCCGGGCTGCAACTGGCGAAGCTGGAAGGCAAAAACGGCGAGCAGTTCACGCTTGAGCTGACCATGATGATCTCAATGGATAAAGAAGGTGACAGCACAATCCTGTTTCGCAACAGCGAAGGTATTCCTCTGGCAGAGATCACGTTTACCCTGTGTGAATATCAGGGGAAAAGAACGATGTTTATTGGCGGACTGCAAGGCGCAAAATGGGAAATTCCACATCAGGAAATCCAGAATGCGACGAAAGCCTGCCACGGGCTATTTCCCAAACGCCTCGTGATGGAAGCGGCCTGTCTGTTTGCCCAACGTTTGCAGGTAGAGCAGATTATTGCCGTCAGCAATGAAACGCATATTTACCGCAGCCTGCGTTATCGTGATAAAGAAGGCAAGATCCATGCCGATTACAACGCTTTCTGGGAATCGGTTGGCGGCGTATGTGATGCTGAACGCCATTACCGCCTTCCAGCACAGATAGCACGAAAAGAGATTGCCGAAATCGCCAGTAAAAAACGGGCTGAATACCGTCGGCGCTATGAGATGCTCGACGCTATTCAGCCACAAATGGCCACGATGTTTCGCGGTTAATCCGCGCGACCGCGCGCCAGCCACAGCACGCGTGAGAACATTTTTTTCAGCAGCGTCGGTACGGAGTCCACACCACGACGTCCGGCCTCCATTGCCACTTCAATGGCAAGATCGGGTTTGGAAGAGCGATGGATCGCTTTCGAGATAATTTTGCGCAGATTCATCGGTACATTTTCCGGGATTTGCGCCACGCGGTGGAACACATCGGAAAATCCCTGGCGATACATAAAATGTTCCATATCCAGCGCCGGTAACGCCGTTAAATGTTCTCGTTCGGCTTCCCGATCGTTATTCAACAGGCTGCGTACCGTAGCGGCATATTTCTTCCCTGCTTCATCGCCATCGACCAGTACATGCCATTCAATCCCCATTCGGCGGGCAAATTTAACCAGTGGCTTTAGCCCGGACTGGGCAAACTCAATGACCTTGATCCCTTCGGCATCAAAATGATGTCCGCACTGACGCGCCAGTTCATTGATAACCCAGGTTTCCGTTTCCCCTTCCACCAGCAACCAGCAGCGAGCAAACAGCGATGACGGACGGTTAAAACGAATGTGAAAGGATATGCGTCGGCTATCTTCGGTACTCAAGCCACTCGGCCCCAGACGCCAGGCGGCAACGCGCGAGGACTCACGTACCAGTCGGCAAACATGCTCTACCGGCGTTAACGAAAGCAACTCACCCGAGTTGGTGGTGGCAATGCGCTGCAATGGCAGAAGATTCAACAGATGCCAGGCAACTGAAAGCATAATGGGGTGTAAACGGGTTTCTGGATCTTCGATCAGCAACAATGGACGCGCGTCTTTATCCAGTCTCAATGTGCCTTTTGCCTGCAATAAAGTAGCAAACAGGCCGAGCAAAATAACCCGATACGAGCGCCCTCCAGGTCGGTCAATCATCCGGTTGATGATGTCCAGATAGCGCCAGCTTCGTTGCTCATTGCTGGCCCGCCGCCGCATTAAACGATATCGCGCCTGTCCGGCCCCCTGCTCAGAGAAATAATGCTCAAGCAACTGCACCATTGCGGAAAGTCCCTGACGAATCTGTCCATCAGAGAGATTTTGCGGATGTGAGGACAACTCACGGGCGAGGAAATCGAGCTGGCGCGCGGTGACTTCCACATTGGGAACATTTGGCACCGTGCCGTTACGAATACGGCGCATAAAACGGGCATCACGCAAGCGCAGCACCGGCATTAAACGCACCAGATGGCGTGCCTGATCGTTAATATCCTCGACATCAATCGGATGTCCGTCTTTATCGAGAAAACTGCGCAGTGTCATCACGCTGCCGTCTTCCGCACTCTCCCCTTCCAGACGATAAAAAATACGGTGATAGCCATCGGTGCATGGCGTCCAGCACGCTTCCAGCGGCCGATAACGGCGAACCCGATGTCGGCCTGGCAGCGATTCGCGGAAGGTCAAAATAATATGCAGATGATGTTCTCGCCCGTTGATATCTCCCGGCGGGAACCAGAAATCGTCGCGCTCAAAATGGTAGAGATCTGATTCTGGCGATAGCAGCAGGGTTAAGGCGTCCAGCAAGCTGGATTTACCCCACGCGTTCTCCCCAATCAGGACGTTGTTTTGTTCGAGCATCAACGACAAACGGTTGATACCGCGAAAACCCACAATTTCAACGCGCTCAAGAATCATATCCCCTCCAGAAATATGTGACTTATCCTTTACGCTGGCAGTATAACGGGAAAGGCCTTGCTAATACGTGATGACATCACATTTAAGCATGGCAAATGTCTGAAAAATGAGCGAATAATCGCGTTATACTCCCTCTTGCTGATAAGTCTGCAAAAACAACAAAATCAAATAATTAGCATGATAAATTATTTTTTATTACGCCTAAAGGATTAAATCTTTTGCTTGCACTACACTGTCAATCAGACAAATGACTATATGGGGCAACCCGCTGTTGCCCTAAATCAAATTTACTGGATTTATTTATCTGGTGAATGACTCGCCTTCGTTTTTAAAATAGCCGCGCATTATTTCCGTCGTCACTTTTTTACGACGACCCTATAAAACGACCATATTTTTCACAGGGTCAATTTTTAATTGAGGTGGATATGTTCAGAAAATTAGCAGCTGAATGTTTTGGTACTTTCTGGCTTGTTTTTGGTGGCTGTGGTAGTGCTGTACTGGCCGCAGGCTTCCCGGAATTAGGCATTGGTTTTGCCGGCGTGGCGTTGGCGTTCGGTCTGACCGTTCTGACGATGGCCTTTGCTGTTGGTCATATTTCTGGTGGTCATTTTAACCCGGCGGTCACTATTGGTTTATGGGCTGGCGGACGTTTTCCGGCAAAAGAAGTCGTTGGCTACGTAATTGCCCAGGTTGTCGGCGGTATTGTTGCAGCGGCGCTGCTGTATTTAATTGCCAGTGGTAAAACGGGTTTTGACGCGGCAGCCAGCGGTTTTGCTTCTAACGGTTATGGCGAGCATTCACCAGGCGGTTATTCCATGCTTTCCGCGCTGGTAGTTGAACTGGTATTGAGTGCAGGTTTCCTGTTGGTGATCCACGGCACAACCGACAAATTCGCGCCGGCAGGTTTTGCGCCGATCGCTATTGGTCTGGCCTTAACCCTGATTCACTTAATTAGTATTCCGGTGACTAACACTTCTGTTAACCCGGCGCGCAGCACCGCGGTTGCTATCTTCCAGGGCGGCTGGGCATTAGAACAACTGTGGTTCTTCTGGGTGGTGCCAATTGTCGGCGGCATTATCGGTGGTCTGATTTACCGGACCCTGCTGGAAAAGCGTGATTAATTAACGCAGAAGGCCTGGCGTAATGTCAGGCCTTTTTTTAAGATGTTGTTATATGTTGATTCATCATCTTGTTGCGCTCCTTTCATGAGCTAAGCCACATATTGCCACTGGCGCAAGGAGCGCGCAGGGGGCGGCCAATCGCCGCCGCCCCCTGCACCCCCGGGCTCTGGCGAACAAAATCGCCGCTGCGCGGTGCCCTCGACTTATCCCTTACGGCTACCGGGTCGGGCGCGAGGTAACATCCCTGTAAAACGCGCCCTCAGCCCACATCCATGTGGGCTGCCCCGGCCTTCAGGGAACGCCTCGGCGATTTTGACGCCACCAACATCGGTGCAGTTTGTAATTAAAGCGCAAGAATATCTTTAAATGAAAACGAATACTCTACTGCTCCTTATGCATAACATTTCCTTTTAATTGCAACTTTACTCGTCCTTCCGCTTTCAGTAGTGTGTCATCGCGCATTTCGACTTCATCTTTGCAAGGACTGGGTTTTCATGTTTTCTGGGCTGTTAATCATTCTGGTTCCCCTGATTGTGGGTTACCTCATTCCGCTTCGCCAACAAGCTGCGTTAAAAGTTATTAATCAGCTATTAAGCTGGATGGTTTACCTTATTCTCTTTTTTATGGGTATCAGTCTGGCGTTTCTCGATAACCTCGCCAGTAACCTGTTGGCGATTCTGCATTATTCTGCCGTCAGTATTACCGTTATTTTACTGTGTAATATTGCCGCCCTGATGTGGCTGGAGCGAGGCCTGCCGTGGCGCAACCACCATCAGCAAGAAAAACTCCCGTCGCGTATTGCGATGGCGCTGGAGTCGCTAAAACTGTGCGGCGTAGTAGTGATTGGTTTTGCCATTGGTCTGAGTGGACTGGCTTTCTTACAACACGCGACCGAAGCCAGTGAATACACGTTAATTTTGCTACTTTTCCTCGTTGGTATTCAGTTGCGCAATAATGGCATGACCTTAAAGCAGATTGTCCTTAATCGCCGGGGAATGATTGTCGCCGTGGTGGTGGTTGTCAGTTCATTAATTGGTGGTTTAATTAACGCCTTTATTCTTGATCTCCCCATCAATACCGCGCTGGCAATGGCCTCCGGTTTCGGCTGGTATTCTCTTTCCGGTATTTTATTGACCGAATCTTTTGGTCCGGTAATCGGGAGCGCGGCGTTTTTTAATGATCTGGCCCGTGAACTGATTGCTATTATGTTGATCCCTGGGCTGATTCGCCGCAGCCGCTCTACTGCACTGGGCTTATGCGGTGCCACATCAATGGATTTCACCCTGCCCGTTCTTCAACGTACTGGCGGGCTGGATATGGTCCCGGCGGCAATTGTTCACGGTTTTATTCTTAGCCTGTTAGTGCCGATCCTCATCGCCTTTTTCTCTGCGTAATACCTCTCTGGCGGTAGATCCCTGCCGCCAAAATTGCGCTAAATCAATCTCCCTTAAAGTTGCATGAAAAATCCCTTTTATCCCCGCGTTAAGCGTCTTAACCTTAAACATGTATATTAAATATAACTTTAAAAGGTGTGATCATGTTTTGTGTGCAATGTGAACAAACTATCCGTACTCCGGCAGGAAACGGCTGCTCATACGCGCAGGGGATGTGTGGTAAAACGGCGGAAACTTCTGACCTTCAGGATTTACTCATCGCGGCGCTGCAAGGGCTTTCTGCCTGGGCGGTAAAAGCGCGTGAATACGGCATCATCAACCACGATGTTGACAGCTTCGCGCCACGTGCCTTTTTCTCAACCCTGACCAACGTTAACTTCGATTCTCCGCGTATTGTCGGCTACGCTCGTGAAGCGATTGCCCTGCGCGAGGCGCTGAAAGCGCAATGCCTGGCTGTAGATGCCAACGCGCGCGTCGATAACCCGATGGCTGACCTGCAACTGGTGAGCGACGATCTCGGCGAGCTGCAACGTCAGGCAGCAGAATTTACCCCTAACAAAGATAAAGCGGCGATTGGCGAAAACATTCTCGGCCTGCGTCTGCTGTGCCTGTATGGCCTGAAAGGTGCAGCGGCCTATATGGAACACGCGCATGTTCTCGGTCAATACGACAACGATATTTATGCCCAGTATCATAAAATCATGGCGTGGCTGGGGACCTGGCCTGCCGATATGAACGCGCTTCTTGAGTGTTCAATGGAAATCGGCCAGATGAACTTCAAAGTGATGAGCATTCTGGATGCAGGCGAAACCGGTAAATACGGTCACCCGACGCCAACCCAGGTCAACGTCAAAGCGACGGCGGGTAAATGCATCCTGATTTCCGGTCACGATCTCAAAGATCTCTACAACCTGCTGGAACAGACCGAAGGCACGGGCGTTAATGTTTACACCCACGGCGAAATGCTGCCTGCGCATGGCTACCCGGAGCTGCGTAAATTCAAGCATCTGGTCGGTAACTACGGCAGCGGCTGGCAGAATCAGCAAGTGGAGTTCGCTCGTTTCCCTGGCCCCATCGTGATGACCTCGAACTGCATCATCGACCCAACCGTAGGCGCTTATGACGATCGTATCTGGACCCGCAGCATCGTTGGCTGGCCGGGTGTGCGTCATCTGGATGGCGAAGATTTTTCTGCGGTCATCGCCCAGGCGCAACAAATGGCGGGCTTCCCGTACAGCGAAATTCCGCACCTGATCACCGTGGGCTTTGGCCGCCAGACGCTGCTTGGCGCAGCGGATACGCTGATTGATCTGGTGAGCCGTGAAAAACTGCGTCATATCTTCCTGCTTGGTGGCTGTGACGGCGCACGCGGCGAGCGCCACTACTTCACCGATTTCGCCACCAGCGTGCCGGATGACTGCCTGATCCTGACCCTCGCCTGTGGTAAATATCGCTTTAACAAACTTGAGTTTGGCGATATCGAAGGTCTGCCGCGTCTGGTAGATGCAGGTCAATGTAACGATGCTTACTCAGCGATTATTCTGGCTGTCACTCTGGCAGAGAAACTGGGCTGCGGTGTCAACGATCTGCCGCTGTCGCTGGTGCTCTCCTGGTTTGAACAGAAAGCGATCGTCATTCTGCTGACGCTGCTTTCTCTGGGCGTGAAAAATATCGTCACCGGCCCGACTGCACCTGGTTTCCTGACACCAGACCTGCTGGCGGTGCTGAACGAGAAATTTGGCCTGCGTTCTATCACCACTGTTGAAGAAGACATGAAGCAACTGTTGAGCGCGTAAGGAGTTTGTCGATGACGATGCCAACGAATCAATGCCCGTGGCGGATGCAGGTTCATCACATTACGCAAGAAACGCCGGATGTGTGGACGATTTCCCTGATTTGCCACGATTACTACCCATATCGCGCCGGGCAATATGCACTGGTCAGCGTGCGAAACTCAGCGGAAACGCTGCGTGCTTACACCATTTCCTCCACGCCAGGCGTGAGTGAATATATCACCCTGACCGTGCGGCGGATTGATGACGGTGTCGGCTCCCAGTGGCTGACGCGCGATGTAAAACGCGGTGATTATCTCTGGCTTTCGGACGCGATGGGGGAATTTACCTGCGACGATAAAGCAGAAGATAAATTCCTGTTGCTGGCGGCAGGCTGCGGCGTCACGCCGATTATGTCGATGCGTCGCTGGCTTGCGAAGAACCGTCCACAGGCCGATGTGCGGGTGATCTACAACGTGCGTACGCCGCAGGATGTTATTTTCGCCGATGAGTGGCGTAACTATCCGGTAACGCTGGTGGCAGAAAATAACGTTACCGAAGGCTTTATCGCTGGTCGTCTCACTCGCGAACTGCTGGCAGGTGTACCTGACTTAGCTTCACGTACCGTGATGACCTGCGGCCCGGCTCCGTATATGGATTGGGTAGAGCAGGAAGTGAAAGCGCTCGGCGTGACGCGTTTCTTTAAAGAGAAATTCTTCACCCCAGTAGCAGAAGCGGCGACCAGCGGTCTGAAATTCACCAAACTGCAACCGGCACGAGAATTTTACGCCCCGGTTGGCACCACGCTACTGGAGGCGCTGGAAAGCAATAACGTTCCGGTTGTCGCTGCCTGCCGTGCGGGTGTTTGCGGCTGCTGTAAGACAAAAGTGGTTTCCGGTGAATATACGGTGAGCAGTACAATGACGCTGACCGACGCCGAAATCGCTGAAGGTTACGTACTGGCCTGCTCCTGCCATCCGCAGGGGGATTTGGTTCTCGCATAATCGCCTTATGCCCGATGATATTCCTTTCATCGGGCTATTTAACCGTTAGTGCCTCCTTTCTCTCCCATCCCTTCCCCCTCCGTCAGATGAACTAAACTTGTTACCGTTATCACATTCAGGAGATGGAGAACCATGAAACAAACGGTTGCAGCTTATATCGCCAAAACACTCGAATCGGCAGGGGTGAAACGCATCTGGGGAGTCACAGGCGACTCTCTGAACGGTCTTAGTGACAGTCTTAATCGCATGGGCACCATCGAGTGGATGTCCACCCGCCACGAAGAAGTGGCGGCCTTTGCCGCTGGCGCTGAAGCACAACTTAGCGGAGAACTGGCGGTCTGTGCCGGATCGTGCGGCCCCGGCAACCTGCACTTAATCAACGGCCTGTTCGATTGCCACCGCAATCACGTTCCGGTACTGGCGATTGCCGCTCATATTCCCTCCAGCGAAATTGGCAGCGGCTATTTCCAGGAAACCCACCCACAAGAGCTATTCCGCGAATGTAGTCACTATTGCGAGCTGGTTTCCAGCCCGGAGCAGATTCCACAAGTACTGGCGATTGCCATGCGCAAAGCGGTGCTTAACCGTGGCGTTTCGGTTGTCGTGTTACCAGGCGACGTGGCGTTAAAACCTGCGCCAGAAGGGGCAACCACGCACTGGTATCATGCGCCACAACCAATCGTGACGCCGGAAGAAGAAGAGTTACGCAAACTGGCGCAACTGCTGCGTTATTCCAGCAATATCGCCCTGATGTGTGGCAGCGGCTGCGCGGGGGCGCATAAAGAGTTAGTTGAGTTTGCCGGGAAAATTAAAGCGCCTATTGTTCATGCCCTGCGCGGTAAAGAACATGTCGAATACGATAATCCGTATGATGTTGGAATGACCGGGTTAATCGGCTTCTCGTCAGGTTTCCATACCATGATGAACGCCGACACGTTAGTGCTACTCGGTACTCAGTTCCCCTACCGTGCGTTCTACCCGACCGATGCCAAAATTATTCAGATTGATATCAATCCAGCCAGCATCGGCGCGCATAGCAAGGTAGATATGGCGCTGGTCGGCGATATCAAATCAACCCTGCGCGCATTGCTGCCACTGGTGGAAGAAAAAACCGATCGCAAGTTTCTGGATAAAGCGCTGGAAGATTACCGCGATGCCCGCAAAGGGCTGGACGATTTAGCTAAACCGAGCGAGAAAGCCATTCACCCGCAATATCTGGCGCAGCAAATTAGTCATTTTGCCGCCGATGACGCCATCTTTACCTGTGACGTCGGCACGCCAACGGTATGGGCGGCACGTTATCTGAAAATGAACGGCAAGCGTCGCCTGTTAGGTTCGTTTAACCACGGTTCGATGGCTAACGCCATGCCGCAGGCGCTGGGTGCGCAGGCGACAGAGCCAGAACGTCAGGTGGTCGCCATGTGCGGCGATGGCGGTTTTAGCATGTTGATGGGCGATTTCCTCTCAGTAGTGCAGATGAAACTGCCAGTGAAAATTGTCGTCTTTAACAACAGCGTGCTGGGCTTTGTGGCGATGGAGATGAAAGCTGGTGGCTATTTGACTGACGGCACCGAACTACACGACACAAACTTTGCCCGCATTGCCGAAGCGTGCGGCATTACGGGTATCCGTGTAGAAAAAGCGTCTGAAGTTGATGAAGCCCTGCAACGCGCCTTCTCTATCGACGGTCCGGTGTTGGTGGATGTGGTGGTCGCCAAAGAAGAGTTAGCCATTCCACCGCAGATCAAACTCGAACAGGCCAAAGGTTTTAGCCTGTATATGTTGCGCGCAATTATCAGCGGACGCGGCGATGAAGTGATCGAACTGGCGAAAACGAACTGGCTAAGGTAAAAAGGGTGGCATTTCCCGTCATAATAAGGACATGCCATGATTGATTTACGCAGTGATACCGTTACCCGACCGAGCCGCGCCATGCTCGAAGCGATGATGGCCGCCCCGGTTGGGGACGACGTTTACGGAGACGACCCTACCGTTAATGCTCTGCAGGACTATGCAGCAGAGCTTTCCGGTAAAGAAGCCGCCATTTTTCTGCCTACCGGCACTCAGGCCAACCTGGTCGCTCTGCTCAGTCACTGCGAACGTGGCGAAGAGTATATTGTCGGTCAGGCCGCGCATAACTATCTGTTTGAAGCCGGTGGCGCAGCGGTGCTGGGCAGTATTCAGCCGCAACCCATCGACGCGGCTGCCGACGGCACGCTACCGCTGGATAAAGTGGCGATGAAAATCAAACCCGACGATATCCATTTCGCCCGCACCAAATTACTCAGTCTGGAAAACACCCACAACGGCAAAGTGCTGCCGCGTGAATACCTGAAAGAAGCATGGGAATTTACCCGCGAGCGCAATCTGGCGCTGCATGTTGACGGTGCGCGCATCTTTAATGCCGTGGTGGCTTACGGCTGCGAACTGAAAGAGATCACGCAATATTGTGATTCGTTCACCATTTGCCTGTCGAAAGGTCTTGGGACGCCAGTCGGTTCATTACTCGTCGGTAATCGTGATTACATTAAACGTGCCATCCGCTGGCGGAAAATGGCCGGTGGCGGGATGCGTCAGTCCGGGATTCTGGCTGCCGCCGGGATGTATGCCCTGAAAAATAACGTCGCACGGTTGCAGGAAGATCACGACAACGCCGCCTGGATGGCGGAGCAACTGCGTGAAGCAGGCGCGGATGTGATGCGTCAGGACACTAATATGCTGTTTGTTCGCGTCGGGGAAGAAAATGCTGCCGCGTTAGGCGAATACATGAAAGCGAGAAACGTGCTGATTAACGCCTCGCCGATTGTCCGCCTGGTGACGCATCTTGACGTCTCGCGCGAACAACTGGCGGAAGTCGCCGCCCACTGGCGCGCATTCCTGGCGCGTTAAGGAGAGAGACGTGCCGCAACGCATTTTAGTTCTCGGTGCCAGTGGCTACATTGGTCAGCATCTGGTGCGCACACTCAGCCAGCAAGGGCATCAGATCCTGGCGGCGGCACGTCATGTCGACAGGCTTGCAAAGCTGCAACTGGCAAACGTCAGTTGCCATAAAGTCGATCTCAGCTGGCCGGATAACCTTCCGGCCCTGTTGCAGGATATCGATACCGTCTATTTTCTGGTGCACAGCATGGGCGAAGGCGGCGATTTTATCGCTCAGGAGCGCCAGGTGGCTCTCAACGTCCGCGATGCGCTACGTGAAGTACCAGTTAAGCAATTAATCTTTCTCAGTTCGTTGCAGGCCCCGCCACATGAGCAGTCGGATCATCTGCGTGCTCGTCAGGCTACGGCGGACATTCTTCGTGAAGCGAATGTACCTGTGACCGAACTTCGGGCCGGAATTATCGTTGGCGCAGGTTCAGCGGCGTTCGAAGTCATGCGCGATATGGTCTACAACCTGCCAGTGTTAACGCCGCCACGCTGGGTACGTTCACGCACCACGCCCATCGCGCTGGAAAACTTGCTGCACTATCTGGTGGCGTTGTTAGATCATCCGGCCAGCGAACACCGCATCTTCGAAGCCGCCGGACCAGAGGTGCTCAGTTATCAGCAACAGTTTGAACATTTTATGGCGGTGAGCGGTAAGCGCCGCTGGTTGATCCCCATCCCCCTCCCCACCCGCTGGATTTCGGTGTGGTTTCTCAATGTGATTACTTCCGTACCGCCCACCACCGCCAGGGCGTTGATTCAGGGGCTGAAACACGATCTGCTGGCGGATGATACCGCGCTACGTGCACTCATCCCACAACGGCTGATCGCTTTCGATGACGCGGTACGTAGCACGTTGAAAGAGGAGGAAAAACTGGTCAACTCCAGCGACTGGGGCTACGACGCTCAGGCCTTTGCCCGCTGGCGACCGGAGTACGGTTATTTTGCCAAACAGGCGGGGTTTACCGTTAAAACGTCCGCCAGCCTTGCTGCTTTATGGCAGGTAGTGAACCAAATCGGCGGTAAAGAGCGTTATTTCTTTGGCAATATTTTGTGGCAGACACGGGCGTTGATGGACCGCGCGATCGGTCATAAGCTGGCGAAAGGCCGCCCGGAGCGCGAATATTTACAGACTGGCGATGCGGTAGATAGCTGGAAAGTGATTGTCGTTGAACCGGAAAAACAACTTACGTTGTTATTTGGCATGAAAGCGCCGGGGCTGGGACGACTGTGTTTTAGCCTGGAAGATAAAGGCGACTATCGTACTATCGATGTCCGCGCTTTCTGGCATCCGCACGGTATGCCGGGGCTGTTTTACTGGTTATTGATGATCCCCGCGCATCTGTTTATTTTTCGCGGAATGGCAAAACAAATCGCCAGACTGGCAGAACAAAGCACAGATTAATCGACAAAACCTGCGTTATTCTTTCATGTTTCCCATTGCATCATGGGGGAAATCACGGAAGAATGCGCACGTTATTTTCTCAACAACAGTGGATTGATATGAAGGTACTGGTTACCGGCGCCACCAGCGGCTTAGGTCGAAACGCGGTAGAGTTTTTATGCCAGAAAGGCATCAGCGTGCGAGCGACCGGTCGCAACGAGGCAATGGGCAAATTGCTGGAAAAAATGGGCGCAGAGTTTGTTCCGGCGGATCTGACCGAGCTGGTTTCATCACAAGCTAAAGTGATGCTCGCGGGCATTGATACGCTGTGGCACTGCTCCAGCTTTACCTCACCCTGGGGGACACAACAGGCTTTCGATCTGGCTAACGTTCGCGCCACTCGCCGCCTGGGTGAATGGGCTGTCGCCTGGGGTGTGCGTAACTTTATTCATATCTCTTCCCCCTCCCTGTACTTCGATTATCACCACCATCGCGATATTAAAGAAGATTTTCGCCCTCACCGCTTCGCCAACGAGTTTGCCCGCAGCAAAGCAGCCAGCGAAGAAGTGATCAATATGCTTTCGCAGGCGAATCCACAAACGCGCTTTACTATTCTGCGCCCACAAAGTCTGTTCGGACCGCACGATAAAGTCTTTATTCCCCGTCTGGCGCATATGATGCACCACTACGGCAGTATTCTGTTACCGCATGGCGGCAGTGCGCTGGTCGATATGACCTACTATGAAAATGCCGTGCACGCCATGTGGCTGGCAAGCCAGGAAGCCTGCGATAAGCTACCTTCCGGGCGTGTGTACAACATCACCAACGGCGAGCATCGCACACTGCGCAGCATCGTGCAGAAGCTGATCGACGAGTTGAATATTGACTGTCGTATTCGTTCCGTCCCCTACCCGATGCTGGATATGATCGCCCGCAGCATGGAGCGTTTAGGCCGCAAGTCAGCAAAAGAGCCGCCGCTGACCCACTACGGCGTCTCCAAGTTGAATTTTGACTTTACGCTGGATATTACGCGTGCGCAGGAAGAGTTAGGTTATCAGCCGGTCATCACCCTGGATGAAGGTATCGAGAAAACTGCCGCCTGGCTACGCGACCACGGAAAACTGCCGCGCTAATCCTGCCCGTATTTTTCCAGCAATGCTTCGGCAATCGCCTGAGTTTCTGCATCCGCTTCGCCGTTATATAACGTCGGGCGGAAATGCATCTGGAATGCCATAATCACGCGCCGCTGCTCGCGCGGTGTCATATCAGGTTTAACGTCATAACCGTAGCGCGCCAAAAGCTCCAGCAATGACGCGGTATCTACCGGTGTGTGCGGCGCGCGCCCGGCAAGGTAAAAGTTAACCCGCTGCGCATCCGGCCAGGCACCAATCCCCTGCTGCGCCAGTTGCTGCCAGGGAAATAATGGCCCCGGATCGTCTTTGCGCTGCGGTGCGATATCCGCATGTGCCACTACGTTTTCCGGCTTGATGTGATAACGGGCAATAATATCTTTCGCCAGTGGAATAAGCGCCTGAATCTGTGCCGGTTCAAACGGGGCAAAATATTTCACTCCGGCCGATTTTTGCCAGCCACGGTTTTCCAGCTCAATGCCAATAGAGGTGTCGTTAAGGCGCGTTGCCCCGCGCCAGGCGCTAATCCCCGCATGCCAGGCCAGTTCTTGTTCCGGCACCAGTTGCCAGATGCGCGGTTTACCGTTGTATCGCGGTGGTACCGCAGGGACCAGATAATGCGAGCTGACCTGCTTATCGGTCAGTGTCGCCAGCGAGCTATCAAAATCATCTGCGGTGTAGTGGATCACCAGCACTTTAATGCGCGGATACGCCGCCTGCGCCTGGCGTCGGGTATCAAGCTGATATCCCTCTTTCTCGACAATGCCTTTTTCGCCTGCACACCCTGCCAGTAACAGAGCGGCGGCAATCAGCCAGAAGACTCTTCTCATCGACGCGTTTTCACCGCCGTACCGCTGACGCTAACCATCAGCATACTGCCGTTTTGCCCAACCGTTTCGTAGTCGATATCAATACCGACTACGGCATCGGCCCCCAGCGCCCGCGCCTGGGAGCCGAGCTCCTCAAAGGCGATCTCCCGCGCTTTACGTAATTCTTTTTCGTAGGCACCGGAGCGTCCGCCAACGATATCGCGGATACCAGCAAAGAAATCACGGAAAATATTGGCACCTAAAATCGCTTCGCCGGTCACCACACCGCAATATTCAACGATGGTCTGGCCTTCCAGAGTTGGGGTTGTAGAAAATTGCATGATCGATCTCCTTGTTTGCTAAGCCTTCGATCTCAAAAGCATTATCAGACTGATACGCTATTATTGAAAGGATATCATTATTATCGTAGAACGCTTTCAGAGCGATCGCTTATAAGGAAATCATTATGCGCTACAGCAAATTGACAATGCTTATCCCCTGCGCACTGCTCCTCAGTGCCTGCACCACAGTCACTCCAGCTTATAAAGATAACGGCACACGCAGTGGTCCTTGCGTTGAAGGAGGCCCGGATAACGTGGCCCAGCAATTTTATGACTACCGCATTTTGCACCGCAGCAACGACATCACCGCCTTGCGCCCTTATCTGAGCGACAAACTGGCGACACTGCTTAGCGATGCCTCCCGGGATAATAACCATCGGGAACTACTGACCAACGATCCATTCTCCAGTCGCACAACCTTGCCAGAGAGCGCCCGTGTTGCCAGTGCCTCAACAATCCCGAATCGTGATGCGCGAAATATTCCTCTGCGTGTGGATCTAAAACAGGGTGATCAGAGCTGGCAGGATGAAGTGTTAATGATTCAGGAAGGCCAGTGTTGGGTGATCGACGATGTACGCTATTTAGGCGGCAGCGTTCATGCCACGGCGGGTACGCTCCGTCAGTCCATCGAGAATCGCTAACGCCTTGATCAACCAATAAACCCCGTAAATTGTCCGGCATTTCGTGAGGAATGCCGACATTTATGCTCGCCGACCACCGCCCCCGTTATTTTGTGCTATGTTTATTGAATAATGCGCTTTGCTTTTAACTTTTAAAGCAGAAATATTGCATAATTATTCTGTCAAAGGTACTATCTTCGACCTCAATAGCTATCAGACTGCCAGTATACGAGTGTCAATGAGTATTCAATTAAACGGCATTAATTGCTTCTACGGCGCGCATCAGGCGCTGTTCGATATCACGCTGGATTGCCCACAGGGCGAAACGCTGGTGTTACTTGGCCCCAGCGGCGCGGGTAAAAGCTCGCTGCTGCGTGTACTCAATCTGCTTGAGATGCCGCGCTCCGGTACGCTCAACATTGCAGGCAACCATTTCGATTTCACCAAAACACCCTCTGACAAAGCGATTCGCGATTTGCGTCGTAACGTTGGCATGGTGTTTCAGCAATACAACCTGTGGCCGCATCTGACCGTGCAGCAAAACCTGATTGAAGCGCCCTGCCGTGTACTGGGGTTGAGTAAAGATCAGGCGCTGGCCCGTGCAGAAAAACTGCTGGAACGTCTGCGTCTCAAACCTTATAGCGATCGTTACCCGCTGCATCTTTCTGGTGGTCAGCAGCAGCGTGTTGCTATTGCCCGTGCGTTGATGATGGAACCGCAGGTACTGCTGTTCGATGAACCGACCGCCGCACTGGACCCGGAAATTACGGCACAAATCGTCAGCATCATTCGTGAGCTGGCAGAAACGAATATTACCCAGGTGATCGTCACCCACGAAGTTGAAGTGGCGCGTAAAACCGCCAGCCGAGTGGTGTATATGGAAAATGGTCATATCGTAGAACAAGGCGACGCGAGCTGCTTTACCGAGCCGCAAACCGAAGCATTTAAAAACTATCTCTCTCACTAAGATTCGGGATAACAACAATGAAAAAAGTTCTGATTGCCGCGTTAATTGCAGGTTTTAGTCTTTCCGCCACAGCTGCCGAAACCATTCGTTTTGCTACCGAAGCCTCCTATCCTCCGTTTGAATCGATTGATGCAAACAACCAGATCGTTGGTTTTGACGTCGACCTGGCACAGGCACTGTGTAAAGAGATTGATGCAACCTGTACTTTCTCTAACCAGGCGTTTGACAGCCTGATCCCAAGCCTGAAATTCCGTCGCGTAGAAGCAGTGATGGCGGGCATGGATATCACTCCGGAGCGTGAAAAGCAGGTACTGTTTACCACCCCGTACTATGACAACTCTGCCCTGTTTGTGGGTCAGCAAGGCAAATACACCAGTGTTGATCAGCTGAAAGGCAAAAAAGTCGGCGTTCAGAACGGGACGACACACCAGAAATTCATTATGGATAAGCACCCGGAAATCACTACCGTTCCGTATGACAGCTACCAGAACGCAAAACTGGATCTGCAAAACGGGCGTATCGACGGCGTCTTCGGTGACACCGCAGTGGTCACTGAGTGGCTGAAAGATAACCCGAAACTGGCGGCGGTGGGCGACAAAGTGACCGATAAAGATTACTTCGGCACTGGCCTCGGCATCGCGGTACGTCAGGGCAACACTGAGCTGCAGCAGAAACTCAACACTGCGCTGGAAAAAGTGAAGAAAGATGGCACTTACGAAACCATCTACAACAAATGGTTCCAGAAGTAATTCCTGATGAATGAATTTTTTCCTTTAGCAAGCGCCGCCGGGATGACCGTCGGCCTTGCCGTTTGTGCATTGATTGTCGGGCTGGCGCTGGCGATGTTCTTTGCGGTATGGGAGTCGGCAAAATGGCGTCCTGTCGCGTGGGCAGGTTCAGCGCTGGTAACCATTCTGCGTGGCCTGCCAGAAATTCTGGTGGTGCTGTTTATCTATTTTGGCTCCTCGCAGCTGCTGCTGACGCTTTCGGATGGCTTCACTATCAATCTTGGGTTCGTGCAGATCCCAGTGCAGATGGACATTGAGAACTTCGACGTTAGCCCGTTCCTTTGTGGTGTCATCGCTCTGTCACTGCTGTATGCCGCCTATGCCTCGCAAACGCTTCGGGGCGCGTTGAAAGCGGTGCCGGTGGGTCAGTGGGAGTCTGGTCAGGCGCTGGGGCTGTCGAAATCGGCTATCTTTTTCCGTCTGGTGATGCCGCAGATGTGGCGTCATGCGCTGCCTGGCCTCGGTAACCAGTGGCTGGTGCTGCTGAAAGATACCGCGCTGGTCAGTTTGATTAGTGTGAATGATTTAATGCTGCAAACAAAAAGCATCGCTACTCGTACCCAGGAACCATTTACCTGGTACATTGTGGCGGCGGCGATTTACCTGGTGATCACCCTGCTCAGTCAGTACATTCTCAAACGCATTGACCTGCGCGCGACACGTTTTGAGCGGAGGCCCAGCTAATGTTTGAGTATTTACCCGAACTGATGAAAGGGCTACACACCAGCCTGACGCTAACCGTTGCCTCGCTGATTGTGGCACTGATTCTGGCATTGATTTTTACCATCATCCTGACGCTGAAAACGCCGGTGCTGGTGTGGCTGGTGCGGGGTTATATCACGCTGTTTACCGGTACGCCGCTGCTGGTGCAGATCTTCCTGATTTATTACGGGCCGGGCCAGTTTCCGACTTTGCAGGAGTATCCGGCACTGTGGCATTTGTTGTCAGAACCGTGGTTATGTGCGCTGATTGCGTTATCGCTGAACAGTGCGGCGTATACCACGCAGCTGTTTTACGGTGCAATTCGTGCGATCCCAGAAGGTCAGTGGCAGTCCTGTAGCGCCCTGGGAATGAGCAAAAAAGATACGCTGGCGATCCTGCTGCCGTATGCCTTTAAACGCTCGCTCTCTTCTTATTCCAACGAAGTGGTGCTGGTGTTCAAAAGTACCTCTCTGGCTTACACCATTACGCTGATGGAAGTGATGGGATACAGCCAGTTGTTGTACGGACGCACCTACGATGTAATGGTGTTCGGTGCGGCAGGGATTATTTACCTGGTCGTCAACGGCCTGCTGACGCTGATGATGCGTCTGATCGAGCGCAAAGCACTGGCATTCGAACGGCGGAATTAATGTAGCTGCGTACATTCGCCGGGGGGGTTTGTAGGTCTGATAAGACGCGCCAGCGTCGCATCAGACATCAGCACGGTGCCTGTGCCGGATGCGGCGTGGACGCCTTATCCGGCCTACATAGTGCATAAATTCTTATAATGAAGACGGACAACTCACTAAGTTATCCGTCTTTTTTTATTTCATTTAAATTATTTAATCATATTTATTGCATATAAATTCACTTGATGGCATTGTTATCCCATGCCGCAGACACGGCCAAAAATCATAAGATTGACAGACGGGAGTTCCATCATGAAAAAGTTAGTTCTTGCCGCTTTACTTGCTTCCTTTACTTTCGGTGCTTCTGCCGCAGAGAAAATCAATTTTGGCGTTTCAGCCACCTATCCACCCTTTGAATCTATAGGTGCTAATAATGAGATTGTCGGCTTTGATATCGATCTGGCAAAAGCCTTGTGCAAACAAATGCAGGCAGAATGTACTTTTACTAATCACGCGTTCGACAGCCTGATCCCGTCACTGAAATTCAGAAAATATGACGCCGTAATCTCCGGTATGGATATCACGCCCGAGCGTAGCAAGCAGGTATCGTTTACCACGCCCTACTATGAAAACTCAGCCGTCGTGATTGCCAAAAAAGATACCTACAAAACGTTTGCCGATCTGAAAGGCAAACGTATTGGGATGGAAAACGGCACCACGCACCAGAAATATATTCAGGATCAGCACCCCGAAGTGAAAACTGTCTCCTATGACAGTTATCAGAATGCCTTTATCGATCTGAAAAATGGTCGTATTGATGGGGTATTTGGTGACACAGCGGTGGTAAACGAATGGCTGAAAACCAATCCGCAACTGGGCGTTGCGACTGAAAAAGTGACCGATCCGCAATACTTCGGCACCGGCCTGGGTATCGCTGTACGTCCGGATAACAAAGCTCTGCTGGAAAAACTGAATAATGCGCTGGCAGCAATTAAAGCTGACGGTACATATCAGAAAATCAATGACCAGTGGTTCCCGCAGTAATTGAGACTGATGACAAAAGTAAGATTGCCTGATGCGCTGCGCTTATCTGGCCCACATCAACTCTGCAATGTATTGATTTAGCATGATTTTGTAGGCCGGATAAGGCGTACACGCCGCATCCGGCATGAACAAAGCGCACCTGATCAGCAATCTGAAGCCGCACCTGCGGCTTTTTTATTGCTTCACCAGCAGCGTCATCACTTCATAGTGCGCGGTGTGCGGGAACATATCAAAAAGCTGTACCCGTTCGATGCGGTAACCTGGCAGTTCGCGGATATCTTTCGCCATGGTTTGGGCGTTACAGCTGGAGTAGATAATAAAACGCGGTGCCATCGTTGAGAGATAATCACATAGCGGTTTACCAATGCCGCGGCGCGGCGGATTAACCAGCACCAGCTCCGGCACCTCCCCCTGAGCGGTGGCAAACTGAGTGGAGTCCAGCGCCTGAAATTGCAAACGCGTTAAGCCCAGTTCAGCGGCTGACTGCTTTGCACAGGCAATGGCCTCTGATGCAATTTCGATCCCGGTTAACTGCATGTCAGGCGTCGCGCAGTGTAAACCAAAGCCACCCACACCGCAGAACAGATCCCACATATGTTTAACTGGCAGCTGCCGTACCCAGTCGCGCGCGGTAGCGTACAGCTGGCTGGCGACCGCCGGATTAGTCTGGAAGAAACTTTGCGGACGGATCCACAGCGGTACGTCATTAAAACGCTCTGCCAGCGCCTGTTGTTCAGTAAGGTAGATCTCCGTCTCCCCTTCCATAATCGCCATATGTACCGGCTGAATATTGACGGTAATAACTTTCAGTTGCGGTAGTTGTTCCTGTAACCACGGCAGCGCCTTACGCAGTTGTGCCAGTTTGGTTTCAGAACGCAGTACAAAGCGCAGCATCATGCCGCCATCGCTCTGGCTTTCAGTCAGCAGAATGTATTTCAGTTCGCCACGCTTACGCGCCACGTTGTAGGGTGTCAGCCCCGCACGGGCGATAAACGGTTTTAGCGCCGCAAAAACGGGCGCAAATGAGGCAGGATAAAGCGGGCAGTCACAAAGGTCTTCTGGTGTGCCGTCGCGATGCAGCATACCGAGCAGTGGTTTTTCAACGCTACCACTCACCACCATTTTGGCTTTATTACGAAACCCTTGTTCCGGGCCTGACACCGGCGCGCACCATTCCTCAACCGGAAAATCGGCGAGCAGATTTTTAAGATCGGCGGTTTTAGCGGAGAGTTGCTCTGGAATCGGCTGCGTTATCCACTGACAGGAACGACAGCGACCCGCGTCGTAAAGTGCGCACTGCATACATTGACCTTCACATCATCAGGGGCGACGATTATACACATTATTGCAACTGGAAGAACCGCCGACTGGTCGAGGGAACGAACAGCAGCATCAGGATGAGCATATCCGGCAGCTTCTGCAGCATCAGGCTATGGAAGATTTCACGTTTTGATTCACCGGGAATGCTGAACAGCTCCGGATAACCGTACCCCAGCGAAGCCGCCCACAAGTAACTTGCGGCGGTGATTTGTGTCAGCAGATATAGCCAGCGCGCCCAGCGACGCCCTTTCACCAGTGAAAACGCACACCAGATCTCAATGAAAACCAGCACCAGACTGCTTAAAAAGACCAGCGTTAAACTCCAGGTTTGTACGCTGCGATGAATGAACTCGCCAATACCGCGCACGCCCAGCGTATTGAAAATCATCAGCACGTCGAGGCCACGGATCATAATAATGGCGAGCGCCGCCACCTGCACCAGCGCAGGCACATTCAGGCGAGCATGAGATGAAGATGTTTTCTTAAAAAATCCCAACGTTTCGTCTTCCATGAAAACAATGCCGCGGCATGCGCGGCATTATGTAGCCAGGTTGGCAAATTTTAGTGTCTTCAGCCATGTCTTGCACGCTGGATATCGCGTATCCGCTGTTTTTCTGCGCGAGCCATCAGATACCAGGCGATAAATCCGACAATTCCGACCGCACCGAGAATTAACGTTGCAAGGGCGTTGATTTCCGGATTCACCCCCATCCGCACGCTGGAAAAGACCAGCATCGGTAACGTGGTGGCTCCCGGCCCGGAAACAAAGCTGGCGATCACCAGATCATCAAGCGACAAAGTAAAAGCCAGTAACCAGCCAGAAATGATCGCGGGCATGATCATCGGTAGCGTAATGACGAAAAACACTTTCAGCGGCGTCGCACCGAGATCCATCGCTGCTTCTTCTATCGAGCGATCCAGTTCCCGCAATCTTGAAGAAATAACGACCGCCACATAAGCCGTACAAAAAGTGACATGCGCCAGCCAGATGGTGAGCATACCGCGGTCCGCAGGCCAGCCAATGGCATGAGCAAGCGCGACGAATAATAACAACAGCGACAAGCCCGTGATGACATCTGGCATCACCAGCGGCGCGGTGATCATAAAGGCAAAGCCATTTGATCCGCGAAACCTGCCAAAGCGCACCAGCACCACCGCCGCAATAGTCCCGAGGATCGCCGCCGCCGTTGCCGCACAGGCAGCAATTGTCAGGCTTAAACCAACCGCACTCATCATCGCGTCATCGCGCAATAACTCACCATACCAGCGCGTTGACCAGCCGGCCCACACCGTCACCAGCTTCGAGCTGTTAAACGAATAGATAACCAGCATCAGCATTGGCGCGTAGAGAAAGGTAAAGCCCAGCAGCAAAATCACAATCCGCCAGGGTGAACGAACTACCGGTAAATTATTCATCCGTGTTCTCCCACGCTTTTTTGCTGGTGTTTGTGGAACCACATTATCGGCACAATTAGCAGCAGCAACATGATGATCGCTACCGCCGAGGCCACCGGCCAGTCGCGGTTATTGAAAAACTCTTGCCATAGCACGCGCCCGATCATGATGCTGTCCGGGCCACCGAGCAGTTCCGGGATCACAAACTCGCCCACAGCCGGGATAAACACCAGCATCGATCCGGCAATAATCCCACCTTTAGTCAGCGGCACGATCACAGTAAAGAACGTTTTCAGCGGTCGTGCACCGAGATCCAGCGCTGCTTCCACCAGCGAATAATCAATACGAATCAACGCGGTATAAATCGGCAGTACCATAAACGGCACGTAAGCGTAAACAATGCCGATATAAACGGCCAGATTGGTATGCAGAATGGTCAGCGGCTGGTCTATAACCCCCAGCCACAGCAGAAAATTATTCAGCACACCGTTGTTTTTTAATATTCCCATCCAGGCATAAACGCGGATCAGAAACGAGGTCCACGACGGCAGGATCACCAGTAGTAATAAAATATTACGGGTCGAAGGCTTACTGTGCGCCACCGCCCACGCCAGCGGATAGCCGATCAGTAAACAGCAAAATGTCGAAATCGCAGCCACCTGTAGCGACTGGAGATAAGCATCGAAATAGAGCGGATCGTCGGTCAGTTGCAGAAAATTACCGAGATTAAGAGTGATGGACAGTTGCCCGTCAGCCCACTCCATCAGTTCGGTATAAGGTGGAATAGCGCGCGCCATCTCCGCCAGGCTTATTTTAAAGACAATCAGAAATGGCAGCAGAAACAGCAAGATCAACCAGATATATGGCAACGCAATGACCAGTTTGCGCCCATGCTTCATTTGCAGCTGCGACAACCACAGCTTAAATCCGCCCGGCGGTTTCGACTGGGCAGCAGGTTCAAGTGTACTCATCTTTGCTCCTTAAACCGTCAGCACCACACAGCTGTCCACTTCCCAGCACAAACGCACTTCGTCGCCCCAGGTTGGTAACCCTTTGCGATATCGATGAGCGTTTTGTAGCTGAGCGCTGATCATCTGTCCGCTCTTGAGACGAACGTGATACACCGAAAGATCGCCGAGATAGGCAATGTGCATCACCTCACCTACCGCAAAGTTAAAACCGTCAGCGGGAGGTTCCTCGCAAAGCATGATTTTTTCCGGGCGCAGCGCCACATGCACCGGCACATTATCGACCACCGAAGCATCTACATCGACTTTCAGTGGATGCACCAGCCCCGGCGAATAAAGCACCAGGCCATCTTCATGACGCTCTTTGAGTACACCTTCAAAGACATTAACCGAACCGATAAATTCAGCACTGTAGCGGGTGGTCGGATGTTCGTAGATCTCTTCTGGTTCGCCAATCTGGACAAATTTCCCACGATTCATAATGGCGATGCGCCCCGCCATGGTCATCGCCTCTTCCTGATCGTGGGTGACCATCACACAAGTCACACCGACGCGCTCCAGAATATCCACCACTTCAAGCTGCATCCGGTCACGCAGCTTTTTATCCAGCGCGCCCATCGGCTCATCGAGCAGTAATAGTTTCGGGCGCTTGGCAAGGCTTCGGGCCAGGGCCACACGCTGTCGCTGACCACCGGAAAGCTGATGCGGTTTGCGTTTGGCGAACTCCTGCATATGCACCAGGCCGAGCATCTCATTGACCCGGCTGACAATTTCCGCTTTCGGTAGTTTGTCCTGTTTCAGGCCAAAAGCGATGTTCTGTTCCACGGTCATATGCGGAAACAGCGCGTAAGACTGAAACATCATATTGATGGGGCGCAGGTAAGGCGGAACCTGTGACAAATCGACGCCATCAAGCATTATCTGTCCGGCAGAAGGTTGTTCAAAACCTGCCAGCATACGCAGCAGCGTGGACTTGCCACAGCCGGATGCGCCCAGTAGCGCGAAGATTTCACCTTTGTAGATGGTCAGGCTGACATCATCCACCGCATGTTGGCCATCGTAGGATTTGGTCAGGTTGCGGATTTCTAATAGCGGCGTCAGCGCCTTACGGGTTTTCGCCTGGGGGCGAGGGATAGCGTCATTCACGGCAGCTCTCCGGCATTGAATGTGTGCAAGCGCACCATGATGGTGCGAATTGCCGGCGGGTGTGGTGCGCCCGCCCGGCATCTAAGGCTGCGGATTATTTTCCGCTCTTCACTTTGGTCCACGCGCGGGTGCGCACACGGTCGATTTTCGGGTCCTGCACTTTCAGAGTGAACAGCTTCGCACGAACATCCGCAGGCGGATAAATACCCGGGTTCTCACGGACTTCCGCACTCACCAGCGGCGTGGCTGCTTTATTGGCGTTGGCATAGAACACATGGTCGGAAATATGCGCTACTACATCCGGGCGCAGCAGGTAATTCAGGAACTGATAGGCTTCGTCTTTGTTTTTGGCATCCGCAGGCATGGCGAAGACATCAAAGAACGCCATCGCCCCTTCTTTCGGAATCGAGAAAGAGACATTCACGCCATTCTTCGCTTCCTTCGCGCGGTTTGACGCCTGCCAGACATCGCCTGCCCAGCCGATAGCGACGCAAATATCGCCGTTTGCCAGGTCGTTAATGTATTGCGATGAATGGAAATAACGAATGTTCGGGCGCAGCTTTAACAGCAGATCGGTTGCCGGTCCGGTGTAATCATCTGCTTTAGTGCTGTTGGGATCTTTGCCGAGATAATTCAGCACGGTAGCAAAAACTTCTTCAGGCGCATCCAGGAAAGAGACGCCACAGCTTTTCAGTTTTTCCAGATTTTCAGGCTTGAGGATCAAGTCCCAGCTATCGACGGGCGCGTTTTCGCCCAGCACCGCTTTGACTTTATCGACGTTATAGCCAATCCCGGTCGTCGCCCACATATAGGGCATAGCAAATTTATTGTCGGGATCGTGTTTGGCGACCAGCTTCAGCAGCTCCGGGTCGAGATTCTTCCACTCCGGCAATTTGCTTTTGTCCAGCGGCTGGAAAACTCCCGCAGTCAACTGGCGTTCAAGAAAGCTTGCTGACGGCACCACCAGGTCAAAGCCGGTGCTACCCGCCATTAATTTGCCTTCCAGTACTTCGTTAGAGTCGAAAACATCGTAGACGACTTTAATACCGGTTTCTTTTTCAAAGTTAGCCACCGTGTCGGGGGCGATATAATCAGACCAGTTATAAATGTGGAGTGTTTTTTGTTCAGCCGCGAGCGTGCCGACAGAGACGGCCATCAGAGCACCCGCAACCAGACCCGATAGCCATTTTTTATTTAAGGCGGTCATATCTCTTTCCTTCTGAAAGTTCGTTAACAAACGAACAAAAGTTGTCACACTGAAAGATATGCAATAAACGTGCATATTTTTTTATCGGCGCGGTGTAAGAAAAGAGAACTCTCTCCCGGCCAGCACTGCTCGCTATATAAAAGCATCGCAAGAATAACTTTAGCCAGGGTTTGAGACTATAGCTCGGATTAAAAAACGGTATTTAACAAATTTTTATGCGTATTTGCTCTATGTGATAAAGCCAAATCGACACAAGATAAGTGAAATAATCTTTAAGAAAAGGTTAAAAACAGCAGATAATTTTGCAGCGCGCAGTCACTGCGGCAGCGACTGCGTGCTCGAAAGGAATTATCAGTGGAGAAAATAGTTTTCGGTAACGTTGTTTTGCCCTTCATCGTCAGTCGGTAACAGCAGTTGATGGGCATTAGCTTCAAGAATGACCATCGAAATCTGCTCTTCGCTCTGACGCACGAACCATGCAAACTGCTCATAGGTTACGCCCTGCATAACGGATAAAGACTGGCAAACCACCAGCTTTGGCAGATTATCATCCTGCATATCAAGAAATGCTTTCACGGTCAGCGAACTGGCATTGATGGCAGATAAATCCGCCGCCAGCGGCAATACGGCTGAAGGTCGGACTTCCGCCATGGCAGAAAACAGGATCGTGTTATCGATCAGATCGATTTTGGCATCAAAGACACCGTCGAAATTCTGCATATGGGGCAGATGCAGAGCCTGACAGTTATCACATTCAAAAAAACTCATCCCCAGGTCATCGAGCCATTGACGCAGCGTATCCAGACCAGGAACGACCAGCGATGTCATAATTTTGTACAACCTCTTTCGATAAAAAGACCGGCACAGCTTACGCAAAAAGCGCAGGCAAAACCATGATCAGTAATGTGATTGCGACTAACCACCCGTTTTCAGGCAATATTCTGTCGTAGCGTGGCGTTCGATCCAGCGGATCATTTTACCCGCGATGTCGATACCGGTGGTTTTTTCTATTCCTTCCAGCCCCGGCGACGCATTCACCTCCATCACCAACGGCCCGCGATTAGCACGCAGAATATCCACACCAGCAACGTCCAGCGCCATCGTTCGCGCGGCTTTTATCGCGATTTCACGCTCCTGTGGTGTGATACTGGCGACGCTTGCCGCGCCGCCACGATGCAAATTGGAACGAAAATCGCCCTCTTTCGCCCGCCGTTCAATCGCAGCGACCACTTCATCGCCAACAACCAGACAGCGGATATCGCACCCTTGCGCCTCTTTGATATATTCCTGCACCAGAATATGCGCGTTCAGACCGCGGAAAGCGTCAATCACGCTTTCCGCCGCCTGACGCGTCTCCGCCAGCACGACGCCAATTCCCTGCGTGCCTTCAACCAACTTGACCACCAGCGGCGCACCACCGACCATGTCGATTAAATCGCTGGTATCATCCGGCGAATGCGCAATGCCCGTGACAGGCAGGTCGATGCCCTGACGCGCCAGCAGTTGCATGGAACGCAATTTGTCACGCGCCCGGGCAATGGCGACCGACTCATTGAGCGGATAGCTCCCCAGCATCTCGAACTGGCGCAGTGCCGCCGTCCCATAAAAGGTAATGGCGGTGCCAATACGCGGGATCACTGCGTCAAAATGGGGTAACTTGCGGCCTTTGTAGTGAATAGAAGACGCCGCAGGATTTATGTTCATGTAGCAAGAAAGCGGATCAAGAATTTCAACCAGGTGACCGCGCTGTATAGCGGCTTCACGCAGCCGCTTACACGAATAGAGCGTTCCATCCCGGGACAATATGGCAATTTTCACCCTGCACCTCTCTGTCAGACCTGGTCAAAAGCCCGCGTATCATACATCGACGTGGCGGTTTTAGCGCGTCGCCCAACCCTGTTTGTGCAAATAATCCAGAATAAATGGGCGGCTTTCTTTAATGATTGTTCGGCGGATATGATCGCTCCAGGTATCCCGGCGATTATTGCTGCCACGGGTGAGGTAATATTCCGCCAGTTGCTCGTCATACTGCGCCAGTGCGCCTTTATCCAGCGGTTGATAGCTGTTTTCATGCACCAAAATGGAGGCCGGTAAACGCGGCTTAAGATCCGGATTATCCGCAGGCCAGCCAAGGCACAGCCCAAACAGCGGCAGAACATGCTGCGGTAATTTAAGCAGTTTCGTCACCGCTTCAATATTATTGCGCAGGCCGCCGATATATACCCCGCCCAATCCCAGCGATTCCGCTGCGATTAATGCATTCTGCGCCATCATTGCCGTATCAACGACACCGAGCAACAGTTGTTCCGCCAGGCCGAGCTGAGCATCCGGACAGATCTGTAAATGGCGGTTAAAGTCGGCACAGAACACCCAGAACTCCGCCGCTTGCGCTACGTGTTTTTGCCCGCCGGTCAGCGTCACCAGTTCTTCACGTAACGCTTTGTCGGTAATGCGAATAATGCTACTGCACTGCAAAAAACTGGAACTGGACGTCGCACGGGCGCTGTTAATAATCGCCTCACGCTGCGCTTCGGAAATGGGTTCATCAGTGAAATGGCGAATGGAGCGATGGCCACAAATAAGTTCAATGGTTGGCGTCATTATCTTTTTCTCTTTCTGAACGTGAATATTGCGGTGGACGGTTCATCAGCTGTGGGGCAAGACGTTTTGCCACCTGAAGAATAACCACCACCGCAGCGGGAAACATGAGCAAAACACCGAGAAAAATCATCAGAATCTGCACTTCTGGCCGAGAAAATGGCTCAGGCAGCGACAGGGAGTCGCTTACCGACAGCAGCGCCACCGCCAGTAGCATCATTCCGATAAATTCCAGTATCAACACGCCTTTAGGCAATTTACCGATCGCGCGCATACGCTTCCCTCTGCAAAGTGAGCCTTCAGTCTAAAACTTTTCACTGTATTGTGTTTAACAGTTATAGCTTTTAGCAATTAATGCAACAGGTTAAACCTACTTTCAGCGAATACATTTTAGCGTGATCATTACAGGCATAAATCTATGAGGAGAGAAATAATGCAAACCGTTATTTTTGGTCGTTCGGGTTGCCCTTACTGTGTGCGTGCAAAAGATCTGGCTGAGAAATTGAGCAATGAACGCGATGATTTTCAGTATCAGTATGTAGATATTCGTGCGGAAGGGATCACTAAAGAAGATCTACAACAAAAGGCAGGTAAACCCGTAGAAACCGTGCCGCAGATTTTTGTCGATCAGCAACATATCGGCGGCTATACCGATTTTGCTGCATGGGTGAAAGAAAATCTGGACGCCTGATCGTCTGACAAGCCCTCGCGTTGAGGGCTTTACTGATTTTTTCTGTGCTGTGGTTTAAACAAACTACTGATAAATAAGAAACACAGTGCCCCCAGCGCACACCAGAACACCGCGCTTAGTAACCATGCCAGCTCTTGCCAGAATGAGCGCGTCGGTGAAAAAAACAGCCGCATAATGAGCATTGAACAGGGTGCCGCCAGCATTGCGCCAAATAGAGGTTTCAGGACTTCTCTACGCTGTGAAAAGAAACTGGCAACTGCTCCAGGAAGAATGAAAAATAGCAAGCCGATTTCAGGATGCCCGGCAGCCCGAAAAGCGCCTTTCATGTGCGTCGCCAGAAAAAGGCACACCACAATGAAGAGGACAAAACAGCAGATTGCCCCCGCCCAACGTTGTTTATGTTTCACTCGTTCCTCCTGACACTGCGTCTATCGAACACATTTTTCGCCAGTGTGGCGTTCAGTAAGATAAAGCCGCTTCGCATTCCATGCTAATATAGGCCAACGCAATTCATATAGCCGTTGATACCTAATGTGATTACACTAGTAAAATATATTGTTACTTTACTATCGTTTAGGTGCGCTGAATGAATCTGCGCCCTGAATTCTGGTAAAAAACATTATCGTAAATTACCATTTCTTTCAACAGCTTACTAGTAAACAAGAAGTTAGCCTCCGTGAATATAAACGTCGCCGAATTGTTAAATGGGAATTACATTCTGTTATTATTTGTGGTCCTCGCGCTTGGGCTATGTCTCGGAAAGTTACGACTTGGTTCGATCCAACTGGGTAATTCCATTGGCGTTTTAGTCGTATCGCTGTTATTAGGCCAACAACATTTCAGCATTAACACCGATGCGCTTAATCTTGGCTTTATGCTGTTTATTTTCTGCGTCGGGGTCGAAGCCGGACCGAACTTTTTTTCCATTTTTTTTCGCGATGGGAAAAATTACCTAATGTTAGCACTGGTGATGGTTGGCAGTGCGCTGGTGATCGCCTTAGGGTTAGGTAAGCTGTTTGGCTGGGATATTGGCCTGACGGCCGGTATGTTAGCAGGCTCTATGACGTCGACACCGGTTCTGGTCGGTGCTGGCGATACACTGCGTCATTTCGGCATGGAAAGCAGGCAGCTCTCACTGGCACTGGATAATCTGAGCCTCGGGTATGCCTTAACCTATTTAATCGGTCTGGTGAGTTTGATTGTTGGTGCGCGTTACTTGCCGAAATTGCAGCATCAGGACTTACAGACCAGCGCCCAGCAAATCGCCCGCGAACGTGGCCTGGACACTGATGCCAACCGTAAGGTTTATTTACCGGTGATCCGCGCCTATCGCGTCGGCCCGGAGCTGGTGGCCTGGACCGACGGCAAAAATCTGCGTGAACTGGGTATTTATCGACAAACCGGCTGCTACATTGAACGTATTCGACGTAACGGGATTCTGGCAAATCCAGACGGTGATGCCGTGCTACAAATGGGCGATGAAATAGCGTTGGTAGGCTATCCCGACGCCCATGCCCGACTCGATCCCAGCTTCCGTAACGGTAAAGAAGTTTTCGATCGTGACCTTCTCGACATGCGTATCGTCACTGAAGAAGTGGTCGTTAAAAACCATAACGCTGTAGGTAAACGTCTCGCACAACTGAAGTTGACCGATCACGGTTGCTTCCTTAACCGCGTCATTCGTAGCCAGATTGAGATGCCGATAGATGACAACGTCGTGCTTAACAAAGGTGACGTTTTACAAGTCAGCGGTGATGCCCGTCGCGTAAAAACCATCGCCGATCGCATCGGCTTTATCTCGATTCACAGCCAGGTCACTGACCTGCTGGCATTTTGCGCCTTCTTTGTTATTGGGCTGATGATCGGGATGATCACCTTCCAGTTCAGCACATTCAGTTTCGGCATGGGGAACGCTGCCGGGTTGTTATTCGCCGGAATTATGCTGGGCTTTATGCGTGCTAACCACCCGACCTTCGGTTACATTCCGCAAGGTGCATTAAGCATGGTGAAAGAGTTCGGCTTGATGGTGTTTATGGCAGGCGTTGGTCTGAGCGCCGGTAGCGGTATTAATAACGGCCTGGGCGCGATTGGCGGTCAGATGTTGATTGCCGGATTAATTGTCAGTCTTGTGCCCGTGGTTATCTGTTTCTTGTTCGGTGCTTATGTATTGCGAATGAACCGCGCACTGTTGTTCGGCGCAATGATGGGCGCACGCACCTGCGCGCCGGCAATGGAGATCATCAGTGATACAGCTCGCAGTAACATCCCTGCGCTGGGCTATGCGGGCACCTACGCAATCGCCAACGTCCTGCTGACGCTGGCAGGGACAATCATCGTCATGGTATGGCCAGGATTAGGATAAAACTGAAGTTGCCCTGAAAATGAAATTTTTTTGCACAACCGCAGAACTTTTCCGCAGGGCATCAGTCTTAATTAGTGCCACTGCTTTTCTTTGATGTCCCCATTTTGTGGAGCCCATCAACCCCGCCATTTCGGTTCAAGGTTGATGGGTTTTTTGTTATCTAAAATTTATCTACTACCCTGCAACCCTCTCAACCATCCTCAAAATCTCCTCGCGCGATAGCGGCTTACGGTCGGTGACAAAATGCAGCGTCATCCCCTCAATAAACGCATCAAGCGCGCGGGCGGTTCCGGGTTCAAACCATTGTTCGAGCGTTTGCTGACTGCGCTGCATCCAGTTTTGCATTACCGTTTTTAATAGCGGTTTTCGGCTAGCCAGCGCGTAGAGCTGGTACATCAGCTCCATATTATCCGGCGTTGCAACCTGTGAGCTGTAGATCATATCGGTGATAGCCTGGCATGCGCCTTGAGCATCACTAACATCGCTAAAAAATGCCTGATATTGCCGGGACATAATCTCAGTAAAACTGCTGAACGCCTCCAGCAACAACTCATCAATTCCTGAAAAATAGTAGGTCATCGATCCCAACGGTACCCCGGCAAGGGTAGCAATTTTGCGGTGCGTAACAGCATGTATTCCGTAAAGTTTCACCGCCTCCAGCGTGGCCTGGATAATTTTTTCTCGCCGTTGCGGATCGTTAGCGCGACGCATGTCATTTCCTCTCTCTGCAATTGTGTACAAATGTACACAACCTTGCTAATGTTGTCTTCCCTCTTCTTATTTTGACGTGATCTATGACCGTAAATTCTTCACGTAATGCATTGAAACGCCGAACCTGGGCGCTGTTTATGTTCTTCTTTTTGCCAGGCCTGTTAATGGCGTCCTGGGCAACCCGTACGCCTGCTATCCGCGATATTCTCTCTGTCTCGATCGCTGAAATGGGCGGTGTTCTCTTTGGTCTGTCGATCGGTTCGATGAGCGGTATTCTCTGCTCGGCGTGGTTAGTGAAACGCTTTGGCACGCGTAATGTCATCCTGGTCACGATGTCCTGCGCATTGATCGGGATGATGATATTAAGTCTGGCACTCTGGCTGACATCGCCCCTGCTCTTTGCCGTTGGTCTCGGCGTCTTTGGGGCAAGTTTTGGTTCTGCGGAAGTGGCGATAAACGTTGAAGGTGCCGCCGTTGAGCGAGAAATGAATAAAACGGTTTTGCCAATGATGCACGGTTTTTATAGCCTGGGCACGCTGGCAGGCGCTGGTGTCGGGATGGCACTGACGGCCTTTGGCGTTCCGGCAACGGTGCACATTTTATTGGCGGCGCTGGTAGGTATCGCGCCTATTTATATCGCCATTCAGGCAATCCCTGACGGTACGGGCAAAAATGCTGCCGATGGCACCCAGCATGGCGAAAAAGGCATTCCTTTTTATCGCGATATCCAGTTGCTGCTGATAGGTGTTGTGGTGCTGGCGATGGCCTTTGCCGAAGGTTCTGCCAACGACTGGTTACCCTTATTAATGGTTGACGGTCACGGTTTTAGCCCTACTTCCGGCTCGCTGATTTATGCCGGTTTTACCCTGGGGATGACCGTTGGACGCTTCACCGGCGGTTGGTTCATCGACCGTTACAGTCGCGTTGCCGTGGTTCGGGCCAGTGCACTAATGGGGGCGTTGGGTATTGGGCTGATTATTTTTGTCGATAGCGCCTGGGTCGCTGGGGTGTCTGTTGTACTCTGGGGACTGGGTGCCTCGCTGGGCTTCCCGCTGACCATTTCTGCCGCCAGCGATACCGGCCCCGATGCACCAACCCGCGTCAGTGTGGTAGCAACGACCGGTTATCTGGCTTTCCTCGTCGGGCCGCCGCTGCTGGGCTATCTCGGCGAACATTATGGATTACGTAGTGCAATGCTGGTTGTACTGGCGCTGGTTATTCTCGCGGCTATTGTCGCGAAAGCCGTCGCCAAACCCGATACCAAAACGCAGACGGCGATGGAGAATAGTTGATGAGCATTAAATTAATTGCGGTAGACATGGATGGTACTTTCTTAAGCGATCAAAAAACCTATAACCGTGAGCGGTTTATGGCTCAGTATCAGCAAATGAAAGCACAAGGAATTCGCTTTGTAGTCGCCAGCGGGAATCAATATTATCAGTTGATCTCTTTCTTCCCTGAAATTGCTAATGAAATTGCCTTTGTGGCTGAAAACGGCGGCTGGGTAGTGAGCGAAGGCAAAGATGTTTTTAATGGCGAGCTGTCGAAGGATGCGTTTACTACTGTCGTGGAACATTTGCTGACGCGCCCGGAAGTGGAAATTATTGCCTGCGGAAAAAATAGCGCCTATACGCTCAAAAAATATGACGATGCCATGAAAACGGTGGCGGAAATGTATTATCACCGTCTGGAATACGTCGATAACTTTGACAACTTAGAGGATATCTTCTTTAAGTTTGGCCTGAATCTTTCCGATGAACTGATTCCACAAGTACAAAAAGCATTACATGAGGCCATCGGCGATATTATGGTGCCGGTCCACACCGGCAACGGCAGCATCGATCTGATTATCCCCGGCGTACATAAAGCCAATGGCCTTCGCCAACTGCAGAAATTATGGGGAATAGACGACAGCGAAGTGGTGGTCTTTGGCGATGGCGGTAACGATATTGAGATGCTGCGTCAGGCAGGCTTTAGTTTTGCAATGGAAAATGCCGGCAATGCGGTCGTCGCAGCGGCAAAATACCGGGCAGGCTCCAATAACCGTGAAGGCGTACTGGATGTGATCGATAAAGTGCTTAAACACGAAGCGCCATTTGACCAATAAAAACGGCAGCACGCCCGGCAACACAATACCTGAATGAAGGCTGCATAATTCGCGGAAATTAACCCGCTGCATTATTTCAGGCGAAATGTTTATGAAAAATTGTCTACTGTTGGGCGCGCTTTTAATGGGCTTTACTGGTGTGGCGATGGCGCAAAGTGTCACCGTCGATGTGCCGAGTGGATACAAAGTGGTTGTGGTTCCTGATTCAGTCAGCGTTCCACAAGCGGTCAGCGTCGCGACTGTGCCGCAAACCGTCTATGTGGCTCCTGCGCCAGCTCCGGCTTACCGCCCGCATCCTTATGTTCGCCATCTTGCCAGCGTAGGTGAAGGGATGGTTATCGAACACCAGATTGACGACCATCACCATTAATTCGAGAATGCCTGATCGCACAAAGCAATCAGGCATTTTTTTACCCTTCGTGAGAATTTCCCATCTGTTTATCTTTTAAAAAGATAACCATCAGCGACAGCCACAAAATTCCGTTGACAAGGTTGAAGAGATTAAACAGTCCGTTGCCCCCGTTCAGCCAGGCATGTTTGCTGATTTCAATACCGACGGTAAAGATCAGCATTTGCAGCATTCCCATCGCCGCAGAAACCGTACCTTTACTCATATCGCTGGCAAACAGGGTTAATCGCACCAGTCCCGCATTCGCCAGACCAATGCCGAAAGCATAAATACTTAACCCGGCGGTCATCCATAAATACGCGTGCGATGAGATAACCGTTGCCGCAGCAGCGACCAACAGACCAATAATAATCGGCCAGCCGCCCATAATAATCAGCGAACGTACGGTGCGGCGCGAGGTCAGACGCGCTAACAGCAAGTTACCCGCAATTAACGCCCCGAAAATAGGCACTTGCAGCAAGCCATATTCATAGCTGCTCAACTGCTCGCCGGTAATGATGATAATCGGCGACTGGGCGATCCACGCCAGCAATGGCAGGCTAACGAATCCCAGCGCCAGCGCCCCCGCCACAAAGCGGCCGTTCTTCAGCACCAGCTTATAGTCACGACCGAGTTCTTTCAGTGACAGTTTCTCGCCTATACGCGTGGCGGTTTCAGGCATGGCTTGTTGCAGACCGAAAAAGGAGATCGCTGCCAATGCGGCAAACAAGACAAACATCCCTTCCCAGGGCAGCACATGGATCCACGCCGCGCCCACCAGCGGACCAAGTAGCGGAGCAATCAGCGCCACGTTCGCCATCAGCGCGGTGATCTTGATACAAACCGCCTCTTCGAAGGATTCCTGAATTGCGGCGTATCCCACAGCGCCAATGAAACAGAGGCTTATGCCCTGCAAGAAGCGCAACAGAGTGAATTGTTCAATGTTTTGCGCCAGTAATATTGCCAGACAGGTGATGATAAACCACACCACCCCCGCCAGCATCACCGGACGGCGACCAATACGATCCGACAGCGGCCCCAGGAGCCATTGTAAAAACATCCCGCCCGCCAGATATGCGGTCATTGAAGTAGGAACCCAATCAATGCCCGCCTGATATTGTTCCACCACGGCCAACATACCGGGTTGAATCATATCGTTGCCGATATAGGTTGAAAATTCGTAAAGCACCAGACAGAGAGGGAAAAGTAACGCCTGACGTCCAAGCCTGGCACCGGAAGCTAATTTATTTTGCATGCAATTTCTTCGCCAATAATAATCGCGCAGAGTTTAATAAAAGCACAGCTAACGAGAAAGCGAATTTTGTAGCTGAAACCACGGTTAAGCACATTCTTACATTATTGCGAGTATAGCTACGCTTTCTTTAAGTTTTATTTAACCTATGCCCGTTACAATTACCCACCGTAAACAGGCCGCTTGAGGGAAATAAGACGATGCCGCTTTACCCAGTTTAACCTGCACTTTATTCTCAACGACTTGCCTGTATTGGCTCCCTTTTAATCACTTTGCGTCGGGAAGTTATGCTGGAAAATTTGAATCTCTCTCTATTCTCTCTTATTAACGCGACGCCAGACTCGGCTCCGTGGATGATCTCGTTGGCGATTTTTATTGCTAAAGATTTGATTACCGTGGTACCGCTGCTGGCCGCGGTGCTTTGGTTGTGGGGGCTTACAGCACAACGGCAACTGGTGATAAAAATCGCTATCGCGCTGGCGGTCAGCCTGTTTGTGTCCTGGACGATGGGACATCTTTTTCCGCACGACCGACCCTTTGTCGAAAATATCGGCTATAACTTCCTGCATCATGCGGCGGATGACTCATTCCCAAGCGACCACGGTACGGTGATTTTCACCTTTGCACTGGCATTTTTATGCTGGCATCGCCTGTGGTCCGGCTCACTTTTAATGGTGCTGGCCGTCGTCATTGCCTGGTCGCGCGTTTATCTTGGCGTGCACTGGCCGCTGGATATGCTCGGTGGATTGCTGGCAGGTATGATTGGCTGCCTTAGCGCTCAGATTATCTGGCAAGCGATGGGGCATAAACTCTATCAACGTCTGCAATCGTGGTATCGCTTCTGTTTTGCATTACCGATCCGCAAAGGCTGGGTGCGTGACTGATCTCTGCTAAAAAGTGTAGTATTGAGCGGCTCGCTTCAATAACTATTCAGAGGGATTATGGAAACACGTCGCGAAGAGCGTATCGGGCAGCTGCTGCAAGAATTAAAACGCAGCGATAAGTTACATCTTAAAGACGCCGCCGCCCTGCTTGGGGTTTCGGAGATGACGATTCGTCGCGATCTGAACAACCACAGTGCGCCCGTCGTTTTGCTCGGCGGCTATATTGTTCTGGAACCGCGCAGTGCCAGCCATTACCTGTTAAGCGATCAAAAATCCCGCCTGGTGGAAGAAAAACGCCGGGCGGCAAAAATGGCTGCGACACTGGTAGAACCCGATCAGACTCTCTTTTTTGACTGTGGCACCACCACGCCGTGGATTATTGAAGCGATTGATAATGAAATCCCTTTTACCGCCGTTTGTTATTCGCTAAATACCTTTCTGGCGCTGAAAGAGAAACCCCATTGCCGCGCATTTCTGTGCGGTGGTGAATTTCACGCCAGCAACGCCATTTTCAAACCCATCGATTTTCAGCAAACGTTGAATAATTTTTGCCCGGATATCGCTTTTTATTCCGCGGCGGGCGTGCATGTCAGTAAAGGCGCTACCTGTTTTAATCTTGAAGAGTTGCCGGTAAAACACTGGGCCATGTCGATGGCGCAAAAGCATGTGCTGGTTGTCGACCACAGTAAATTTGGCAAGGTGCGTCCGGCGCGCATGGGTGACCTGAAACGCTTTGATATTGTGGTGAGTGATTGTTGCCCGGAAGATGAGTATGTGAAGTACGCGCAGACGCACCGTATTAAGTTGATGTATTAATGACGTATAACCGGATGACGTTTCGCGCCATCCGGTTATCAGAAGATTAAGAGAACCAGCTGCCGAACCACTGATGGAATTTCATCATCACGAAATCCCACATCCGACCAAAGAATCCGCCCTCTTCCACATTTTCCATCACGATCAGCGGACGCTGCTCAATGGATTTACCGTTAAGCTGGAAATCAATGGTCCCGACAACCTGACCTTTTTTCAGCGGTGCGGTAAGCTGCGGTTCCGTTAACGTGTAGCTCGCCTTCAGGTTTTTCAGCTGCCCACGCGGTATGGTCACTGAGCCCGCTTCACCTGCCCCAAGATTCACTTCGCTCTTATCACCAAACCAGACGCGCTGAGTCACAAAGGTGGCATCAGGTTTAATTGGCGTCACGGTTTCAAAGAAGCGGAAACCCCAGGTCAATAATTTCTCAGACTCATTAAAACGGATACGGTCAGTTTTCGCCCCCAGCACTACGGAGATTAAACGCATATCGCCCTGGGTAGCCGAAGCAACCAGATTATATCCCGCGCCTGCCGTGGTTCCTGTCTTCATGCCATCAACATTCAGATTGCTGCTCCACAGCAGACGGTTACGGTTAGGCTGACGAATTTTGTTGAAGGTGAACTCTTTCTCTTTATGAATGGCGTACTCTTCCGGCACATCGTGGATCAATGCTTTACCCAGCAATGCCATATCGCGCGCGGTACTGAACTGCCCCGGCGCATCCAGACCGTGCACCGTCTGGAAGGTAGTGTTGGTCAGACCCAGTTTTTTGGCATAACCATTCATCAAACCAATAAATGACTCCTGGCTCCCGGCAACGTAATCGGCCAGCGCAATACAGGCGTCATTACCGGACTGGATAATCACACCTTTGTTCAAGTCTGCCACCGAAACCTGATCGCCCGGTTTGAGGAACATTACCGATGAACCACGCAGTGCCGGATTTCCCGTCGCCCAGGCATCTTTACCGACCGTCACCATATCGGTGAGTTTAATCTTATCGGCCTTAAGCGCCTGCCCAACCACATAGCTGGTCATGATTTTAGTCAGGCTCGCGGGATCCAGTTTCTCATCCGCGTTGCCTTCTGCCAGCACTTTACCGCTGGCGTAATCCATTAAAATCCATGCACGCGCATCCACGCTCGGCGCTTCAACGGTTTGTTCCGCCGCGAATGCCGTTGGGGCAAAAAGGAATAAAAATGCAGAACCCGCTGCAAGACCACGAAGGAGAGAGGAGTATTGCGTCATAAATGCCACCCGAGTATCCATTCAAAAAAATACGTTATATCGCCGTATGATAAGTTCGGTGATTAATAACGCACACACAAACTTAAAGAAACCGTAAGTTGGTAAAGTTTTTAAAGTTTATGCAATATCCTGCCGCTTCGCTGCTTCTGGTGTCATTTTTTTGCCAGCTGTTGCTTAAAAGTTAACTTTACTTCACCATCGGAGTCCTGTTCAGCCTGTGGCTGCCTGTCGGAAAAGGGGTGAGTATGATTACGCTGTGGGGTCGGAATAATTCAACTAACGTAAAAAAAGTATTGCTGACGCTCGAAGAACTGGAACTACCTTATGAGCAAATTCTCGCGGGCCGTGAGTTTGGGATAAATCACGATGCTGATTTTCTGGCGATGAACCCTAACGGGCTGGTGCCGTTGTTGCGTGACGACGAAAGTGATCTCATTCTTTGGGAATCAAACGCCATTGTCCGCTATCTGGCGGCACAGTACGGGCAAAAACGTCTGTGGATCGACTCACCGGCACGTCGTGCGGAAGCGGAAAAATGGATGGACTGGGCAAACCAGACGCTCAGTAATGCTCATCGCGGGATCCTGATGGGATTAGTCAGAACACCACCGGAAGAGCGCGATCAGGCCGCCATTGATGCCAGTTGCAAAGAGTGCGACGCCCTGTTTGCCCTGCTCGATGCGGAACTGGCAAAAGTAAAATGGTTCTCTGGCGACGAGTTTGGTGTGGGCGATATCGCTATCGCACCGTTCATCTACAATTTGTTTAACGTTGGCCTGACCTGGACACCGCGTCCAAATCTGCAACGCTGGTATCAGCAACTCACTGAACGCCCCGCAGTGCGCAAAGTGGTGATGATTCCCGTTAGCTAATTGCGTGGGCTAACTTTAAGTAATTCCCCACTGGACTCGTCGGTGAGAACGTATAAATAACCGTCGGGTCCAGTGCGAACATCACGAATTCGCTGCCCTCTGTCCGTTAAAATACGGCCATCTTCTGTCACTTTGTCGCCGTTGACGCTCATCACAATGACATCTTTATCTTTCAGCGCGCCAATAAATAATTTTTGCTGCCACTGGGGGAATTTATCGCTGTTATAGAAGGCCATGCCGCTCACAGCGGGCGAATCTTTCCAGTAAAAAACAGGTTGCTCGGTCCCGGCGACGATCTCCCCTTTCGCTTCCGGTATCTTAAAGCCTGAATAGTTGATTCCCCAGGTTGCCAGCGGCCAGCCGTAGTTTTTGCCTTTTTGCGGGATATTAATTTCATCACCACCGCGCGGGCCATGTTCATTCAGCCACAGTGCATTACTCCACGGATTCATCGCCATTCCTTGCGGATTACGAATGCCATAAGACCAGATCTCGGCGCGCACACCGGATTCCTTTATAAAAGGATTATCATCCGGGATTTCGCCCTGGTCGGTCAGACGCACCAGTTTGCCCTGTAATTTATCCAGATCCTGCGCCGTCGGGCGCTGATTGTTTTCGCCCAGAGCAATAAAAAGATAACCTTTACCGTCGAATACCAGCCGCCCGCCAAAATGGTTGCCGGTAGACAGTTTTGGCATCTGGCGGAAGACGGTGCGGAAGTCGGTCACTTTTGAGAGATCATCACTTAAGCGGCCATAACCCACAGCAGTTCCGGCTTTGCCATCATCGCCAACTTCGGAATAACTTAACCAGATGCGGCGAGACTGAGCAAAATCAGGCGCTAAAACCACGTCCAGCAGGCCGCCCTGCCCGTGCGCCCAAACGTCCGGAACTCCGGAAAGCGGCGCAGATAATCCTTTTCCTGCTTGCCAGTGACGCAACTCGCCGCCGCGCAGAGTGATTAACATACCGTGATTATCGGGTAAAAAGGCCAGTGCCCAGGGATGGTCGAGTTTGTCTTGCAGTACTTCGACATTTACCGTTGCAGGAGCCGCCCAGAGAGCGGAAGAAAGACAAATAAGGGGCACAAGGAAAAAGGATTGTCGATGCATAACGCCTCCGGATTGACTCTGGCTTAAAGCGTAGTCAGTGGAGGAGATAACAAATTCATTTTTACAAAAACTTAAACATGAAGGGGGAGACGCTTTCTCCCCCTTAGTTTTCAGGCCTTCTCAAGCATGGCGTGCTTCTGCAGGCTCTGGATACTCAGCGTTAAGCTCATCAGACAATTTTCAAGCTTATCGGCGTTGACGGTAATAACAGTCGGGCAATCATGGTGCCCACTCATCAAACATACTGCGGCTGTCGCTAATGCTTCTTCAGCATGATGAAGAGCACTCCACTCTTCCTGATCCAGATGAAGATTCAACCGCAGCGATTTATCGTGCAGTTCGCGATTCAGTTTAAAAAAGTTATCTCGTAGATGATTGCTTTCGCTGACGGACATGTATCCTTTTGCCTTCCTCAGTTGCACGTATGCGGCGAGGTCAACGCGTGCGTCGATCAACCGGTTCAGCAGATCGATTCGCTGTCTGTCAACGAACATACTTCGATCCTCCTCTTTCCAGCCTTGTTGCAATTAAATAGTATGGCTATTTTTTGAGCAAAATGCTGTCCAGGATCAATTCTTCACGCCGAATTAACAAAATTTACATTTCCTTCGCCTCCGCCAGCGAATGAGATTGCGATACAAATTTTATGCAGAACTCTGTAGAATCCCTGCCCTGACCTTTCCTGTAACTGAATATTTTTTAAGCTATGAGCAAAGTAACTCCCCAGCCGAAAATCGGCTTTGTTTCCCTTGGCTGTCCAAAAAACCTTGTTGATTCAGAGCGTATTCTCACCGAACTCCGCACTGAAGGTTATGACGTGGTACCGAGCTATGACGATGCGGACATGGTGATCGTCAACACCTGCGGCTTTATTGACAGCGCGGTACAAGAATCACTGGAAGCCATTGGTGAAGCGTTGAATGAAAACGGCAAGGTAATTGTGACCGGTTGTCTGGGGGCAAAAGAAGATCAGATCCGCGAAGTCCACCCGAAAGTGCTGGAAATCACCGGGCCTCATAGCTATGAGCAGGTTCTGGAGCACGTTCATCACTACGTGCCAAAACCGAAACACAACCCATTCCTGAGCCTGGTGCCAGAACAAGGTGTGAAACTGACGCCGCGTCATTATGCCTATCTGAAAATTTCGGAAGGCTGTAATCACCGCTGCACCTTCTGCATTATTCCGTCTATGCGCGGCGACCTGGTGAGCCGTCCGATTGGCGAAGTGTTAAGTGAAGCGAAACGTCTGGTAGATGCGGGCGTTAAAGAGATTCTGGTGATCTCGCAGGATACTTCCGCCTATGGCGTTGATGTTAAACATCGTACTGGCTTCCACAACGGCGAGCCGGTAAAAACCAGCATGGTCAGCCTGTGCGAACAGTTATCGAAACTGGGGATCTGGACACGTCTGCACTACGTTTACCCTTATCCGCATGTGGACGACGTCATCCCACTGATGGCAGAAGGCAAAATCCTGCCGTATCTGGACATTCCGTTGCAGCACGCCAGCCCGCGCATTCTCAAACTGATGAAGCGTCCGGGTTCTGTAGATCGCCAACTGGCGCGCATCAAACAGTGGCGCGAAATCTGCCCGGAACTGACCCTACGCTCAACCTTTATTGTCGGCTTCCCTGGCGAGACAGAAGAAGATTTCCAGATGCTACTCGACTTCCTGAAAGAAGCGCGTCTGGATCGCGTTGGCTGCTTTAAATACAGCCCGGTTGAAGGTGCAGACGCCAATGCCCTGCCTGACCAGGTTCCGGAAGAAGTTAAAGAAGAACGCTGGAACCGTTTCATGCAGCTGCAGCAGCAGATTTCCGCCGAGCGCCTGCAAGAGAAAGTGGGCCGTGAAATTCTGGTGATTATCGACGAAGTGGACGAAGAAGGCGCGATTGGTCGCAGCATGGCAGATGCACCGGAAATCGACGGCGCGGTTTATCTCAATGGTGAAACCAACGTTAAGCCGGGTGATATCCTGCGTGTGAAAGTCGAGCACGCCGATGAGTACGATTTGTGGGGTAGCCGGGTTTAATTAATTCAGGCCGGGCAAAATCATTTGTCCGGCCTGCGAATAATGATTACTGCCAGCTTATCTGAGCCCTGCCGTTTTTCTTACTCTTATACAGCCGCTCATCCGCCAGCATTTTCAAGCGTTCGACGGTGGTACATTCATTTGAATGCGCTACACCGATACTGGTACTTAAATTAATGCTTCCCACCTGGAAATGAACGATTTCTTTTAGAATCGATAGCAACTCTTCCAGCGTTCCACCCGTATAAATCACCGCAAATTCGTCACCGCCGAAGCGGTAGATTTTACCTTTATCTACCGGGATCTGTGATTTAAGGATTTTCACCACTTTCATCAACACTTCATCGCCCAGCAAATGACCGAAGGTGTCGTTAATGTTTTTGAATTTATCGACGTCAAACAGGCACAAATAACCGCCTTTTTCCGGCAGCGCTTTTAAATCTTCGTCAAAGGATTTTCTGCCCATTGCTTTGGTCAGGTCGTCCAGGAACGCCGAGTTATACATACTGTAGAGTTTTTTGACATCGGCAGCCGAAAAGAAAAGCCCGCCATCCAGTACGCGTTCAAAATGGTTATTAATGATGGCTTCTTTCTCCACAATACCACGATTAATCACTCTGCGTACCAGATAGAGGCAACTGGTACCCGATATCACTGCCACCAATGCGGCAAAGAAAATAATCAATGTACAGACCCGCAAATAAACATCTTTTTTATACGCAAATACGTACAATCCGGTCGGCAAATAGGCGAAGTGCTCCATCGCTTCCGAAACGGTGAAGATGGCGTTTTTAGCATTATATTCATCACCGGTCACCGGTTTACCGTTCTTAAATAGAGAGAACATCAGGTTCTCGCTGTCCATCGCCAGCGATTTTGACAGTAAAGAAAAACGCTCCAGACCAAGCAAAAATATCAGACTACGATTGTGAGTTACCGGATAGAGGTAATAGACGAAGGTTTTACCGTCAAAAGAGATAAACCCTGTATTTTTGACATGTCGATACTTCACAACCTGCATAATATCTGCACAATAATTTTTCTCGAACTCCTTTACCTGAATACATTCGTCACTGGAAATCAGATAAGGACCGACATCGTACAAATAAGAGGGGGAAACCGAGTCGGCGTAAGCTGTGCGCAAACCAACCAACAGCTGTTCCTCCGTGGGATTTAGCGTGTTGATAAGATCAATTGCCACGCTACGCCGATATTCAGCAATATTTGCCACCGCAAAAGCAGTATCAATAACGGACTGTTTCAGGCTATACACCCGTTCCTTTACCATTTGAGTGTAGATCCCGCAGGCAACTGCTGAAATCATGATAAAAATCAGCAGACTGACTGTAAGTACGAACTTATTGATTCTGGACATACGTAAACTACTCTTTTACTAATTTTCCACTTTTATCCCAGGCGGAGAATGGCATGGGTTTCTGGTACAGATACCCCTGAGCCTGAACACATCCTAATTTAATTAATTCGCGCGCAACGTCTTCGCTCTCTACGCCTTCCGCAATCACCGGGATCCGGTTATAGCGTGCCAGATCGAAAATAATGCGCACAATTTTTCCCGCAGTACCGAAAATATCGCCGGTAAATTGCGAGTCCACCTTTATGCTGTCTGGATTAATTTCATAAAAACGTTTCAGGTTTGACAAACCGGTGCCAAAGTCATCAATCGATATCCGTACCCCTTGTTTACGCAGTTGTTCAATATTGAGATAAAAATGTTCATTAATTCGCTCAATCACGGTTTCAGTGATCTCAACACAGAGGCTGTTCGCCTTCAGGCCAGTTTCTTTCATGATGGTGGTAAAACGCTCATGAAAGTGCGGTTCGTTTAACTGCCAGGGCGAAACATTAATATGCAGTAAGAAATCATCCTTCAGCGACGCACGCTGACTAAAATGTCTGAATTCACCCATTGCCGTTTTAATAATCTGATAACCCAGCTCATTGATAAACCCGATATCTTCAGCAATGGTAATGAACTTCAGCGGTGAAATGATCCCCCGCTCCGCAGAAACCCAACGGCACAACGCCTCCGCGCCCAGAATGGCGCGGGTGTTAATATCAACGATCGGTTGATAGACGAGGAATAGTTCGCCAATTTCCATTGCATGGCGAATATTACGCGCAATCCAGATATTCTCTTCTATTTCGTTGAGTTTCGCGTCATCACAGAAAATAAACTCGGAGAACATATGGTCACGGATACTGGAAATCGCCAGTTTCAGTTTTTCTGCGTAACTCCAGGCGTTTTCCCCCTGCAAAGGTTCACAAATGGCAGACTTATGGATGCGCAGATTGCGGTAGCCAAAGCTGCTGTCAAAATCGTTTACCATCGCTATTTTACGGGTAAATGTCTGTACATTTTCCCGACACAGAAGTAAATAGAGATCGGCATTGAATGTCACGATATCGCAGCATTGCGCATATTTCTCGGCAATTCGCTGACACAATTTCCTGACGATTTTATTGCGTTCATCAACACCAAACACCGCTTCCACGGCTTCCAGACCACACAGTTTGATGATCCCCACAGCCAGATACTGATTATTGTTGGACTCAATAATCGCCATATTTTTAATAAAACCGCTTTCCTGATCGTAAGAGATCAGTGAGAGCAATTTATTTGACCGTTCAATTTCGGCATCTTTCATTTCCGCGATCGAATTTTTGATGCTGATAATCTCTTTCGCATCGCCTTCGCGAATTTTCAGAGCCTCGATCTGATCCGTTGAGTCGGGCAAAAACGCCAGCGTATTAACCAGCTCGGTCATTTCAGAAAATTGCCGACGGAACACACGAGTGGTCATGAAATATACCACCAGCAACACGATAATAATGAACGCAAACGGTAGATAAAAAAGTTTATCTGATGCGTTCAATAAATTACCGCCAGGATAATAAAAATAGATTTCGAACAATGCATTATTTGGCACTGCTGATGTCTTTGCAATATACTCCGTATCGACAGAATCAATAATATTATAATTACCTTCGCTATTATAAATAATCAGTTTTTCACGAGCGAGTTGATTCTTGGCAATGATCTCATGACCTTGTTTCAAAAATAGAACTTCATCATTAGCGCTGATTTGATCAAGATACTCGTTCAGATACCGCCAGTTTAAATCGACATGAATTTTATCTACCGCTAACAAATCGTGATCTTTGCCGTTGATACGTAGCGTAAAAGAGATACATTTTTTACCCGGACGATCAAAGCAATTGTATGCCGGATTCCAGCTGTTGTTAGAGTCATCTGAAGCCACCGACCACGGTCGTTTCGATGGGTTAAAATCGGCAAAAATAACCCGCCCTGACTCGTCGACAAGCGGTCCATTTACTTGTTCCTGATGATAAACAACGATTTTATCATTCGCCCTCCGCGAAAAGAGATAATATTTATTATCATCAAGTACCAGTCCCACCGAGTCTAAAAATGGCATCATTTCCATTTTCAGAATCACGGCGCGTTGAATCTCCTCTGTATTTTTTAATAAATACAGTGAGTCCTTTAATGTCAGGGCCGAACGTTCAATATCTTTAAAGAAATAGCCAACGTTTTTCTGAATAAGTTCAAAGCGGCTATCGGCACGTTTTACCGCGCGTTCCGATACCAGTTGATAGTTAATGATGAAAAAAAGACCAATAAATGACAGTGCTGCCAATAAAAATAAAATTATCAGCCTTATCTTTATCTTTTCGTATAAACTCAGCATGTTAATACATTTAACAAAATAACTATCTGAACGCTGTGCCGCTGCAAAAATAGTCCCTTGCTGCGGCTTTTTAACCAAATTACCCGATTCTACAAAATCAGCAGAAAGTTACAACACTTGCTTAGGGCAATAATTGCCTGTGAGGTGATTACCCTTTCAAGCAATATTCAAACGTAACTATCCTTTAATTTTCGGATCCAGCGCATCGCGTAAACCATCGCCCAACAAATTGAACGCCAGTACGGTCAGAAAAATAGCCAGGGCCGGAAAAACAGCGACATGCGGCGCGATAACCATATCCGCTCGTGCCTCATTGAGCATTGCTCCCCACTCTGGTGTCGGCGGCTGCGCACCGAGGCCGAGAAATGACAGGCTGGCGGCAGAGATAATCGAGGTGCCAATGCGCATGGTGAAAAACACCACGATAGACGAGACGGTCCCAGGCAAGATATGACGCAATAAAATGGTCATATCGCTGGCACCAATACTGCGTGCTGACTCAATAAAGGTTTGCTGTTTCAACACCAGCGTGTTGCCGCGCACCAGGCGGGCAAACGCGGGGATGGAAAAAATGGCGACTGCGATAATCACGTTAGCAATGCCGCTTCCCAACACCGCAACAACAGCGATCGCCAGTAAAATACCCGGGAAGGCAAACAGCACATCGCAAATGCGCATGATCAACCGATCCCACCAGCCTTCATAATATCCAGCCAACAAGCCCAGCAACGTCCCGATCGCCGCACCGATAAACACGGCAAACACGCCCGCCGCCAGCGAGATTTGCGCACCAACCAGGACACGGCTGAAAATGTCGCGCCCCAGTGAATCGACGCCAAACCAGTGCTGCAAAGAAGGTCCGTTATTCAGATTGTCATAATCAAAATAATTTTCGGCGTCATAGGGAGCGATCCAGCGTGCAAAAATGGCCACCACAATCAATAAAATAACGAATAATGCGGCGGTCATCGCCATATGCTGACGGCGAAATCGTCGCCAGAATTCATGCCACGGTGTACGCACCTGGTCAGGTTTGACCAGTGGCATGGCGTTTAACACCGCCTGACGTCGCCAGTTAAATAGTCGCATCCTTACTTGTACCTGATAGCCGGGTTAATGGCGGCGTAAAGCACATCCACCACTAAGTTGATAAGAATAAATTCCAGCGAGAAAAGCAGAATTTCCGCCTGAATCACCGGGTAATCGCGCATTTCTACGGAGTCAACGAGTAAGCGTCCAAGTCCGGGCCAGTTGAAAACTTTCTCCACCACGATAGAACCACCGAGCAAAAAGCCAAACTGTAAGCCCATCATGGTCACTACCGGGATCATCGCGTTACGTAGCCCGTGTTTGAGGACAACCCAGGTTTCGCTCACCCCTTTCGCCCTCGCGGTACGCATATAATCTTCGCTTAAAACATCGACAAACGACGCGCGGGTAAAGCGCGCCATCACGGCTGCCACTGCCGCGCCGAGCGTCAGGGAGGGTAAAATGTAGTGCTGCCAACTGTCTGCTCCCACGGTAGGCAGCCAGCCCAGTTCAACGGAGAATACCTGAATTAAAAGCATCCCCAGCGCAAATGCCGGAAACGAGATCCCCGACACCGCAATGGTCATACTCAATCGATCCGGCCAACGATTACGCCAGACGGCGGCGATAATTCCCGCCGCCATACCAAATATCACCGCCCAGACCATACTGGTTATGGTCAGCCACAGCGTTGGCATAAAGCGGCTGGCAATCTCATCGGCAACCGGACGACGCGACACCATCGACAGGCCAAAATCCCCCTGCACAGCATTGCTGATATAGTGCCAGAACTGGTGATACAGCGGCTGATCCAACCCCAGCTGCTGACGCACCAGTTCTATAACCTGCGCATCAGCTTCGGGCCCGGCAATCAATCGCGCCGGATCGCCGGGCAGCATATGCACAAATAAAAACACCAGCACCGAGACGATAAACAGCGTCGGAATCAACCCCAGTAAGCGTTTGATAACGTAATTAAGCATTCCACTCCCTGCGTTGCTTATTGCAAATCCGCGTCTTCAAAGCTGAAGCCGGTGTCTGGCATGATCCAAAAACCGGTCAGGTTTTTACTGTGTGCCGACACCAGTTTTTCTACCACCAGCGGGATCCACGGCGACTCTTGCCAGATGATATCCTGCGCCGCCTTATACAAGCGGGTCTTTTCCGCCGGATCATTAGTTTTCAGTGCCTGAGCCAGGAAGTCGTCCACCTGTTTATTGCTGTAAAATGCGGTATTAAACAGCGTCGGTGGCCAGTTTTGCGAGGCGAACAGTGGCGATAGCGCCCAGTCCGCTTCGCCGGTTGAAGCCGACCAGCCAGTGTAGAACATCCGCACGCCGCTCTCTTTTTGCCCTTTACCTTCAACTTCTGCCGCCCGCTGTCCGGCATCCATCGCGGTCACCTGGGCTTTAATCCCGACCTGCGCTAACTGCTGCTGGGTAAATTGCAGCACTTTCTGCGCGGTGCTGTGGTTATGTGACGACCACAGCGTGGTACTGAAACCGTTGGGATATCCCGCCTCTTTCAGTAATTCGCGCGCTTTCACTGGATCGTAAGGCCACGGTTTATAACTTTGCGCGTAGGCGATACTTGGCGGTACCACACCAGTAGCTGGCGTTGCATAGCCCGCAAAGGCAACTTTCACCAGCGCCGGACGGTTAATGGCGTAATTCAGCGCCTCACGGACCTTCGGGTTATCGAACGGCTTTTGCGTCACGTTCATACTGATATAACGCTGCATAATTGACGGACTGGCCATCAACTCGATATTTTTGTTTTTCTCCAGCAGTGTGGCCTGCTCGTAGGGAATGGGGAAAGCAAACTGCGCTTCACCGGTTTGCAGCATTGCCGCGCGGGTGTTGTTATCCGCCACCGGACGCCAGGTTATGCTGTCCAGTTTGGGCAATCCTGGCTGCCAGTAACCCGCGAATTTTTTCACCTTCACAAAATCGGTCTGATTCCAGGTATCCAGTTCATACGGTCCGGTTCCCACCGGATGAAAACCAATCTCCTTGCCATATTTTTCCAGCGCTGCCGGTGAAATCATCGCGGTCGCCGGATGGGCAAGAATATTAATAAACGCTGAGAACGGCTGTTTGAGGGTAATCTTTACTGTTGTTGGATCGATCGCCTCCGTTTTGGCAATATTCTTATACAGGTTATAGCGTTTAAGATGATTCGCCGGATCGCTGGCCCGGTCCAGATTCGCTTTCACCGCCGCGGCGTTGAAATCGGTGCCATCCTGGAATTTAATGCCTTCCCGCAATTTCACGGTGTAAGTAATGCCGTCATCGGAAACGGTATAACTCTCCGCCAGCACGTTTTTCAGTTTCATCTCTTTATCCAGACCGAACAGCCCCTGGTAAAACGATTTCGCTACGGCCTGAGATAACGTGTCATTCGCGTCATACGGATCGAGCGTGGTGAAATTCGATCCTACCGCCACCACCACATCTTTGGCAGCGAATGCACAAGATGCCATCAACGCTGTCGCAATGCCCAGCGCCACTAACCCACTACGGTGTACAGCTCTTGCCATTTTATTCTCCGCCTGAATGTTATCTACGCATGAATGCGTATTCTGATTGTGGTTGTGCGACGTAATGCCCCGGCCCGACGCATTGCAACGAGACGGCTGCCACCTCTTCGCCACGCAGATGAATATTGCTGGGAAGATCGTCCGACAGCAGTACACGCTGCGGTCGTTGTCGGGACGGTTCAGCGACCGGAACTGCCGCCAGTAATTTACGCGTATAAGGATGCTGCGGGTTTTCGAAGACCGCGCGCCGTGGACCAATTTCAACAATTTGCCCGAGATACATCACCGCCACACGATGACTAATCCGCTCTACCACGGCCATATCGTGGGAGATAAACAGATACGCAATGCCGAAATCACGCTGGAGATCGAGCAACAAGTTGATAATCTGCCCGCGAATAGAAACATCCAGCGCCGAGACGGCTTCGTCGGCAATGATCACTTTCGGATTCAATGCCAACGCGCGAGCAATGCAGATGCGCTGGCGCTGACCGCCGGAAAACTCATGCGGGTAACGCCAGGCATGTTCAGGTAACAGGCCCACGCGCTCCAGCAACCACGCAACGCGTGCAGCCGCTTCTTTACCTGGCAATAAACCGTGTACACGCAGCGGTTCGATAATCGAATCACCGATGGTCTGACGTGGGTCCAGCGAAGCGTAAGGGTCCTGAAAAATAAACTGAATATCCCGGCGCAATGCCTGAAGTTTGCCGGGTGACAAGGTATCGATTCTCTGACCGTTAAAGATAATTTCGCCGCCCTGCGATTCGACCAGGCGCAGCAACGCCCGCCCGGTAGTGGATTTACCGCTGCCAGACTCGCCCACCAGCGATAGCGTTTCGCCAGGCCAGAGATCAAAACTGACTTTCTCAACGGCATGCACTTCCCGCGTTACGCGATTCAACAAACCGCTGCGCAAAGGGAAACGGGTGACAAGATTACGCACTCGTAAAACAGGTTCGCCATCCACCACCGTTTTCTGCTCGATGGGGGGGGCCTGTTTCGCTGGATGTTCAAGCGATATCAACGGGAAACGTCGGGGATAATCTAACCCTTTCATCGCACCAAGTTGCGGAACAGCAGCTAACAGCGCACGGGTGTAAGGATGTTGCGGTGCATGAAAAATCTGTTCGACGGTACCCGTTTCCACCGCCTCGCCCTGATACATCACCAGTACCCGATCGGCAATCTCTGCCACCACGCCCATATCGTGAGTGATAAAGATAACGCCCATCGACATCTCTTTTTGCAATACTTTGATTAATTGCAGGATCTGCGCCTGAATAGTGACATCCAGCGCGGTGGTTGGCTCATCGGCAATCAGCACCGCCGGGCGGCATGACAGCGCCATCGCAATCATCACTCGCTGGCGCATCCCGCCAGAGAGTTGATGCGGATAACGTGAAAGAATGGTTTGTGCCTCAGGAATGCGTACCTGATCCAGCATCCGCTTCGCCTCGACCATCGCTTCTTCACGACTGGCGTTCTGATGCAGACGAATTGATTCGGCAATCTGTTCACCCACAGTAAATACCGGGTTCAGCGATGTCATCGGTTCCTGAAATATCATCGCCATATCCGCACCGCGAACATGGCGCATTTGTGCAGCGCTCTGCTCGCTAAGTTCAATCACTTCGCGACTGCGCCGCTGCAACAGCATTTTATCGCACTGTACTAAACCGCCCGCCTGTTTCAACAGGCGCATCAATGCCAACGCAGTCACTGACTTACCGGAGCCGGATTCGCCAACAATTGCCAGCGTCTCACCGCGTTGCAGACTAAAAGAGAGATTGCGGACCGCAGCTATTTTCTGCTGGTCCTGCATAAAGGCAATATTCAGATTTTCAACCGCCAGCACATTACCGGCATCAAGTTCATCACTGTGTGGCAACGGTGTCCCCTTTTTCACGGTAGATACCGGTGGTTGGCGTATCGCCTGCGTAGCCCCAGGCGCGATACATTCCTTCGGTGTTAAACGGTAGCGCGACATTCCCTTCATGGTCGATAGCGATTAAGCCACCGCTACCTCCAAGCGCAGGGAGTTTTTCCATTACTACCCGCTCGCAGGCTTCCGCGAGACTTAATCCGCCGTAATCCATTAACGCGGCGATGTCATATGCCGCCAGCGCGCGGATGAAGACTTCGCCCGTGCCGGTACAAGAAACCGCCACACTGGCGTTATTGGCGTAGCATCCGGCACCCACTAAGGGACTATCGCCAACTCGTCCGGGTAATTTATTGGTCATTCCGCCTGTGGACGTGGCTGCCGCCAAATTGCCGTCTAAATCCAACGCCACGGCCCCCACGGTGCCCATTTTCTGTTTTTCATCCAGTGGCGCACCGCTATGGTCGAGGACGGTTGCCCCTTCCTTGCGCGCTGCCAGTAGTTGTTCATAACGCAAAGGCGTGGAGAAAATCTCCGGCGAGACGCGCTCCATGCCACGAGCAAACGCAAAATTTTCTGCCCCTTCGCCAATCATCATCACATGCGGGCTTTGCTCCATCACCAGCCGGGCGGCAAGAACCGGATTACGCAGATGACTAACGCCCGCCACCGCACCGGCTTTCAGGGTGTTACCATCCATCACACAGGCGTCCAGTTCATGGGTTTCATCACGCGTAAAGACAGCGCCAATTCCGGCGTTAAACAGTGGACACTCTTCCAGCAGACGCACCGCTTCCGTCACCACATCCAGCGCACTTTCGCCCGCTTCCAGCATTTTCTGCCCGGTTTCAACAATGGCAGACAACGCCTCAATGTAGCGTAATTCCTGTTGCAGACTCATCTGCGCGCGGCTAATTGCACCTGCGCCACCATGAATTGCAATGACTGCTTTGCCCATAGTATTCGTCCATTAAGGGTGGCTCGCCACTTTTGCTATAAATATCAGAATTTTTATGAATTACTCATTCAATTTTTGAATATAGAAAGATGGATATGGCATGTAAAGGCAGGAGCCAACGCTACGCCCGAGGTGGCATACAGTCTGTGGCGTTTTTCTGACATAATAGGCAAATTCGATTTTGCCTCCGCAGGAGTGTTTTCATGGAATTTACCACCGGATTGATGTCGCTCGACACCGCGCTTAATGAGATGCTTTCTCGCGTCACCCCACTGACCGCCCAGGAAACGCTGCCACTGGTACAGTGTTTTGGTCGTATTCTGGCGAGCGATGTCGTTTCGCCGCTTGATGTTCCGGGGTTTGATAACTCCGCAATGGACGGCTACGCGGTGCGTTTAGCCGATATTGCCTCCAGGCAACCGCTGCCCGTTGCCGGTAAATCCTTTGCCGGTCAGCCGTACCATGGTGAATGGCCTGCGGGTACCTGCATTCGTATTATGACCGGTGCGCCGGTGCCGGAAGGCTGCGAAGCAGTGGTGATGCAGGAGCAGACTGAACAAACGGACAATGGCGTGCGTTTTACTGCTGAAGTGCGTAGCGGGCAAAATATTCGCCGTCGCGGTGAAGATATCTCTGCAGGTGCGGTTGTTTTCCCGGCGGGAACTCGCCTGACTACCGCTGAACTGCCAGTGATTGCTTCACTGGGGATTGCCGAAGTTCCGGTGATTCGTAAAGTGCGTGTAGCGCTTTTTTCTACCGGTGATGAACTCCAGTTGCCCGGTCAGCCACTGGGCGATGGCCAAATCTACGATACCAACCGTCTCGCCGTACACCTGATGTTAGAACAGTTGGGATGCGAGGTAATCAACTTAGGGATTATCCGCGACGATCCACATGCCCTGCGCGCCGCATTTATTGAAGCCGACAGCCAGGCGGATGTGGTGATCAGTTCCGGCGGTGTTTCAGTGGGTGAAGCGGATTACACCAAAACCATTCTTGAAGAGCTGGGGGAGATCGCCTTCTGGAAGCTGGCGATTAAACCGGGTAAACCGTTCGCGTTCGGTAAACTTTCTAATAGCTGGTTCTGCGGCCTGCCGGGCAACCCGGTTTCAGCGACGCTGACCTTCTATCAACTGGTACAGCCTTTGCTGGCAAAACTAAGCGGCAACACCGCCAGCGGCCTGCCCGCGCGCCAGCGCGTACGCACAGCGTCCCGCCTGAAAAAAACGCCAGGACGTCTTGATTTCCAGCGCGGCGTGCTGCAACGCAACGCCGACGGTGAACTTGAAGTGACGACCACCGGACATCAGGGTTCACATATATTTAGCTCCTTTAGTCTCGGCAACTGCTTTATCGTGCTGGAACGCGATCGCGGCAATGTGGACGTGGGCGAATGGGTGGAAGTAGAACCGTTTAACGCGTTGTTCGGAGGCCTGTAATGGCGGAACTCAGCGATCAGGAGATGCTGCGCTACAACCGGCAAATCATTCTGCGCGGTTTTGATTTTGACGGTCAGGAGGCGCTAAAAGATTCTCGTGTGCTGGTAGTCGGCCTCGGTGGACTCGGCTGCGCAGCTTCGCAGTATCTGGCAAGCGCCGGTGTCGGCAACCTGACGCTGCTCGACTTCGACACGGTTTCGCTCTCGAATCTGCAACGCCAGACACTGCACAGTGATGCCACGGTCGGGCAACCGAAGGTGGAATCCGCCCGTTACGCCCTGACGCGGATCAACCCACATATCGCGATTACGCCAGTCAATGCACTGCTAGATGACGCAGAACTTGCAGCATTGATTGCTGAACACGATCTGGTGCTCGACTGTACGGATAACGTTGCGGTACGTAATCAACTGAACGCAGGCTGTTTTGCCGCGAAGGTGCCGCTGGTTTCCGGCGCGGCAATTCGTATGGAAGGGCAAATCACGGTCTTCACTTATCAGGACGGCGAACCGTGCTATCGCTGCCTTAGCCGTTTGTTTGGCGAGAACGCATTAACCTGCGTAGAAGCAGGCGTGATGGCACCGTTGATCGGCGTAATTGGTTCGTTGCAGGCAATGGAAGCGATCAAACTGCTGGCAGGTTATGGCAAACCGGCCAGCGGGAAAATCGTCATGTACGATGCGATGACCTGTCAGTTTCGCGAAATGAAACTGATGCGCAATCCGGGGTGTGAGGTGTGCGGGCAGTAATTGCCACCTCCAGGCCTGATAAGACGCGACAAGCGTCGCATCAGGCATTTGCTCCAGACGCCAGATGCGGCGTGAACGCCTTATCTGGCCTACGGTTCGGGCACAGATTTCCAAGCGCGGCAGGCATCGGTGCACTCCGCCACGTCATCAGCAATTTATGAGGATGCAGAACGTCCGGTTAAATCGACGTTCTGCCAAACGCTCCCAGCCAGTCCTGTTCAAACTTCGCCACAGCGGCATCAACCGCCGGATAGCTAATCATCTGTTGTGCCACATCCAGTGGCAGCGTAATTGATTCACATCCTGCCAGTAAGCAGTCCAGCGCCTGACGCGGGGTTTTGAAACTCGCTGCCAGCACTTTCGCCTGCGGCGCATGCATTTTCAATAACTGGTGTAAGTCGGTCACAGCCTGAATGCCGCTACCGCCCTGAGCATCAATACGATTAACGTAAGGCGCAACATATTCCGCACCTGCCAGCGCCGACAGCAGCCCTTGTGCTGCGCCATATACCGCGGTTCCCAGCGTTGGAATCCCTTCCGCTTTTAACATCTTAATAGCTGCCAGCCCCTCGGCGGTCACCGGAACTTTCACCACGATATCCGCAATAATAGAACGCAATTTACGTGCGTCATTCACCATCCCTTCAGCAGTGGTAGCCATTACCTGGGCAAACAGACGCCCCTGACCGCCCATCGCTTCATGAAGTTGCGGAAGCACAACATCCAGCGGTTTTTTACCCGCGGCGATAATGCTTGGGTTAGTGGTCACACCCGCCAGCGGAAAAATACGTGACAGCGCCTTCACCGCAACAACGTCTGAAGTATCCAGATACAGTTCCATAACCATCCTCAAAATGTACTTTTTGTCTGAATGTAGACTATCACGGGAAAACTCTCTGAACAGTTGACGCACATCAATCTAACTTTCATTCGAAAGTATTTTAATGTTTGAACGAAACAGAGAGGCAACTATGATTTTCAATATTCAGCGCTACTCGACCCATGATGGCCCCGGTATCCGCACGGTCGTATTTCTTAAAGGCTGTTCGCTGGGCTGCCGCTGGTGTCAGAACCCGGAAAGCCGCGCCCGCACGCAGGATCTGCTGTATGACGCACGACTGTGTCTGGAAGGCTGCGAGCTGTGCGCTAAGGCCGCGCCGGAAGTGATTGAGCGCGCGCTGAATGGTTTGCTTATTCATCGGGAAAAGTTAACCCCGGAGCATCTGACGGCGTTAACCGACTGCTGTCCGACACAGGCATTAACCGTGTGTGGTGAAGTGAAAAGCGTTGAGGAGATCATGACGACCGTTCTGCGCGATAAACCGTTTTATGATCGCAGCGGCGGCGGTTTAACGCTTTCGGGTGGTGAACCCTTTATGCAGCCGGAAATGGCGATGGCGCTACTGCAAGCCAGCCACGAGGCCGGCATTCATACTGCGGTAGAAACCTGTCTGCATGTGCCGTGGAAATATATCGCCCCTTCTCTGCCCTATATCGATCTGTTTCTTGCCGATTTAAAACACGTTGCCGACGCGCCGTTTAAACAGTGGACCGACGGTAACGCCGCCAGGGTGCTGGATAACCTGAAAAAACTCGCCGCAGCGGGCAAAAAAATCATTATCCGCGTGCCGCTGATTCAGGGCTTTAATGCCGACGAAACCTCTGTAAAAGCCATTACCGATTTTGCCGCCGACGAGCTGCACGTTGGCGAAATTCATTTTCTGCCCTACCACACGCTGGGCATCAACAAATATCACTTACTTAATCTGCCCTATGACGCCCCGGAAAAACCGCTTGATGCGCCAGAACTGCTCGACTTTGCCCAGCAGTATGCCTGCCAGAAAGGGTTAACCGCGACCTTACGAGGATAACAACCATGACCACACTGAAACTGGACACGCTCAGCGACCGCATTAAAGCGCACAAAAATGCGCTGGTGCATATTGTGAAACCGCCAGTCTGTACCGAGCGCGCGCAGCACTATACCGAGATGTATCAACAACATCTCGATAAGCCGATCCCGGTACGTCGCGCGCTGGCACTGGCGCATCACCTGGCGAATCGCACCATCTGGATCAAACACGATGAGTTGATCATTGGCAACCAGGCAAGCGAAGTTCGCGCCGCGCCGATCTTCCCGGAATATACTGTCTCGTGGATCGAAAAAGAGATTGATGATCTGGCAGATCGTCCCGGTGCTGGCTTTGCGGTGAGCGAAGAGAACAAACGCGTTCTGCATGAAGTGTGCCCGTGGTGGCGCGGTCAGACCGTACAGGATCGCTGCTACGGCATGTTTACCGATGAGCAAAAAGGTCTGCTGGCGACCGGAATCATTAAAGCGGAAGGCAATATGACCTCCGGCGATGCGCACCTGGCGGTGAATTTCCCGCTGCTGCTGGAAAAAGGTCTTGATGGTCTGCGTGAGAAAGTAGCGGAACGTCGCTCGCGCATCAATCTGACGGTGCTGGAAGATTTACATGGCGAACAATTCCTGAAAGCGATTGATATCGTGCTGGTGGCAGTCAGTGAACACATTGAACGTTTCGCTGCCCTGGCGCGTGAAATGGCTGCTACCGAAACTCGCGAAAGCCGTCGCGATGAACTGCTGACGATGGCAGAAAACTGCGATCTTATCGCCCACCAGCCGCCGCAGACTTTCTGGCAGGCGCTGCAACTGTGTTACTTCATCCAATTGATTTTGCAGATCGAATCTAACGGTCACTCGGTATCGTTTGGTCGTATGGACCAGTATCTCTACCCGTACTATCGCCGCGACGTTGAACTCAACCAGACGCTGGATCGCGAACACGCCATCGAGATGCTACATAGCTGCTGGCTGAAACTGCTGGAAGTGAACAAGATCCGCTCCGGCTCACACTCAAAAGCCTCTGCGGGAAGTCCGCTGTATCAGAACGTTACCATTGGCGGACAAAATCTGGTTGATGGTCAACCAATGGATGCAGTGAATCCCCTCTCTTACGCGATCCTCGAATCCTGCGGTCGCCTGCGTTCCACTCAGCCTAACCTCAGCGTGCGTTACCATGCAGGAATGAGTAATGATTTCCTCGACGCCTGCGTACAGGTGATCCGTTGCGGCTTCGGGATGCCGGCGTTCAACAACGACGAAATCGTGATCCCGGAATTTATTAAACTCGGTATTGAACCGCAGGACGCTTACGACTACGCAGCGATTGGTTGTATCGAAACCGCCGTCGGTGGCAAATGGGGCTATCGCTGTACCGGCATGAGCTTTATCAACTTCGCCCGCGTGATGCTGGCGGCGCTGGAAGGCGGGCGTGATGCCACCAGCGGCAAAGTGTTCCTGCCACAAGAAAAAGCGTTGTCGGCAGGCAACTTTAACAATTTCGATGAAGTAATGGACGCGTGGGATACGCAAATCCGTTATTACACGCGTAAATCAATCGAAATCGAATATGTCGTCGACACCATGCTGGAAGAGAACGTGCACGATATTCTCTGCTCGGCGCTGGTGGATGACTGTATTGAGCGAGCGAAAAGTATCAAGCAAGGCGGCGCGAAATATGACTGGGTTTCTGGCCTGCAGGTTGGCATTGCCAACCTCGGCAACAGCCTGGCGGCAGTGAAGAAACTGGTATTTGAACAGGGCGCGATTGGTCAGCAACAGCTGGCTGCCGCACTGGCGGATGACTTCGATGGCCTGACTCATGAGCAACTGCGTCAGCGGCTGATTAACGGTGCGCCGAAGTACGGCAACGACGATGATACTGTCGATACGCTGCTGGCTCGCGCTTATCAGACCTATATCGACGAACTGAAACAGTACCATAATCCGCGCTACGGTCGTGGTCCGGTTGGCGGCAACTATTACGCGGGTACGTCATCTATCTCCGCTAACGTACCGTTTGGCGCGCAAACTATGGCAACGCCGGACGGGCGTAAAGCCCACACCCCGCTGGCAGAAGGCGCTAGTCCGGCCTCTGGTACTGACCATCTCGGCCCTACTGCGGTCATTGGCTCGGTGGGTAAACTGCCTACGGCAGCGATTCTCGGCGGCGTGTTGCTCAACCAGAAACTGAATCCGGCAACGCTGGAGAACGAATCTGACAAGCAGAAGCTGATGATCCTGCTGCGCACCTTCTTCGAGGTGCATAAAGGCTGGCATATTCAGTACAACATCGTTTCCCGCGAAACGCTGCTGGAGGCGAAAAAACATCCGGATCAGTACCGCGATCTGGTAGTGCGTGTCGCGGGTTATTCCGCCTTCTTCACCGCGCTCTCTCCAGACGCTCAGGACGATATCATCGCTCGTACTGAACATATGCTGTAATCTCTTCGGCCCGGCTGCGGCGTCGCCGGGCTAAATCATTCACATCATCAATTTCATCCTTACTTTCATTCGAAATATAATTTGTGCTCTGCGTCACATTGTTATTACACTGTTACGGTTTCATTTTCGAGCCAGGAGCACACCTATGAGCGTAAAAGTTATCGTCACAGACATGGACGGTACTTTTCTTAACGACGCCAAAACGTACAACCAACCACGTTTTATGGCGCAATATCAGGAACTGAAAAAGCGCGGCATTGAGTTCGTTGTCGCCAGCGGTAATCAGTATTACCAGCTTATTTCGTTCTTTCCTGAGCTAAAGGATGAGATCTCTTTTGTCGCGGAAAACGGCGCACTGGTTTACGAACATGGCAAGCAACTGTTCCACGGCGAACTGACCCGACATGAATCGCGGATTGTTATTGGCGAGTTGCTAAAAGATAAGCAACTCAATTTTGTCGCCTGCGGTCTGCAAAGTGCATATGTCAGCGAAAATGCCCCCGAAGCATTTGTCGCACTGATGGCAAAACACTACCATCGCCTGAAAGCTGTAAAAGATTATCAGGAGATTGACGACGTACTGTTCAAGTTTTCGCTCAACCTGCCAGATGAACAAATCCCGTTAGTGATCGACAAACTGCACATAGCGCTCGATGGCATTATGAAACCCGTCACCAGTGGTTTTGGCTTTATCGACCTGATTATTCCCGGTCTACATAAAGCAAACGGTATTTCGCGGTTACTGAAACGCTGGGATCTGTCACCGCAAAATGTGGTAGCGATTGGCGACAGCGGTAACGATGCGGAGATGCTGAAAATGGCGCGTTATTCCTTTGCGATGGGCAATGCTGCGGAAAACATTAAACAAATCGCCCGTTACGCTACCGATGATAATAATCATGAAGGCGCGCTGAATGTGATTCAGGCGGTGCTGGATAACACATCCCCTTTTAACAGCTGACCTCTCTACCGGAGCCGTGCGCTCCGGTTTTCCCTTCTTTTTACATCCTGTACATCACATCAAATCATTAAACTTGCATTAACTTATTTATAACTTATATTGTCACATGCAAATCAGAATGGTTTCGAATGAAAGTTAATGAGAGGTGGTTATGGCTTCTACTTTTACCAGCGACACATTGCCTGCCGATCACAAAGCAGCTATCCGTCAGATGAAGCACGCGCTGCGGGCGCAGCTTGGCGACGTCCAGCAGATCTTTAATCAGCTAAGCGATGACATTGCCACGCGAGTGGCTGAAATCAACGCACTCAAAGCACAGGGCGATGCCGTCTGGCCGGTGCTGTCTTATGCCGATATCAAAGCAGGTCATGTTACTGCAGATCAGCGCGAACAGATTAAACGTCGCGGTTGTGCGGTGATAAAAGGCCATTTCCCCCGCGAACAAGCGCTAGGCTGGGATCAGTCGATGCTGGACTATCTGGACCGCAACCGCTTTGACGAGGTCTACAAAGGCCCCGGCGATAATTTCTTCGGGACGCTCAGCGCTTCACGTCCCGAGATTTACCCCATCTACTGGTCGCAGGCGCAAATGCAGGCCCGCCAGAGTGAAGAAATGGCGAATGCGCAGTCGTTTCTCAATCGTCTGTGGACATTTGAAAGTGATGGAAAGCAATGGTTTAACCCGGATGTGAGCGTCATCTACCCTGACCGTATCCGCCGCCGTCCGCCCGGAACGACCTCCAAAGGTCTTGGAGCGCATACCGACTCCGGGGCGCTGGAACGCTGGCTGCTTCCAGCGTATCAGCGCGTTTTCGCCAACGTCTTTAATGGCAATCTGGCGCAATATGATCCCTGGCATGCGGCACATCGTACGGAAGTTGAAGAGTACACGGTGGACAACACCACCAAATGTTCCGTGTTTCGGACATTCCAGGGCTGGACAGCGCTCTCTGATATGCTGCCTGGTCAGGGGCTGCTGCACGTCGTGCCCATTCCTGAAGCCATGGCGTACGTACTGTTACGTCCGCTGCTTGATGATGTGCCGGAGGATGAACTGTGCGGCGTAGCGCCCGGAAGAGTATTGCCGGTATCAGAGCAATGGCATCCACTGTTGATTGAGGCGTTAACCAGCATTCCAAAACTCGAAGCCGGAGACTCCGTCTGGTGGCACTGCGACGTCATCCATTCCGTTGCCCCCGTTGAAAATCAACAGGGCTGGGGCAACGTGATGTACATTCCTGCGGCACCGATGTGCGAGAAAAATCTTGCCTACGCGCACAAGGTGAAGGCCGCACTGGAAAAAGGCGCATCGCCGGGCGACTTCCCGCGCGAGGACTATGAAACAAACTGGGAAGGACGCTTTACGCTTGCCGACCTCAACATTCACGGTAAGCGAGCGTTGGGCATGGATGTTTGAGAGTTAATGGAAGTGAATTGATGTGGGATTAAGAAAATCGATTCGACGTTACTCAGATTGCTGACAAGTGCGCTTTCTTAATGCCTGATGCGGCATTAACGCCTTATCCAGCCTACAAAATTGTGCAAAATCAATGGATTGCACAGCTAGCGTAGATACTGTTATGGCCTGCAAGTTTTTTCCTGGTCCGGTTTCCCGGATTGCAGGCATGCCAGACACAGCGCCGTCAGGCGCTGTTTTTTTCATCCCTTCCGCGATTTTTACGCCGCTACCGGATT